>JAFSEB010000048.1 GCA_017435905.1 Clostridia bacterium | reverse complement strand
GGGCGCAGCCCCCCTCGGCGGTCGCCCATTTGCGCCCGCAGGGCGCAAATGCGCGCCGCGCCCCACCGCAGTCTCTTTCCACACCGCACCTCCCTGCAGCCACCCAAAGCGCCTTCGCCCCCTTCTCTCCACAAAAAGATCCGCCCTGCGTTCCTGCAGAGCGGATCTCTTACTCTCTGTTGTTCGGTTTACATCAAAGCCCCTTGCGCTTTTTGCGTGCAGGCGCCGTGCGAAGGTAACCGCTTCGCTGGCTCTTGACGTCGCTGACGGTGATCATCGCATTGGGGGCGATCTTCTGCACAAGGGCAATGGCTTCATCCGCCAGCTTGCGGCGCAGCGTGGAAAGCAGCATGTAACGGGTGGCATCGTCCCTGCCCTGTGCGGTAAGCTCCGTGACGCCGAAGCCGTGCTGGCGAAGCTCCTCGCTGATCAGGTCGTTGGTCTCCTTGTCCATCACCACGATCTGCACGCTGCTCAGACCGAAGGCAAGCCGCTCTTCAAGCCAGCTGCCAAGGTAATTGCCGAGGGCGTACGCCGCCGCATAGGCGAGCATCTTCCACGGGTCGGACTGATAATCGGAAAGCACGTTACCGGCAATGATGAGCCAAAGAAGGATCTCAATGAGGGCGATAACGCTGCCCACGGCCCTTTCACCGCGGTTGATGAGCACAAGGCGCAGCGTGCCGAGGGAAACCTCCACGATCTTGCCGGTAAAGATGATCACATATACCCAGGGACCGCAGTTGGCAAGAAATTCGGAAAACATTTCAAAAAAAGCTGCCATGATCAATAAACCTCCTTCATGACATAGTTCAAAAACGAATGCAGTATATCGCAAAGGAACACAAAAGGAAAGGAAACAAACTGTGAACGGTGCGGCATGCTGCCTTGCCTTCTATTATCGCACAGACATGGGTGGAATGGCAACGCAAAAGCCATTTGGAATGTTATTGAAGCACATTTTTTGAAGTGATACAATAAAGCCGTACTGCAAAGGAGTGAAAACCATGGCACAAAACAAAAAGAAAAACGGCAGCTCTCACGGCACGCTGATCGCAGTGTCGCTGCTTGCGCTGGTATCTCTTTTTATCATCCTTGTGAAAAAGGACGTGATCACCTTCAGCGGAACGCCGCAGGGTAACAATGCCCCTGCTGCTTCCGCCGCACCGCAGGCAGCGCTCAGCGCAGAGGATGCCATCCGGGCAGCACTCGATGCAAAAAGCGATCAGGTGACGGGCGAAGGGAACCTTGCCCTCGGCAACAGCATTGCAGAGCGCATTTACGAGCTGAGCAGCTGGCATGTCACAAAGGATAAAAAGGACAGCTGCACCGTGGAAGTCACCGCCCCCGATATGCAGGTGGTGATCGACGGCGCATACCTTTCTGTCTCACGCCACATGATGGGGCGTGATCTTTCCGACCCTGCCAATTACGATGAAGCGGTATCAAAGTTCATCCGCACCATCAACACCACCCTTTGGAATGTGGACGTACGCACCGTGACGACCACCGTGGTGCTTGAAAAGCAGGACGGCGTGCCGCAGCTTTCCTATGAATTTGCCGATGCCCTTTACGGCGGTCTTCTCAGCGCCGCGGAGGGCTATCAGCAGCAATATTTGGAAGGAGGAAACGGCTGATGAAAAAGCGCATCTTCACCCTTCTTCTTGCGGCAGTATTGCTTTTCGCCCTGCTGCCCCTTTCCGCCTTTGCGGAAACCTACACCCCCGTTTATGTGATGGCCTATTCCGCCCTTGAAGAGCGCAGCGGCTATTTGATGCTCCTTGATGTTTCGGGCACGCTGTATATCAGCGGTCCCGATGCCGCTTACCTTGCAGGGGATATGACATATGAGCCTGCAGGCAGCGGCGCCGTATTCCGTGCAGGCAACCACATGGCGGCGGCAGACGGCGCTGTCCTTTACGAAAGCCGTCAGTTTTTCCCCATGGAAACGCTGATGGAGACCCTTGAGACCATGTACCATTACAACGGGGCTGCGCAGGTGCTCAGCTTTGCTCCCTGCACCGCCTTCCCTGCAAACCTGTATTGGGACTGCCTTTCCTTCTTTGAAGGGGATTACGGCGTGAAAATGCTGGTGGATGAAGCCGGCGTGGTGCTGGGCGGTCTTTACAACATCCTCGGCGGTCTGCGTGTGGATGCGCTGTGGGGCGGCTATACGCAAGATCTTTATGAAAGCGCCGTGGCATCCATCATCGCCGGGGAAGACAGCAAGTCCGACACGCTGGAGCTTCTTTCCGACGGCGACAAGGTGATGGGCAACTACGGAAAAATGCTCAATTTCACCCGAACGGATCTTGATAACAGCAAAAACACCCTCGCCATGTTCGGCACGGATGCGGATGGCTTCATTGAAGCCTATTCCATCATGAACAAGGCGGTACCCGGCATTTCCGTAGGGGATGCCCTCAGCGTGCTGCAGGATGTATATGCCGTGAAGCACGCCAATGAGCTTTATGTGAACGCCGTGCGCTGCGGTCTTGTGGAAACGGGCAAACAGAACGACCTTTCGGAAGCTGCAAGAAAAGTCTACGCCAAATACAGCAGCAGCGTAAAGGACGATTCTGCTATCCTGCTTGATGCTTTCCGGGACTACAGCGGCGATGCTAAGGCAGATGTCATCAAGGAATTTCTGAAAAAGAAGGGACTCAACAGCGCATATGTGGCAGCTGCCAAGCTGCTGCTTGATTCCTTTGGCCTCGGTCAGGCTACCCGGGCAGCGGAACTTACCGCCGTTGCCGCCAACATTCAGTCCGCTGCTTATTCCGCCTTCCTGAAGGCGGTGCGTGAGGGCGGCAGCATCGGCGGCGAAGCGGCGGTAAACATGAAGTACTGTACCGTTCTGTACCTGCGTGCCTGCCAGTACTGCTGGTCGCTTTACGGCTTCACGGATTACCAGAGCGCAAACGTTGCCTATTGGCAGGAAAAGACCGGAAAAGCCATTGCCGCCCTTGCATCCTATGACGATGATGCGCTGCGCAATTTCGGCAGCGTGGACAATGCATCCCTTTCGCCGAACCTGCCCGGCATGAGCAGGGAGGATCCCCTTGCCTCCGTCAGACCCACCCCTGTGCCCGAGGAAACGCCTGCACCGGTGATCACGGTCACGCCCATTCCCCTGCCCACCTTTACGCCCGTGCCTGCAGCCACACCCGTTCCCACGCCCGTGCCCACGCCCATGCCTACGCCGAAACCCACGGCACAGGTCTTCGGCGATCATTACGGGCTGATGGATGATACCTACCTCATCACCCTCCGTGCATCCGACCTGACGAAGATAGACGGCGGCAGCCGCTTCTTTGCCACGGTGGAAGAAAGGATCCTCCTTAACGATGCGGATCTCGACCGCCTGCATGTGGGCGACCGCATCGCCCACATCACGGTGCAGCGGCTTGAATGGACCGGCAGCGGCGGAAGCAGGCGCCTTTTGATCGATGATGAGCATTACCTGATGCGCGATCAATACGGCAGCGACAGGGTAAGCTGGTATCTTCACGGCGCAAACGATCTTTATGTTACCGTGCAGACCATCGACAAGGAATTCCGTGTGTATGATAACGTGGCGGAAGTTATCGATGCCTTTACCTATATGGCTTACGGCGGCAGCGGCCCCGTGACCCTTTCCGGGCTGAATGCGCTGTTCAAAACACGGCGTTTTCAGGATAACCCCAATGCGCAGGTACACCTTGAGGTCACCGTGGAAGGCGGCACCGTCACAAAAGTCCGCTGGGACTACAGACCGTAATACAGCAATAAAAAAAGCTGCTTTCGCAGCTTTTTTTATTGCCCTTTTTTACTGTTCCTTCAGTTTAAGACCGTCCCGGAAGGCTTCGCCCACACGCTCGCCCACACGGTAATAGCCGTGGGTGTAAGGATCGAAGGCGATGGCGTTCACCCGGGAAATATCCACCTTGTCGCCATCCATAACGCTTTCATCGGCGGTGACGGCAAGCACCTTGCCGATGACGCCGCAGCTGTAGGTATTGTGCTGATATTCCACGAATTCACACTCCAAAGAAAGAGGGAACTCATTGATGACGGGCGCATCCACACTTTCCGCCTTTGTGGCGGTAAGGCCTGCGCTTCCAAGCTTATCCGCCACCTTTTTGCCGGAAACGACGCCAAAATAGTCCGCTTCCGCCACGTGGGCAGCATCGGCGATGCTGACGGTGAAGCCGCCCCGTTCCTTGATGTTCTGAACGGTCTTATGGGTCTCCGTCAGGTTCAGCGCCACATAGCCGCTTTCCTGCATCATGCCCCAGGCAGCGTTCATGACGTTGACGGTGCCGTCGGGGTTATAGGTGGCCACCAGCAGCACGGGCATGGGGAAAATGCCTTCTGTGAGTTTGAGCTTCTTTCGCATGGCGTTTCTCCTTATGCTTCTGCGTCAAAATCCACGATGGCTTCCGCATCCGCATGAAGCTGCAGCACGCTTGCAGGCATTTTCGGGGTAACGGGGCCGTACAGCATGCCCCGTACGGCATCCTTTTTGCCTTCGCCGGAGGCGATGAGCAGCACCTTTTTCGCCTTCATGATGGCGCCCATGCCGATGGTCAGCGCACGGCGGGGCACTTCCGCTTCGCCGCCTTCAAAAAGGCGTGCGTTGGCGGCGATGGTGCCGGCGGCAAGATCCACGGGGTGGGTGTTCACGGTGAATACATCATCCGGCTCGTTGAAGCCGATGTGACCGTTGTTGCCGATGCCGAGCAGCTGCAGGTCAATACCGCCAAGCTCCTCCACGAGGGCATCGTAACGGCGGCACTCCGCTTCCGCATCCGCTGCGGCGCCGTTGGGCAGGTTGGTATTTTCCTTTGTGAAGCCCGCCTCACGGAACAGGTTGGTCTCCATGAAATAGCGGTAGCTCTGGGGATGGTCGCCGGTAAGGCCCATGTACTCATCAAGATTCACGGTCTTCACCCGGGAAAAATCCACCTCGCCGGCCTTGGCGGCGGCAACAAGGCACTTGTAGGTGCCGATGGGGGTGGAGCCGGTGGCAAGACCGAGCACCGCATCGGGCTTTGCCTTTACGGTGTCGATGATGATCTTTGCCGCAGCGGCGCTGAGGGCATCGTAGTTTTCTTTTCGGGTCAGCTTCATGGTTTCGCTCCCTTTTTATTGATTTATTCAGGCTTTTCAATGATGGAGCGGATCTCCTCGGTCATATCCGCACCGAATTCGCACAGCTCATACTGCTCGATGTATTTGACGCTGTTGCCGGCCTCGCCGTGCTTCGCCACAAGCTCCGCACGCTTTTCATCGGCCTGGCGGGCCATGGAGCGGCGGAAGCGTGCCTTCAGGTCTTCCACCAGCTGCTCCTTGGGCAGCTTCTTCCTGTCAAGGTTATCGGGCCACAGCATCCAGTCGAAATACTGGCACTCGTGGCAGGCGGCATGCTCCGCAAGCAGGTTCACCTTTTCCTCCGTCACGGGAACGATATAGTCCGTGCGGAAGGGAGGATTGTGGAAACCGTCGCTCCAGTAGAGGATGACGGGCATGTGCTCCATGGCAGGGGTATCCTCACAGAGCTTGGGCACGGTGAGAAGGTAGGAGCAATCCTGCACGAGGATGGAGGTGTTGCGGTGATCCGCATGGTAATCGTTGGGGCGGTTGGTGATGATGAGATCCGGAGAATAACGGCGGATATAGCGCATCAGGTGCTCACGGGCCTCAAGGTCGGGCATCAGGCGGCCGTCGGTATGGTGAAGCAGGTCGTAACGGATCCCCTCGCCGAACAGCCTGCCGCTGGCGGCAGCTTCCGCACGGCGCTGCAGGGTGAGCTCTTCCGGGGGAACATCCGCATGGTAGGTGCCGCTGCAGCCGTTGGTGACGGAAACGAAGCGTGCATCCCAGCCGGCTTCGAGCAGCTTCATCACAAGACCGCCTGCGCTGGTGTCCGCATCATCGGGATGAGCGCCGATGCTGAGCACTTTTTTTACGCCTTTTTTGTAGAATTCAAACATGTTCTTCGCCGCTCCTTTTTCATTTATATGATTTTTAAAAATACGATATGAAGATCCGTATAAATCATTATACGGGCGGCGGATATGCCTTGTCAAATCCCGCAGCGGGAAAGGTATATAAAAAACCCTGCAGCGCTGAACAGCACCCCATAAGTTAGACAGTATGATATACTAACTAACAAGTGGGGTGTTTTGTTATGCCAAGAGGAGTACCAAACAAAAAATATACGCCGGAATTCAAGAAGCTGGTAGTAGAAACCATGCAGCAGGAAAAGTT
>JAFSEB010000047.1 GCA_017435905.1 Clostridia bacterium | reverse complement strand
CCACACGCCTGCCGATAGAACCGGTCTTGCCTTTTTAGACTCTTCGACCGCAAAATGGATCGCTTTCGGGTAAATGCAAGGAAGAGGAGGAAGGCATATCCGTCGATATTCCGACCGACGATGACGATGCAGTTGCCCGGAATGGATCCAAATTGCGGCGATGTTTTTTTAATGGGATGCCCCCTAATCCTGCCGCCCTTTTTGTGTGCGCTTTAGTTTTCTTCCTTCTTCTCACCCTTCAGGCGTGCCTTTGCGTCTTCCAGGGTCTCGCCTTCACGGATCAGGTATGCATTGATAAACTTGTCTTCCACTTTGGTGTAGCCGCCCACAACGGCGTTTTCCATTTTCTTGTAACCGTCTACAACGGTATTTTCCACCTTCTTGTAGCCTTCGGTAACGGTTTCGGCGATCTTTTCGTTTGCTTTCATGAATTTTTCCATTTTTATTTTCCTCCCAATGATCAAATAGAGTCCAAGCAACAGTATGATGCAGCACACGCCGGATCCTGTCAGCATGTTGAACAGGCGGATGTCCTTTTCCGCCATGCCGGGAAACGAGACCAGCATGGACCTTTGCAGGGAATAGACCGCTGCAAAGGCATCCGCAAAGGATATGCTCCTGAGCGCCCTGTGAATGGGCAGATCCAGCTTTTTGACTTTGACAAGATTGATGACCGCAAGGGTCATTTTCGTAAACGTATAAACCGCAATGGTGATCATTGCGATCTCGTGGTGGCGGATGCCCCGGTCTGTGACCACGGAAAGGATCACCGTGCCCACAAAGCAGAAGGAGAGCGCCAGTAGCAGGAAGCCCGTGAAGCGCTCCGCAAACTTTGCCTCCGCCGGATCGTGCCGGCTATGCCGTTCCATCAGCAGCAGCGCAAACCGCATGATGCTGAGAACGGTATAATAAACACTTATGGCGATAAACCACCATGAGTGCGAGGTGAAACCCAGCACAGCATGGTAGATGCTGTAGGAAAAGTTGATGAGAAGACCCAATGCGGCGCTTCTTATGACCCTTTCCGTTTTCATTTTTTATTTGATGCCCTTGCTGATGGGGATGAGGGAGATGAGCATCACAAGCCCTACAAGCCCGATCAGCGTGCCCGCAACGATCTTATCCCATACCATCACAAAGCACATGCCAAGGCCGAGAATCAGCGCACCCACAACGGCAAACAGCGCAAACAGCACGTTTTTTCCGTTGAGTTTGATGGGGGCTTTGTTTTCCATTTTGCGCCAGATGCAAAGGGTGACGATGCCAAGCACAATGCCGACAGCGCCGAATACGATGCCTTCCGTAAAGGCGTTCCATTCGGGAAGAAGCGCCATGCACATGCCGAGGGCAAACAGCACACCGCTTACCGTGCCGAGAACGAGCGCCACAAAACTGCTTTTTTTCATGATCGGTTACCTCCTAATAAAACAACAGTTGTCTTTTTAATACAATTGCAGTATAATGGTTTGCGGTGAGCAAAACAATCACCAAAATTAAAACAGGTGTTGGAATAATAAAATGAATACGAAAAACAACAAGCGGCGCCGGGAATCCGTGGAAAAGATCGAAAAGGCATTTGTGGAACTTCTGCAGGAAAGGGAACTGAAGGAGATCACCGTTTCCGATATCTGCAAAAAGACGGAACTCAACCGCAGCACCTTTTATGCCAACTATATCGATATTTACGACCTTGCGGATCATCTGCGGGAAAAGCTTGAAAAGGAATTTTCGGAGCTCTTTACCGATGAGGATACACGGGAAGCAACGGGTGCCGTCAAAATGTTTACCCATATCCGGGATAATCAGCTTTTCTATAAAACCTATTTCAAACTCGGCTATGATGAAAAGCATCAGATCATGATCTACGATGCAAAGCGTGCCGCAAGCGATTTTGACAACCAATACCTGAAGTACCATATCGAATTTTTCCGAAACGGCATCAATGCCATGATCAAAATGTGGCTTGCAGGCGGCTGTGTGGAAACGCCGGAAGAAATGGATGCCATTCTCAAAGCAGAATATAAAGGAAGATAAAACAAAAGCATACAAAGCGGGAGAAATGTATACTCCCGCTTTTTCGCTTATTGTGCGAAACGAAGGAATGTGAGATAATCCAAAAAGCAGCGCATTCGGCGCATCGCATTTTTCAAACGCTTTTCCGCTCCCGGTTTTTTATCTAAAATATAAAGAGGATAATCATTCCATGGAACACAGCAAAAAAGGGCTTGCAGGTATGATCGTTGCTCTCGCCTGGCCCACGATGATGGAACAGGTGATGCAGACCGCCGTGCAGTATGTGGATACGGCCATGGTCGGCACCCTTGGCACGGATGCCGTTGCCGCTGTCGGCGCAACGAGCACCGTCGGATGGCTTGTACACAGCACGGTTTCCGCCTTCGGCGTCGGCTTTCTTGCACTCATTGCACAGGCGTGCGGCGCAAGGGATAAAGCCGTCACCAAACATGCGGCGGCACAGGCTGCTTTTGTGGTGCTGGTGCTTGGCATCATCAGCACGCTGATCCCCGTGTCGCTGAGCAGGTGGGTACCCGTTTGGATGCAGGTGGATCCCCACATTCAGCAGCTTTCCGCAACATATTTCATGATACTGTATCTTCCCATGCTGCCAAGGACTGCTTCCGCCATCTTCGGAACGGCGCTTCGTGCTGCAGGCGATACGAAAACGCCCATGAAGGTGGGTATCATCGTGAACCTTTTGAATGTGATCCTCAATTTCCTGCTTATCTATCCTACAAGAACCATCACCGTTGCAGGCATCAGCTTTACCATGATCGGTGCAGACCTCGGCGTGATCGGTGCGGCGATAGCAAGTGCCATCGCCTATCTTTGGGGCGGCATTCACATCTCCCTTGTCCTGTGGCACCATCCGCTCATCTCTCCAAAGGGCGAGTCGCTTCGGCCGGATCCTAAGATCCTCAAACCCTGCTGGAAGATCACCTTCCCCAATATGATGCAGCAGCTTGGCAGCTGCCTTGGCTTTGTGACCTTTGCGGCAATGATCAATTCCCTCGGCGGCGTATCCACGGCGGCACATACCATTGCAAACACGGTGGAATCCGCTTTTTACATCCCTGCTTACGGCATGCAGACCGCTGCCGCCACGCTGACGGGAAACGCTTATGGTGCCCGTGACAATAAGCAGATGAAAGCCCTTTCCGCCATGTTCATCCCCATCGAAGAGTCGCTGATGATCCTTTCCGGTGCTGCGCTTTTCTTTGCTGCGCCGGCACTTGTATCCCTGTTCTCCGACAACGCAGAGGTCATCCGTCTTGGCACCACGGTACTGCGTATGGTGGCGGTATCGGAGCCTTTCTACGGCTTTTCCATCATTGTGGAAGGCATGCATCTTGGCGTGGGACGCACCCGTACACCCTTCCTTTATAATGTACTTGGCATGTGGTGCGTGCGCATCGTCGGCACGTTCATCTTTACGCAGGTGATGGATTTCGGTCTTGTTGCGGCATGGGGCAGCATGATCGCCCACAACCTGCTTGTGTTTACCCTGTACCTGATCGCCTTTACAAGGGGCACATGGAATCCCCTCAATCAGGCTGCCGCATGAGAACAAACCAAAAACAGAGCTTTCCGAATAAACGGAAAGCTCTTTTTTGCTGCAAAAGAGTTGTATATCCCGAAAAGACACAATAGTTTTGCATTTTTGCAAAAAGATTTTAATGATGAAGTGATATTCTCTTTGGGATGAAATATGGCACGGCAGTGCGGAAAAAGGGGTATATATGGCAAGTGATCCGAAGACGGTATGCCTTTTGAACGATTCGTTTCCGCCGCAGTATGACGGTGTGGCGATGGCGACCGCAAATTACGCAAAAGAGCTTATGGCTATGGGGCATAAGCCTGTTGTGGTGGTTCCGGCAAACCCGGGGGCAGCGGATGAAAACTACCGCTTCCCCATACAGCGCTACCCAAGCGTTTCGTTTCGGAAAATGGAGGGATACATGGCCGGCATTCCCTTTTCGCCGGAAACGGTGAGCCGCATTGCAGCGGAAAAGGTGCAGCTGCTCCATTGCCACTGTCCGATCGTATCCGGGTGGATGGCACGGCAGATCCGGCAGGTCGCAGATGCGCCCATCGTGATGACATATCACACGAAATTCGATATCGATATCGCAAACCTCACGAAAAACAAAGCGCTGCAGGAAACATGCAGGCGTGCATTGGTGGAAAACATTGCTGCATCCGATGCGGTGTGGGCTGTGAGTCGCGGGGCAGGGGAAAATCTGCGTGCCCTTGGCTATGAAGGAGAATATACCGTGATGCCCAACGGTGTGGATATGCCGAAGGGACGCCTCTGTGCGGATGCGGTGCAAAGAGCAACGGCAGGGTATGATCTTCCGGCAGATGTTCCCGTGTATCTTTTTGCGGGCAGGTTGATGTGGTATAAAGGTATCCGTATTGTTTTTGATGCTCTTGCAGGCCTTGAAGAAGAGGGGAAGGATTTTCGCTTTGTGATTCTCGGAGGAGGGAATGATCGGCTGGAAATGGAGGAATATGCAGCAAAATGCGGCATTTGTTCCAAGTGCATTTTCGTCGGTCCCGTTCTTGACAGGGAGCTGATGCGTGCCTGGTACTGCCGTGCGGATCTTTTCCTGTTTCCGTCCACCTTTGATACAAACGGCCTTGTGGTACGGGAAGCGGCTGCCGCATCGCTTCCGGCGGTGCTTGTAAAGGGAAGCTGTGCGGCGGAAGGCGTAACGGACGGAAGAAACGGCTTCCTGATATCGGAAACGCCGGTAAGCCTGTTCGCCTGTCTTATGAAGCTGTACGGGCAGAAGCAAACGGTGCGAAGGGTAGGGGAAGCTGCGGCGGAGGAATTGTACCTTTCCTGGAAGGATGCGGTGGCGATGGCGGAAAAACGCTATGGGGATGTGATCGAAACGTACAAAAGCGGTAAGCATCCGCCCCATAACAGGATCCGGGAGAGCATGTTCCGTGCCAATGCGGAACTGATGGAAAAACTCTCCGAACTGCGTGTAAACAGATTGCTTTCGGAGAGGCACATACTTTAAAACACCTATCATGCATCTAAAAAGCGGAACGCACGGCAAAAAACGGGCGTTCTTTCTTTATGCATACGGAAAACAGCGCCCGGGAAGATGAATTTTCTGTATCCTTTCTTGTTTCTTTGCTTTTCTGGTGGTATAGTAACATAGAATAATCATGTATGGAGGCACGTTATGTTCAAACAGTTCAAAGAGTTCGCATTCAAAGGCAATGTGGTGGATATGGCAGTCGGCGTTATGATTGGCGGTGCATTCGGCAAGATCGTCACCAGCGCTGTCAACGATCTTTTCATGCCTCTTATCAGCCTTCTGACCGGCGGTCTTGATTTTTCCACGCTGTTCATCGCCCTTGACGGCAACAGCTATGAGACCCTTGCTGCCGCACAGGAAGCCGGTGCAGCCTGTTTTACTTACGGCTCCTTCATTACCACCGTGCTTGATTTCTTCATCATGGCTATCTGCGTGTTCCTGATGGTAAAGGGCATCACTGCGCTCAAGGACATCAAAAAGAAGGAAGAACCTGCTCCCGAACCGGAAAAGGAACCCCGCACCTGCCCCTACTGCTGCGAAGTCATTAGGGATGAAGCGACCCGCTGCCCCCACTGCGCCGCAGAACTTCCGCAGGAATAAGACTGCAAAAAAAGGGAAGCGTGCACCCGTGCTTTACACAAAGGCACATGTGTGCATAATGAGCCCGTCTTAACGGGCGATCATCAAAACGACACATCATTATATTATTTGTGAACTCCGCTGCCCTGCGGCGGAGAGAAAGGACTTCAATGAAAGCATCTGCAGCCGTCATTCTTGCAGCCGGAGCGGGTATGCGCATGAACAGCGCAAAGCCCACTGCGCTTCATGAAATTGGCGGAAAGCCGATCATCGACCGTATGCTCCCGGGCGTGGCGGAAAGTTCGCTGTCCTGCCCGGCGATCGTTGAAAATGCAAGCGGCCTTATTTCTGCCCATGTGGGCAAAAGGGCACGCTGCTTCATCCAGCTGGCCCCTTTGGGCGAAGCGGATGCGCTTCTTGCTGCCCGCAGCGTTATCGAGGCGGCAGGGGATGGGCTTGTGCTCGTTCTTTACGGAAATCTTCCCCTGCTTGAAGTGGATTATATCGACGCAGTGGTGCGTGCCGCAGGGAAAGACAGGGCGGCAATGCTCGTTTTCTCCGATGAGGAAACAGAGGAACTGCAGCCTTCCGGCGTCTTCTGCTTCGAGGGCACGCTGCTTCTCAAGGCGCTCCTTAAAGCAGACCCTGCCGACAGCGTTGCGGATTGCGCCGCTTTGCTTGCGGAGGAGGGCGTGGAGACCCATGAACTGATGATCAGCGCCGCTTCCGTGCCGCAGGTAACGGACAGGGCAGGCATCGCCCTGTGCGAATCGCTCCTGAAGGCATCGGTGCTCGAAAAGCATTTTGCGGCAGGCGTTACGGTGCTCGATCCCGTTTCCACCCATATCGGAGAGGATGTCATCATCGGCCGTGATGCGGTCATCCACCCCGGCGTAACGCTTTCCGGCAATACCGTCATCGGCGAGGGAAGCGTCATCAAAGGCGGCTGCCAGCTTCACGATACCCGTATCGGCAAGGGCTGCACCCTGACCTATGTCGTTGCAAACGATGCGGCGGTGGGCGACAGCGTGACCGTCGGGCCCTTTGTGAACCTTCGCCCGAAGACGGAAATCGCAGACGGCTGCAAGATCGGCGATTTTGTGGAGGTCAAGAACTCCAGCGTCGGCAAAGGCACCAAGCTGCCGCACCTTTCCTATATCGGCGATGCGGATGTGGGAAGCGGCGTCAACGTGGGCTGCGGCTGCGTGTTCGTCAATTATGACGGCTTTAAAAAGCATCGCACCACCGTGGGGAACAATGTGTTCCTCGGCTGCCAGACCAACCTTGTGGCGCCCGTTACGGTGGGGGATGATGCCTACACCGCTGCAGGCTCCACCATTACACAGGATGTGCCTGCAGGCGCCATGGCCTTTGCCCGTGTGAAGCAAAGCAATA
This sequence comes from Clostridia bacterium, assembly GCA_017435905.1. Taxonomy (GTDB): domain Bacteria; phylum Bacillota; class Clostridia; order Christensenellales; family CAG-138; genus UBA1685. The sequence goes on along the minus strand of JAFSEB010000047.1, from coordinate 62,558 downwards.
AGATCGGCTATGTGGAAAAATTCCGCAGCCTGAAGAAAAAGTAAGGGGTAGCGGACGTTGTTTTGTGAGATAAACGGGATCAGGATCCATTACGAAAGGCAGGGGCATGGAAAACCTGTACTCATCCTGCACGGCTGGGGCGCCAGCATCGAAGCGGTGCGTCCCATCATGAACTGCATGACACAGCTTGGCTATGAAGCCATCGCCATCGATTTTCCGGGCTTCGGCGAAACAAAGGAACCGCCTACGGCCTGGGGCGTACCGGAATATGCGGCGATGACGAAAGCCTTTATCGAGACCCTCGGCATCCGTGGGTGCGATCTGATCTGCCATTCCTTCGGCGGCAGGGTCACCATTCTTCTTGCATCGGAGGATCATACGCTGTTTTCAAGGCTCGTACTTGTGGATGCGGCAGGCGTAAAGCCAAAGCGGGGCGCAAAGTATTACATCCGTGTCTATTCCTTCAAAGCGCTCAAACGCCTTGCAAAGATCGGCTTGCTGGATAAGGCATTCCACATCAGCGAAAAACAGAAAAATGCCGGCAGCGCAGACTACCGCGCCCTGAAAACGGATGTGATGCGGGATACCTTCAAGCGTGTTGTGAACCTTGACCTGACCGACAGGCTTTCCGCCATTGAAAACGAAACGCTTCTTGTTTGGGGCGATCAGGATACCGCCACGCCGCTTTATCAGGCAAAGGTGATGGAGAAGAACATCAAAAAGGCGGGGCTTGCGGTTCTTGAGGGCGCAGGGCACTTTTCCTACGCCGATAAATACCCGCAGTTTGCTGCGGTCATGAAGGCATTTTTTGCCTGAGGAGATACGATTTGACGATTACGAGTTATGTTTATATGCTTGCAGCCGCCATCGGCGTGGTGCTCGCTTCGCTGCCGCTCATCCATATGCTGCAGCTTGAGAGCTATCAGGGCAAAATGTACCTGAAGTGGGTCTTCAAACATGTGGTTTCCGATGTGCTGCCCTATGTGATGATCGGCGTGATCGCCATGGCGTTCCGCTGCGGCTATGTGCTCTTTTACAGCATGGGCGGCGCCCTTTACGGCATTTCCTATGCCCTTGCGGATATCGTGTACCTTGTGATGCTGCTGCTTCAGTATCATGCCTACACGAAGAAGGAACACATCAAGCCCCTTGCCTTTACGGGCAGGGTGAAGCGGCTGATCGCAGCGGAGCTGATCCTCGGCATCCTCTTTACGGCTGCGTTTTTCTACAAGACCACCTTTGAAGAATTCAGGATGACGTGGTTCCAGTTCCTCTGGCCCAATTTCCTGCGCTATCTGCCCGGCATGCTGCTGCCGTTCTTTGTTCTTCTTGCGTACCTTGTCACCTATCCCATCGAAAGTGCCGTGAAAAAGTGGTACTTTAACGATGCGAAGAAGAAGCTCGCCAAAAGGACGGATGTCACCAAGATCGGCATCACCGGCAGCTTCGGCAAAACCGGTACCAAGTTTGCCCTCGGCACCATCCTTGCGGAAAAGTATGACGTGCTCTTTACCCCCGGCAGCTTCAATACTCCCATGGGCGTGACCCGGGTTATCCGCGGTCAGCTTGAAGATCACCACGAGATCTTCATTGCCGAAATGGGCGCACGCTATAAGGGCGATATCAAGGAGCTGTGCACCCTTGTCAAACCGCAGTACGGCATCATTACCGCTGTGGGCAAGCAGCACCTTGAGACCTTCGGTTCCCTTGAGGGCGTCATCAAAACAAAGGGGGAACTGGCGGAAGGTCTCATGCCCGACGGCTGCTGCTTCTTCAACGGCGATGATGAAAACTGCCGTGCCATGTTCGCTTCCTCTGCGCTGCGGCAGAAATACCTGTTCGGCACGGAAGGGGAGGATCTCTACCTTCGTGCGGCCGATATTACCGTCGGCCCCGATGGCAGCGAATTCACGCTGGTTGCCGAAAACGGCGACTCTGTCCGCTGCAAAGCAAAGCTGCTCGGCCGCCACAACATCGTAAACCTGACCGGTGCAGCGGCTCTTGCGCTTAAACTCGGCCTGACCCTTGATGAGATCGCTGCCGGCATCGGTAAGGTGGAAGCGGTGGAACACCGCCTGCAGCTTATCCCCGGCACGGTGACCGTCATCGACGACGCCTTCAACGCCAACCCTGTCGGTTCCCGTGAAGCGCTCAACGTTCTCGCTTCCTTCCCGGCAAGGCGCATCTGCGTAACGCCCGGCATGGTGGAACTCGGCGCGGAAGAGGCGGAGCTGAACCGTGAGTTCGGACGCCACATGGCAAAGTGTACGGATATCGCCATCGTGATCGGCAAAGCCCATGCGGATCCCATCTGCGAAGGTCTGCTGGAGGCAGGCTTCCCGGAAAGCTGCCTTGTGCGCACAGCATCCCTTACCGAGGCAACGGAGAAGCTTCCGCTTTACACGGAGCCCGGCTGCGTGGTACTGTTTGAAAATGACCTGCCCGATAACTATCGGGAGTAAGGAGAATGAATCATATGCTGAATCTTGCCGTGTTGTTCGGCAGCCGTGCGGCGGAACATGATGTTTCCGTCATTTCCGGTCTGCAGATCCTGGAAAATGCGGATAAATCCAAGTACAATGCTTTCCCCGTATATGTTTCCCGCAAAGGCGAATGGTACATCGGTGAACCGCTTCGCAAGGTGGAAACGTATAAAAACTTCAATCCGGATCAGAAGGGGCTTACCCGTGTCATCCTGCCGCCCGTTCCCGGCATGAAGGGGCTTTATACCCTTGGCAGCGGCGGTCTGTTCGGTGCAAAAGCCCAGAAGGTTGCGGATATCGACTGTGCGATCCTCGCCTTCCACGGCATGCACGGTGAGGATGGCAGCATGCAGGGTCTGTTCGAGCTTGCCAACATCCCTTACACAAGCTGCGGCGTTACCGGCAGCGCAGTGGGGATGGATAAGATCATCATGAAATCCGTGTTCAAGAGCATGGGGCTCCCCGTGCTTGACAGCACCTACTGCTACCGCAGCGAGTGGAAGGAAACCCCCGAAGCTGTGATCGAAAGGGCGGAGGCGCTGGGCTATCCCGTCTATGTGAAGCCCGCAAACCTCGGTTCTTCCATCGGCATCAGCCGTGCGGCGGACCGTGCCTCCCTTGAAAACGCCATGGAAATCGCCTGCGCTTACGACAGGCGCATCCTGATCGAAAAGGGGCTCAATAAGCCCGTCGAGATCAACTGCGCATGCCTTGGCGGCAACGGAAAAACCACGGTATCCCTTTGCGAGCAGCCTGCTTCATGGGAAGAATTTCTCACCTTTGAGGATAAATACACCCGTGGCGGCAAGGGCATGAAGGGGCTTTCCCGTCAGGTGCCTGCGCCCATCTCCGATATTCTGACCGAGACCGTCCGTGCCTTCACCGCCGATATTTTCCGCATGCTGGAGTGCAAGGGCGTTGTCCGTGTGGATTACATGCTTGACAGCGAAACGGAAGCGCTCTATGTCAGCGAGATCAACACCATTCCCGGTTCTTTTGCCTTCTATCTCTTCGAACCCATGGGTATTTCCTTCCGTCAGCTCGTGGACCGGCTTGTTGAGTACGCACAGGAAGCAGTGGTGCAGAAGAACGAATCCACCTTTGCCTATGATTCGGAGATCATCACCAAAATGGCGAACGGCGTGAAGACCGGCGTCAAATAAGAAAACATCCTTTTTGAAAGGAAGCCGAAGGCCAAGGAATATCTTGACTGAGCGGTGTAAATCCAGTACCATAAGAAAAGCAAAAAATAATAATAGCGGCGGGCAGCGAAAGCTGTCCGCCCAATCATGGGGGAGATATATACTATGAGCCTTTTTTCTCAGTGGAGACAGGTCGCAGAGATGCAGCGCAGCCATCAGGAACAGCATGAGTTCTGGAATGCATACTTCGATCTTGAGACCGAAAACTACAAGAAGATCCTTGCCAACCACACCGAAGTTTACGCAGGCAAGGTTTCCGAGCTTGCCGAGACCTTCGGCATGGAAGACATCGTATTCGCCGGCTTCATCGATGGCATCAACACCAGCCTGAAGCAGGAGATCGACCTTGAATCCCTTGAAAGCGATACCGAAGTATCCCTTGACGTGGATTTCGAGAAGCTTTACTTCAACATGCTCGATGCCAAGGCCGATTGGCTTTACCACCTCAAGGAGTGGGATGGCGTTCTTTCCGAAGAAAAGCGCCGTGAGATCACCAAGGAATTCCGTGCTGCCAAGGTTTTCGTCAAGGAAGAGACCGTTGGCCGCAACGATCCCTGCCCCTGCGGCAGCGGCAAAAAGTACAAGAAGTGCTGCGGAAAAGATCAATAATCCCGTCAACAATGCGTGCTGCACAGCTTTCTGTGCGGCACGTTTTCCTTTTATTGAGAAGCAAAGGCACTTGTTTGGAAAAGGGAAAGTGCATATAATAAAGTATAGAAAGCGTTATTTACCATTTACTGCCATTGAAAGGAATTGCCAATGAAGATCAAGTTTTGCGGCGCTGCCCGCTGCGTAACGGGTTCCTGCCATCTTGTCAATGCCAACGGAAAGAACATACTGCTCGATTGCGGTATGCGTCAGGGTGCGGATAAAAAAACGGAGCTTGGCGAGGGAAATTTCCCCTTTGACGCCGCTTCCATCGATGCGGTGCTTCTGAGCCATGCCCATATCGACCATTCCGGTCTTCTTCCGCTGCTGGTGAAGAAGGGCTTTCAGGGCAAAATTATCGCTACGAAAGCCACGGCGGAGCTTTCCGGCATCATGCTGCCCGACAGCGGTCACATTCAGGAGCAGGATGCGGAATACCAGAACCGCAAAAACATGCGTGCGAACAAGCCCCTTGTGGAGCCCCTTTACACCATGAAGGATGTGGAGGAGACACTCAAGCGCTTCAGCCCTGTATCCTACGGGCAGGTCGTCACCGTAGCGGAGGGTGTTACCGCCCGTTTCAACGATATCGGCCACCTTCTCGGCTCCGCTGCCATCGAGCTTTGGGCGGAGGAAGACGGCAACACCACCAAACTCGTCTTTTCCGGCGATATCGGCCGCAGCGACAGGCCCATCATCTGCGATCCAAAGCAGGTGCAGGGTGCGGACTATCTGATCATCGAGGGTACTTACGGCGACAGGAACCATCAGGAATCCTCCGATGAAGCGAAGGAAGCGGAACTCATCTCCGTGCTGAAGATGGGCATTGCCCGGGGCGGCAACATCGTCATCCCGTCCTTCGCCGTGGGCAGAACGCAGGAGCTTCTCTATTACATTAAGCGGCTGCTTCTTAAAAACGCCGTGCCCGGTCTTGAAAAGGTGCCCGTTTATATCGACAGTCCCCTTGGCATCAACGCCACCAACGTTTACCGCAGCTGTGCGGAAGGCTATTACGATGAGGAAGCCAAGGCCATCGCCAGGAGCAGTTCGCCCTTTGAATTTGACAACCTCCGCATTGCCCGTACTGCCGATGAAAGCAAACTCATCAATGCGGAAAAGGGCTGCAACATCATCATTTCCTCCTCCGGCATGTGCGATGCAGGCCGCATTCGCCATCATTTGAAGCACAACCTGTTCCGTGCGGATTCCACGGTGGTGTTCTCCGGCTATCAGGCTGTCGGCACCCTCGGCAGGATCCTTCTTGACGGTGCGAAAAAGGTCAAGCTGTTCGGCGAAAGTATTTTCGTCAATGCCGCCATCGAGCGCATCGAAGGCTTCTCCGGTCATGCAGGCAGGGATGAGCTCATCAAGTGGATCGAGGGCATCGGCAACAAGCCCAACTGCGTCTTCCTTGTGCACGGCGAAGAGGAAGCCCTTGCAAGCTATGAAAAGGCCGTGAAGGCGCTTGGCTACCATGTGGAAGTGCCGTCGCTGCTGGAAGAATACACCGTTTTTGGCGGAAGCAGCTGCAGCTGCTGTGCATCGCCGCAGGCGGAAAGTGCACCTGCCGCAAAGCAGCTTGAAGAAGCGCACCATGCGGCGAAGCTGCAGGCAGAGGCTGCCCGACTCGGCGTGCTCATCGAACATACGGATTGGGAAAGCGATGCTTCCGCAGAAATGCTTGCAGGCATTCTCGAAGTGGATATCCGCACCCTTGTGGACAAGTGGGAAAATATCCTCAGACAGTAAAAACCAAGAGAAATAAAGAAAAACGAAGGTATCGGCCATTCGGCCGATACCTTCGTTTCTGTTAAAGAGCGTGTTTGAAACGCCGGGAAAAAGCTTCATCAGCAAGGGCTGAAAACTCCGCAGGCGTAGAAAGTTGTTTTTCAAGCCCGATCGTTTCCCATGTTGCGGCGAAGATAAGATAGGGGGAAAGCGGAAGCGCATCCTTTACTTTTATGTGGCAGCCGTCACGGAGAAGCAATCCGTCCGCAGCCATTTTCGCTGCGTCAAAATACAGCCTTGCACCTGTTTGGTACGGCGCATTGACATCCATGGCGATCCTGCCAATCTGCTTTGAATTTACTACGATCTCGCTGCTCACGCCATCGCCAAACATGATGTAGTTACGAAAATCGACCGGATCACCAAGCTTTGCACCGATGGGCTGTGTTTCGCTTAATGCACCCTCCGCCTGCAGTCTGTTCCAGCTTTTGAGCATTTGATCCTGCAGGATCTTTTCATAACAGGGCAAGGGTGTGCTGTGGATGAGGACAGGCGGCTCATATTGTCTTAGAAACGGATCACGGCAGGAATGACCGGCATAATCGGATCGCACTGCAGCAAGCACATCCTCGGACATAACAAGAAGGGCGTTGCAGCCGCTTCCTTCATGAAAGGAGATGAAGTCTCCTACGGCTGTTTTCCATTTGGGATGCTCTTTGCGGCTGATCTTTACGCAATAGGCGTAGCCGCTGCTGCTTGTAAGCAACTGGTAATCCCGGCTGTCCGTGAGCCTCAGAATGACCCAGGAAGCGTCATATTCTTTTTGCGTAATGGGATTATATGCGGATTCATCCAACGAATCGATACGGTAGACCACGGTATTTCTCCTTATTTGTTCGATTCCCCGTTCCTCTCCACACAAACCCTTTCAAACTCCTCGATCACCGTCACAAATTCCTTCGGCAAATACGCTTCCGCTTTTTTGCGGTAGGCGGAAAGGTCTTCGCCGGCACGGCGGTAGTAGGAATAGGCAACGGAGCCCGTGATGGCGCCGATGGTGTCCGAATCGCCGCCGATGGAGATAGCGTTGCGGATGGAATCCTCAAAGGATGTGGATGCAAGGAAAGCGGTCAGCGCCTCCGGCACGGTTCCCTGGCAGGTGCCGTCAAAGCTGTACGAGGGGCGGATCTCGGCAAGGGTCTTTGCAAGGGGGTAAAAGTGTTGTCGGATATATGCGGCGATCTCATCCTTGCTGCTGCCGGTCTTTGCAAGAAAGATGGCGGCGGCGGTGGCTTTTGCACCTTTGATGCCCTCCGGGTGGTTGTGGGTGATCACAGCGGAGGCTTCCGCAAGGAAAAGGGCTTCCTCCAGCGTTTGTGCGTAGAGTGCGCAGGGGGAAACACGCATGGCGCTGCCGTTGCCGCAGCTGTTGTAAGGTGCAGGATCATCCGTGAACAGCCAGCCGATGAAGCGTGTGCCGTATGCGCCCATGGGATCGGGGTATGCCTGCCCGAGGGCACGCATTTCCTCCGTGAAAATGCGGAATAAATCGGGTGCTTCCTCATTGTGGGCACGCAGCAGCGCCTTTGCCGCCGCCACGGTCATAATGGAATCATCCGTATAGTCGCACCCGGGGGAGAAGAGGGGGAAGTTTTTTGTTTTGATATTGAAAAATTCATACTTGGAACCGACGATATCGCCGATGATGGCACCGTACATAATCGTTCTCCTTTCACATGCGTTCGTTTTTCTGATAAACAGTATAAAACTTCTTTGGAAAGAAAGGGTCGCCCGGGAAGCGACAAATCCATTTTATCACGGCGGCATGTATCGGGGCAACGGCACTCTTTTTCTTCCGCCTGCGGTATGGTATAATAAATTGCTGAATTATACGGTAAAAGGAGGTGTGCAGCGTGTTTGCCCGTGTGATCATCGATATTGCCCATGCGAATGTGGACAGGCTGTTCACCTATACCGTGCCGGAAGAGCTTCAAGTGCGCCCGGGTCAGCGTGTGATCGTGCCCTTTGGTGCAGGAAACCGCAAAACGGAAGGCTTTGTGCTGGAAGTGAGCGAAACGACCGATGTGGACAGCGTTGTGCTAAAGCCCATCCTGCGCACCATGGAGCCCTACCCTGCGCTGACGGAGGAGCAGATCAAGCTCGCTTATTGGATCGCAGGGTCTTACCATTGCCTGCTTGTGGATGCCCTTCGGCTGATGATCCCTGCACAAATGCGCGGAAGCCGCATCAAGGAAAAGACCGTGAGAACGGTGCGCATCCGTGAAGGGGTGGATGCCAAAAAGGAAATGGATGCCCTTTTAACAAAGGCAGGCGTTTCCCGTGCCCCGAAGCAGACGGAGGTGCTCGAGATCCTGTCCCAAACGGGAACGTATATGAGCACGGCGGATATCACCGCCTTTATCCCCGGTGCGGCAGGTGCCATTGCCGCACTCCTCAAAAAGGGCATACTGGAAGAGGAGGGGAAGGAAAGTTTCCGCAACCCCTTCCACCATACCGTGAAAAAGAAAACGGAGCCGCTTCCGCTGACGGAGGCCCAGCAGCAAGCCTATGAGGGCATTGTAGAATGCCTTGATGCAAAGGAGGGCACATGCCTTCTTTACGGCATCACGGGCAGCGGTAAAACGGAAGTCTATATGCAGACCATTGCAAGAGTCGTAAAGGAGGGCGGCAAGGCCATTGTGCTGGTGCCGGAGATCTCCCTGACGCCGCAGGCTATGGAGCGGTTCCACAGTCGTTTCGGCGAGCGTGTGGCGGTGCTGCACAGCCGCCTCAGCGCAGGGGAGCGGTATGATGAGTGGCGGCGCATCCGCCTCAACAAGGTGGATGTGGTCATCGGCGCAAGAAGCGCCGTCTTTGCTCCCGTTGAAAACCTGCGCCTTATCATTGTGGATGAGGAACACGAACCTTCTTATTACAGCGAAATGACGCCCCGTTACGGTGCGGTGGAAGTGGCCGCAAGGCGTGCAAAGCTGTCGGGGGCGGTGCTCGTGCTTGGCAGCGCCACGCCCTCCGTTGCCGCATACAAACGGGGGCTTGCAGGCACTTACAAGCTGCTTTCGCTGCCGGAACGTGCCAACGGGCAGCCTCTTCCCGAGGTGGAAGTGGTGGATATGCGAAACGAGTTCCTTTCGGGAAACAACAGCATTTTCAGCGCATCCCTTTACGCTGCACTGAAGCGCTGCCTTGATGCCGGGGAGCAAGCCATCCTGTTCATGAACCGCAGGGGATACTCCACCTTTGTTTCCTGCCGTGGCTGCGGCTATGTGATGAAGTGCAGAAACTGCGATGTTTCCATGACATACCACAAATCGGGCGAGATGATGAAATGCCACTATTGCGGCGAGACCGCCCGTATCCCCACGGTATGTCCGGAATGCGGAAAACCGTATCTTAAATTTTTCGGCGTGGGCACACAGCAGGTAGAGGAGCAGCTTCTGACCCATTTTCCCGGCGTGACCACCGTCAGGATGGATCATGACACCACGCGTACCCACAATGCCCATGAGGCGCTTTTGAGCCGTTTTCAGAGCGGCGGTGCACAGGTGCTCATCGGCACGCAGATGATCGCCAAGGGGCTCGATATCCCCAATGTGACCCTTGTGGGCGTTATTGCGGCGGATTCCATGCTCCATATTCCCGATTTTCGCTCCTCGGAGCGCACGTTTCAGCTGCTTGCACAGGTAGCGGGCAGGGCAGGGCGTGCGGAGAAGACCGGCCGTGTCATCCTGCAGACCTATACGCCGGATCACCCCGTGATCGAGCTTGCGGCGAAGCATGACTATCCGGGCTTTTACGAATACGAGATCATGACAAGGCGTGCGGCGCTCTTTCCGCCCTACGGTCTGTTCCTTCGCACGGTGCTCACCGGCGAAAACGAGGATATCCTTGCGGAGGAGACGAACCGCATTGCAGCAGGCTTGAAAGAAGCGGTGGAAGCAGCTCTTGCCGCAGCCGGGGCAACGGGACCGGAGCTCCTTTATCTTGAAGCATCGCCGGCGCCCATCAGGCGGCGTGAGGGCGTGTACCGCTATCAGGTGCTTTTGAAGCTTGCAAGAACAAAGCACACCGCCGCAGCCATCCGTGCCGCCTATGCCTTTCACGATATCCACAGGCGCCCGGGAATGAGCGAGATCGAGGTGAACCCCACCAACATGTTCTAAGGCTCATCCGCCCCGAAAAAGAGCGTGAAACCTGCTTTTTCGGGCGGCGCGGCTTGCCACCCCCACGGAAAATGGGATATAATAATATGATTTGCTGACAAAGGAGAATGAAAAATGGGAAAACGCAAGATCTTTACCGGGGATGCTTCCTGCCTGTACAAACAGTGCCGTCCCGTTGAAAAATTCGATGCCAAACTTGCTGCTCTTCTTGACGATATGGCGGAGACCATGTATGACGCCAACGGCGTAGGCCTTGCAGGTCCGCAGGTGGGCATCCTTCGCCGTGTGGCGGTCATCGACTGCGGCGACGGTCTTGTGGAACTTGTGAACCCCGAGATCATTGAGACCTCCGGCGAACAGGGCTGCTTTGAAGGCTGCCTTTCCTTCCCGGGCGAAAGCGGCTATGTGGTGCGCCCCAACTTCGTGCGCTGCCGTGCTTATGACCGCAACGGCGATCTTTACGAATACGAAGGCGAAGGTCTCTTTGCCCGTGCCATGCTGCATGAGACCGACCACCTTGACGGCAAGGTCTATAAGCGCCTTATCACCGATCCGCCGGAAGGCTATACCGAGGAATACGAGGAGGAGGACGGCGAATGAGGATCGCATTCCTTGGCACGCCGGATTTTGCCCTGCCGTCCCTGAAAATGCTTATTGAGCAAGGGCATACGCTGCATGTATTTACCCAGCCCGATAAGCCCGTCGGCCGCAAAGCCGTGATGACGCCGCCGCCCGTAAAGGCGATGGCCCTTGCACACGGCATCCCCGTGTTCCAATGCGAAAAGATCCGCATGCCGGAAGGCGTGAAGGCGCTTCGTGACTTTGCGCCCGATCTGATGGTCACCGCTGCCTTCGGGCAGATCCTCAGTGCGGAAAACCTCGCTATCCCGAAATACGGCTGCATCAATGTACACGGCAGCATCCTGCCCAAATACAGGGGCGCCGCCCCCATTCAGTGGGCGGTGATCAACGGCGAAAAGGAAAGCGGCGTCACCACCATGATGACGGATGTGGGCCTTGATACCGGCGATATCCTTCTTGTGAAAAAGACCCCCATCGGGGAAGATGAGACCGCAGGCGAACTGTTTGACCGCCTTGCCGTACTCGGCGCAGAACTGCTCAGGGAGACCATCGATGCCCTTGAAGCCGGAACGCTGACACGCACGCCCCAAAACGAAGCGGAAGCCACAAAGTGCGGCATGCTCAAAAAAGAGGATGGCCATGTGGACTTCGCCCGTGGCATGCAGTATGCCCATGACAGGGTGCGAGGCATGAATCCCTGGCCCGGCGCCTTTGCCCTGTGCGATGGGGATGTGATCAAGCTTTGGAAAACGAAAAAGACGGATCTTCCCTCCGAAGGTACGCAGGGTAAGTGCATCATCGCAGACCCCAAAAAGGGACTGTTTGTGGATGCGGGCGACGGCGTGATCGAAGTGGTCGAGCTGCAGTTCCCCGGCGCAAAGCGCATGGATGCAAAGACCGCCCTTCGGGGACATGATTTAAACGGAAAGGTATTGCAATGAGTATTCGACGCACCGCCCTTGAAGCACTTGTGGATATCACCGACCGGGGCGCTTATGCCAACCTGCGCCTGAAAGAGGCAGAGCGGGGGCTTTCCCGGCAGGACGCAAAGTGGGTGAGTGCGGCGGTGTACGAGACTCTTGACCACCTTCTTTATATCGACCATGTGCTCTCGCAGTACATCAAGGGCAGCCAGAAGCCGATGATAAGGGGCATTCTTCGCCTCGGTGCGGCACAGGCGCTTTTTATGGATGTGCCCCACAGCGCCGCCTGCAACGAAAGCGTGAAGCTTGTAAAGGAGATCGGCAAGGGTGCGCTTTCAGGCTATGTGAACGGTGTGATGCGTGCGCTTTGCCGTGATGCGGACAAGCCCGTTCCCATGCCGGAGGATCCCCGGCAGTATCTCAGCATCCGCTACAGCTATCCCCGCTATCTTGTGGATCTTTACTGCGATGCCTACGGCGAAACGTTCACGGAGGCGCTGCTTTCCGCAGATGTGCGTGAACTGACCGTCCGTGCGCAGGCGCCGTATACTGCGGCGGAACTTGAAAAAGAACTTGAAAACCGCAGTATCGGCTTTGAACGGGGCAGCATCGTTCCCGATGCGTTCAAACTGAAGCAGGGCTTTGATGTGGCAGCCGATCCGCTTTTCAGGCTGGGGAAGATCACCGTGCAGAGCGAAAGCGCCATGCTCGTGTGCCGTGCCCTCGGTGCGAAGGAGGGCATGCATGTGCTTGATGCCTGCGCTGCGCCCGGCGGTAAGACCGCTTACCTTTCCATGCTGATGGAGAACGGGGGCAAAATCGACGCATGGGAGCTTCACGAACACAGAACGGAGCTGCTTCAAAAGACCCTTGCACGGCTCAATGTGAAAAATGCATCCGCCGAAACAAGAGATGCTTCCGTCTATGCGGCGGAATACCGGCATGCCTTTGATGCGGTGCTTCTCGACGCACCCTGCTCCGGGCTCGGCGTGCAGGGAAAGCCGGATGCAAGGTACGCAAAATCCGCGGCCGTCATTGAAGAGATCGCTGCCATTCAGGAAAAACTGCTTGATACGGCGGCGGAATACGTGAAGCCGGGCGGAACGCTTCTCTATGCGACCTGCACCATTTCACCCCTTGAAAACGAAAAACGTGCTGCGGCGTTTTTGCAGCGCCACAGCGATTTTTCCGCAGCGGATCTGACGCCCTATCTGCCCGAAACGCTCCATGCACGGGCAAAGGACGGCATGCTGCAGCTCTTTCCGCACCTTGACGGGACGGAAGGATTTTTCCTTGCAAAATTTCAGAAAAAACAGGCGGAACAGGCATGACGGGACTGACTTCGAAAAACATAGCGGAACTGCAGGAACTGATGGCGGAACTTGGCGAACCCAAATTCCGTGCGAAGCAGGTCTTTGCATGGCTTTCAAAGGGCGCACGCCCGGAGGAGATGACGAATCTTTCCAAAGCGCTGCGTGAAAAGCTTTCCTCGCTTCACTTCGGCGGTGCACGCATTTACGACAAGCGCATCAGCGCAAAGGACGGCACCATCAAGTACCTGTTTGAGCTGGAGGACGGCAACCTTGTGGAAGGCGTTCTCATGCGCTATAAATACGGCAACACCCTCTGCGTATCCACGCAGGTGGGCTGCAGGATGGGCTGCGCCTTCTGCGCATCGACCCTCAACGGCTGCGCGCGTGACCTTGAAGCCGGCGAAATACTGAGTTTTGTTGCCTGTGCGGAAAGGGATGTGCCCTGCGATGAGGGAAGAAAACGTTCCGTAACGAACATCGTGCTCATGGGCAGCGGCGAACCGCTCGATAATTACGAAAACGTGGTGCGTTTCCTGCGGCTCGTCAGCGACCCCGACGGCATGAACATCAGCCCCCGCAACATTTCGCTTTCCACCTGCGGTCTTGTGCCGCAGCTGCGCCGCTTCATGAAGGAAGCGCCTCATGTGACGCTTTCCGTGTCGCTGCATGCGCCGAACGATGCTATCCGGGGCACTATTATGCCGGTAAACGCCGCTTATCCCATGGCGGAGCTTCTTGCCGCCGCAAGGGAATATGCGGAGGAGACCGGCCGCCGTGTCATCTTTGAATATGCGCTTATCAAAAACAAAAACAGCGAAAGAAAGCATGCGGAAGAGCTTGCTTCACGCCTTCGCAGGATGAATTGCCATGTCAACCTCATCCCCCTCAACCATGTGGAAGAACGCAACCTGATGGGTGTTACCCGTAAGGATGCGGAGCAGTTCATGGGCTGGCTGACGGATCTTGGTATTTCCGCCACCATCCGCAGGGAGATGGGATCCGATATTGAAGGCGCATGCGGCCAGCTTCGCCGCCGTGTGCTTGAACAGCAGGAGGGCAATGCATGATCTATGCCGCACGTTCCGTAACGGGAAAACGGGCAAACAATGAAGACAGCGTCTATGTGCCGAAATACGGTGAAATATCCCTTGCGATCGTTGCGGATGGCATGGGAGGGCACAGTGCGGGCAATGTGGCAAGCGCCTTGGCGGTGGAACACGTTGCGGCAGAGCTCAGAAAGGGCGGTTCGGGAAGCCCGGCCGGCCTTGTCAAAAATGCCGTAAACCGTGCCAACACTGCCGTTTATCAGTATGCAGGCAGCCACCCGGAGTGCCGCGGCATGGGCACCACGCTTGTGCTGGCGCTTATTTTCAAGACCCGTTTTATTGCGGCAAATGTGGGCGACAGCCGCCTGTATCATTACCACGGCGGAAAGCTCACCCAGATCACGGTGGATCATTCCTACGTGGCGGAGCTTCTTGCCTCCGGGTATATCACAAAGGAAGAGGCGCTTCACCACCCCCGGCGCAACCTCATCACCCGTGCCCTTGGCACACGGGCCAATGAAAAGGTGGATGTGTTTGAGTGCGCCTGGGAAGAAAACGATATCCTGCTTCTTTGCTCGGACGGATTGTATTCCGAGCTTGATGACAGAACTATGGTCGAAATGATAGAAAAACACAGTAATTTGGAAAACGCCTGCGATGCGCTGGTCAAACTGGCGCTCAACGCAGGTTCAACGGATAATATAAGCGTTGTGCTCGTCAAGAATGGGGAGGTGTGGTAATGGTTTCGGAAGGTCAGCTTATATCTGGTCGTTACCGCATCAAAAGCCTCATCGGCACGGGCGGTATGGCAAATGTATACAAGGCGTACGATGAAGAACGTCACCGCACCGTGGCGCTCAAGGTGCTCAAGGATGAACACCGGGACGATATGGAATTCGTGCGCCGCTTTGAACGGGAAGCACAGGCGGTGCTGATGCTTTCCCACGAGAATATCGTGCGTTCCTACGATGTGGGTGAGGATGGCGACTGCAGCTACATCGTGCTTGAATATGTGGAAGGCAAGACCCTCAAGGAGATCATCCGTGAAGAAGGTCAGCTGCAGCCCCGTGCTGCGGTCAACTATGCCTGCCAGATCCTTGATGCGCTTTCCCATGCCCACGAACGGGGCATCATCCACCGGGATGTGAAACCGCAGAACGTGATCATCACCCCGAGGGGCAAGGCAAAACTGACGGACTTTGGCATTGCAAGGGATGCGGCTGCCACAACACGCACCTTTGCAGGCACCAACGTGATCGGTTCCGTACACTATATTTCTCCCGAACAGGCACGGGGCGACAATGCCACCGCCGGCAGTGATATCTATTCCTGCGGCATCATGGTGTTTGAAATGCTCACGGGCAATGTGCCTTTTTCCGGCGACAATTCCGTTACGGTGGCGCTCAAGCATCTGCAGGAGGACATCCAGCCCCCTATTCAGGTAAACCCGAAGATCTCCCGGGCGCTGAGCGATGTGGTGGTAAAGGCATCCGCAAAAAATCTCAACATGCGCTATTACACCGCCCGGCAGATGAAGTCGGACCTGCAGCGTGCGCTGCGCGAGCCCCATGGCAAATTCGCAAGGATCTCGCCGAAAAAGAACACGCAGAAAAAATCCTCTGCCCGCAGCATCGGCAATATCGCCCTTTCGCTGGTGGTGGTGCTCGGCCTCTTTACGGCGCTGTTTTTCATTGCCCGTGCCATGCGTGACGATGAGCTGACAGGGGATGAATATGTGGTGCCCACGCTGGTGGGAAAGCCCATCGGCGAAGCGGAAGCGCTCGTGCAGCTCAGGGGCTTTGCGCTTGCGGTGACGGAGTACCGCTCAAGCGATGAATACGAAGATGGCGAGATCATCTTCCAAACGCCGAATGTAGGAACAAAGGGACAGGAAGGCGATGTGATCAGCGTCATTGTCAGCAGCGGCAACGATACGGAGACCGTGCCGAGCCTCATTGGCATGACCGTTGAGGAAGCGCTGACGGCCATCCATGGCCTTGATCTTGAGATCGGTGCGGTGGAATACGGGCCGAGCGACATGCCTGCCGGGCAGATCTACCAGCAGGATCCGCTGCCGGAGGAGGATACCTTTGCAGGCGATACAATCAACGTGTATGTAAGCGGTACGGCTTCGGTAAGCGTGGAAATGCCCTCGCTTGTCTCCACCCCCACCCAGCTCGATGCGGCGCTCGAGATCCTTCTTGATGCCGGATTCTCCCATATCATCGTTCACCCGGAGGTGCCCGATATCCTTGCGGCGGAGGAAACGGTGCTGCGCCAGACGCCTTCTGCCAACATCACCGTGCCTTCCACCGTAACGGCGGAGCTTTGGGTATGCCGCACACAGCTTGGACAGTACAGTGCGGATATGGCCTTCAATATCGATATTGCGGATGAAGAAAAAACCGTGGTTGTTACCACAGTGCTCGAAAACGGTGTGGAACTCGTGCTGTATGAAACCACATTGCCCGTCGGTTCGCAGCAGCCCGTTTCCTTTACTGCCTATATGCGTACGGGCGGCGAGCATGAATGCATCGTTTATGTCGGCGGAGCGGAATATCGCCGCTGCACCGTGAAGTTCTCTGTCAGATAATGAGGAAGGAGCCTGCTTGGAAGGTTTGATTTTAAAAGGGATCGGCAGCTTCTATTCCGTCCTTGAGGATTCGGGAGCGGAATATGTCTGCAAGGCAAGCGGCCGCTTCCGCAAAGAGGGCGTCACGCCCGTTCCCGGTGACCGGGTCAGCTTTCAGAAAAAGGAAGGGGAGGATGGCCGCATCACGGAGATCCTGCCCCGAAAGAATCTTTTGATCCGTCCGGCGGTGGCGAACGTGGATAAGCTTGTGATCGTGATGGCCGCATCCGCTCCAAAGCCCGATCTGCTGCTGGTGGATAAGCTTCTTTTGCAGTGTGAAAGCGCAAAGATCACGCCGGTGCTGGTGCTCAACAAGTGCGATGAACGGGATGAAGAACTGTATGCTTCCATCCTGCGCCAGTATGCGCCCACGGGCTATACCTGCTGCGCCGTATCCGCCCATACGGGGGAGGGGCTCGATGCTCTGAAAAATGAGATCAGGGGCAATGTGTGCTGCTTTGCAGGACAGTCTGCAGTGGGAAAATCCTCGCTGCTCAATGCCATCCTGCCGGAGCTTTCTCTTGCTGTCGGCGGTCTTTCCCGTAAAACGGACAGGGGGCGGCATACCACACGCCATGCGGAGCTTTGGCTTGCCTGGGGCGGTGCGCTGGTAGATACGCCCGGCTTCAGCCTGCTTGATGCGGAGACCATGGAGCCGGAGGATCTTGCTTCCCTGTATCCCGAAATGCGTGAACATGCGGACGGCTGCCGCTTTGCAAAGTGCCTGCATGCCAGCGAACCGGATTGTGCCGTGAAGCCGCTGCTTGATACGGAGGCGCTTTCCCGTGAACGTTATGACCGTTATCTTGAAATACTCGAAGAACTGAAAGAAAAGAGGAAACATAAGTATGATTAAGATCGCACCGTCCATCCTTTCTGCGGATTTTGCCAACATGGGCCGCGATGTAACACGGCTGAAGGAGTGGGGAGCGGATGCTGTTCACTTCGATGTGATGGACGGCACCTTTGTGCCCACCATCACCTTCGGTCCTGCCATGTGCAAGGCGGTAAGGCCCTATACCGAGCTGCCGATCGATGTGCACATCATGGTGGAGCATCCGGAAACGTATATCGATCCTTTTAAGGAGGCAGGTGCGGACTATCTCACCTTCCACGTTGAGGCGGACAAGCACACCCACCGCACGCTGCAGAAGATCCGCCTTGCAGGGATGAAGGCAGGCATCGCCCTCAACCCCGGCACGCCGGTGGTGGCGGTGGAGCCCGTGCTCAGCGAGTGTGATCTTGTGCTTGTGATGAGCGTGAACCCCGGTGCCGGTGGACAGAAGTTCATTTCGGGCGCCCTTGAAAAGATCGGGCGGCTTGCGCAGTTGAAGAAGGAGCGTGGCTATACTTACGAGATCGAAGTGGATGGCGGCATCAATGCGGAAACGGCAGCCCTCTGTGTAAAGGCAGGCGCCACAATGCTCGTTTCCGGCAGCAGCGTTTTCAAAGCGGCGGATCCTGCGGCGCTCATTGCCCAAATGCAGGCCATGAAATAAACTTTTTTTGCGCAAAAAAAGCCTGTTTGCCTGCGCTTTTCGAAAATGAAGGGCGCAGGCAGCAAAAAAATGCTTGCAAAGTTTTTGTAAATGTGTATAATAGTACTTGCGCTAAACGAATGGGGTTATAGCTCAGCTGGTCAGAGCGCTACGTTGACATCGTAGAGGTCGTTGGTTCGATCCCAACTAATCCCACCATTTAAATCCTGTGGTGTGCGTGTGTCTCCGTATAAACCCACAGAATAACATCGGGAGTATGCGTTGGTTGGATGATGCCACCTTCATTGCGCTTGGTAAGCTGAAGCCGCCACAATACACCCACCTGCCGAGAGGCGGGTGTTATATAGGGGATGTACGGCACTCTGGGATTTCTTTTACAAAAGATGTTGCGGAATTGTGTAATGGTAGCACCTACGACTCTGACTCGTATTGTCTAGGTTCGAATCCTAGTTCCGCAGCCAAATGAAAAAACCGCTCAACGAGCGGTTTTTTCATTTGCTTATAGGATAGAAGGATTCGAAGCTGCGTCCGAGCGTATGCGAGGGAAAAACGCTGCAGTGCAGCGTTTTTAGCGGCCGGCTTCGGCGAACAGGCGAATTGCGCAGCGCGGAGCGCAAGCAAGCATGCCGAGGTGAGCCGAAGGAATCCTAGTTCCGCAGCCAAGATTACATAGAATGGGCATCAACGTGATGCCCATTCTATTTTTTATGCTTGTCCATTCTATTTTTTATGCTTGCAGAAACAGGATTTGAAACTGCGCCCCTGTTACACATACTGTATATTCCTTTTCTATTTACCCGTGCTGTGCTATACTTTTTTATAAATTACAATATCAATTCAGAATTTCCTCCTGCACAGATTTTAAAAAAAGGATGGTGTTAACATGATGAATGTAGGATTAGGTATCGGGGATATCATTCTTGGAAATGAGCCAAGCATGGTGGAAGCGCTGCTCATCGGCATCTTGGTGATCTGGGTCCCTTTCTGGATTTACAAAGCATACATGAACCATAAAATTACCGAGCTTGTATGGGATAGGATTGTCAATTCTTGGTACTTCAATCAGGAGATTCGGAACGGATACTATAGATGCAAATTCGATATTGATCCATCCAAGAGTATCAAAATATATGATAAAGAAGAATGTGACAGGTCAAGATCTCTTCAAAACCAGTACGAATACTATAAGAGAGAAGCGATCTATTTGCCGAGACCATTTGTAGACAAAGAATATTGGGATGGAATCATGCTTGGCAAGTATGGCGGACGGGTTCTTAATCCGGACGGTGGAATGACCAAAGGTGATTACTGGTTTGCTACATTTAACGGTGTGGAAATAAAAAAACATATTCGGGAAGTTGAGATAGACAGCAAGATTATTGATGCTGTTTTCTGGTATATTAAAGCAATAAAGACGGTGTATAAAGCAAGAGAAATAAACAAAAATTCACTTTTTGTAAAGCTGCTCAAGGAGGCTGAAAGGGCTGCCGAAAAGCTTATTTACGGAATTAAGTCCGATGAAGAATGGTTCTATAAAATTTGCTTTATTATTGATGTTATACTTGTGGAAAAACTATACGAAGAAGAACGTGTAGAAGAAGTAGTAAAAAAGTTTACGGAAATAAATAACGAGCTTAACGGTAGTATTGATTTCTACTACGAAGCATGTTGCTATCTTAAAGAATATATGGAAAAGACAGGAGAGGGCATGATTACTGCTGAACCTGTGCAAGCCGTGCCGGATCCGGAGGAACCTGACGCCGCACCGGTGCAAAGCGATGCAGAAGGCGAATTCGCGGAACAGATTTTGGCCGAACTGATCGAAGAGGGTTTTACCGGGGATGAACTGCTTTCCGAATTCAAAAAACGGCAGGCGAAGGTAAGGCCGGCTGTGGAAAGCGTTCTTTCGGAAGCGAAGGAGATCGCTCACGGAAGAGGCGCATATTCCACATATGAGGATGTATTCGGGGCAGGGGAGAAGCAGCGGTGATCCTGCCGTGCGGTACGAGGGCGATCAATACAGCCAATCATGGTCAATACCTGCCGATCTTTCCGGTCGGCAGGTATTTTTATGAGGTCGCCTCCCTTGGATCGACTTCTTCATACATATTGTAAGAATAACAAAATAACGTTTGTTAATAGACAAACTGTATATTGCGAAAAAGTTGACAAAGTGATATTATGCATGCTATACTCAGCAGGTAGGTAAGAAAGGCTCTTGCCCGTTTTTGGTGTGTGAAAACAATACAGATACACCGCAAAAAACAAAAAAACCTTGTTTTTTGCAGGGCGGAAGCCTGTGAAATTATTATTTAGGAGGAAGAAAATGGCAAAAATCATTACGGCGGAAGAAGCTGCAAAGCTGATCCCTTCCGGCTCCACGGTTATGTTCGGCGGCTTCGTTGCCTGCGGTGCGGCGCATGACGTTATCGAGGCCATGGAGAACAGCGATGTTGAAAACATCACCGGCATCATGAACGACTCTGCAAAGCAGGGCGGCCCCGATGGCAGCGACTATTATGGCTGGGCCAAGCTTATCCACTCCGGCAAGATGACCGGCTACATCGGCAGCCACATGGGCACCAACCCCGAAGCCAGTGAGCTTTGGGCAGCCGGCAAGCTGAAGGTCGACCTCGTTCCCCAGGGCTCCCTCGCCGAAATGATCCGTGCGGGCGGCATGGGCCTTGGCGGCGTCATCACCCCCACCGGCGTCGGCACCATCGTGGAAGACAGCCCCTTCACCGAGTGCAAGACCACCATCAACGGCCGTGACTACCTCATCATGAAGCCCATCCGTGCAAATGTTGCGCTCATCAGCGGCGAAAAGGTCGACAAGATGGGCAACGTCTGGTATAAGGGCACCACCCGCAACTTCAGCCCCCTCATGGCTATGGCTGCTGACCTCGTTATCGTTGAGGCCGTCAACCTGGTCGAAGTTGGCGAGATCGCACCGGAAGACATCGTGACCCCCGGTATCCTTGTAGACTACATCGTTGTAAGGGAAAAGAAGGAGAACTAAGATGGATAAGGAAATGATCAAAAGCTTCATTGCAAAGCGTGTTGCGCAGGAACTGCATGACGGCGACGTCGTCAACCTTGGCATCGGCATCCCCTCTCTTGTGCCTTCCTTCCTTCCGGAAGGCGTGCACGTTTTCCTTCAGACGGAAAACGGCATCCTCGGCGCAGGCAAACTGACCGATGAAAACTATGACCCCATGAACGTTGTTAACGCCAGCGGTATGCCTGCTGCCCTGCAGGACGGCGGCTGCTACATCGACAGCGCCATGTCCTTCGGCCTCATTCGCGGCGGCCACGTGGATGCCTGCATCCTCGGCGGTCTTGAAGTTGATATGCACGGCAACCTTTCCAACTGGATCATCCCCGGCAAGCGTATGCCCGGCATGGGCGGCGCCATGGACCTTCTCGTCGGTACCCGCCGTACCATCGTTGCCATGGAGCACACCGCAAAGGGCAAGCCGAAAATCCTGAAGGAGTGCAAACTGCCCTACACTGCGCTTGATTGCGTTGACATCATCATCACCGAAATGGGCGTGATGGATGTGACTGATGAGGGCATCGTCCTCAAGGAGTACAACCCCGAGTTCACCGTCGAAGAGATCCAGGCTGCAACGGATGCTCCGCTGATCATCAGCCCCGACCTCAAGAAGATGGAGTTCTAATTCCGGTTTTTGACCGATAAGGTCCCAGTATCCATTTTTAGCGAAAAGGAGATGCGGGGGAAGTCCCGCAGAAAGTACGAAGAAATGAAAATCGTAGTTGTTACCGGCGGTACAAAAGGTATTGGCGCACAGGTCGCACTCGACTTCCTCAAGCAGGGCGATGCGTTTGTTGTGATCACCAGCAGGAATGTTCCCAACCTCAGCGATGCGTTTAAGGCCTATGAAGGCAAGTTTGAGCATGTGAAGATGGATGTTGCGGATCAGGAAAGCGTGAACGCAGGCATCGCACAGATTCTTGAAAAGCATGGCAGGATCGATGTTCTTGTGAACAACGCAGGTATCACCCGTGACACCACCATGAAGAAGATGCAGCGTGAGCAGTGGGATGCCGTGATCGGCACCAACCTCACCGGTGCGTTCCACACCTGCAAGGCGGTCATGCCCGGCATGATCGAGCAGAAGAGCGGCCGCATCATCAACATTTCTTCCGTTATCGGCCTGATGGGCAACTTCGGCCAGGCGAACTATTCCGCCAGCAAGGCCGGTCTCATCGGTTTCACCAAGTCCCTTGCGCTCGAGCTCATCCGCTACGGCATCACCGTGAATGCTGTGGCCCCCGGCTTCATTGCCACCGAGATGACCGCGGCTATCCCCGAAGAGGCCATGGCGAAGATTAACGCCAAGATCCCCTTCGGTGCTATGGGTACTCCCGAAGATATCTCCAACGCCGTTCTCTTCCTTGCGAAGGATGAATCCCGCTACATCACCGGCGAGACCCTCAGCGTCAACGGCGGCCTTTACATGCACTAAAGGAGCAGCAGCATGAACAGCTATACCATTCGCGATCTTTCTGTCGGACAGAAATACGCTGTGCAGGATGTGATCACCAAGGATGTGGTGGAAGCCTTCGCAAAGGTGACCGGCGACCATAACCCCATCCATCTTGATCCCGAATATGCGGCGAAGACGAAGTTCGGCAAAAACATTTCTCACGGTATGATCCTCGCCGGCTTTATCTCCAAAGTTCTTGGCCAGTATCTTCCCGGCGAAGGTGCTGTATATGCCAAGCAGAGCATCAACTTCCGTGCCCCCGTCTTCTTTGACGGCGACGGTGAGACCATCACCACCGAAGTGGAAGTGAAGGAGATCATTGCGGAGCGCAACCGTGTTATTCTGACCACCACCTGCCGCAACAGTGCCGGTGAAGTGGTTGCAGACGGCGAAGCGCTGATGCTGCCCCGAAAGGCGTAAGCCAAAAACAAAACAGCGGTAAACCCGCTTTCAAAAAGAGAACCACCGGTTTAACAGCCGGTGGTTCTCTTTTCTGTGGGAATTGACGGAAGGATAGGGAAGGAGTACAATCAAATGCGGAATATAACCAAAGGAGCCTTCCGCAATGGCAGCTGCGCATACAGGTGAAGAAACAAAAGCCATATTTGAAACGATGCCGATATCAAAGGCATTGATGAAAATGGCGATCCCCACGATCACAAGCCAGCTCATCACGCTGATCTATAACATTGCGGATACATGGTTTATCGGGCAGACGGATAACCCCTACATGGTAGCGGCATCGGCGTTGGTGCTGACTGTTTTTTTGATGACAACAGCCCTTGCAAACCTGTTCGGTACGGGCGGCGGCACGCTGACGGTGCGGCTTCTCGGTGCAAAGGAAGAGGAGGAAGCAAGCAGGGTCGCATCCTTCAGCATCGTGATGGCAGGGGCTGCGGCGCTGCTGTTTTCCCTCCTTTGCCTCATCTTCATGGATCCGCTGCTGCACCTTCTCGGTGCAAGCGAAAATACCATCGGCTATGCAAGGCAATATCTTGTGTGTGTGGTGATCATCGGCGGTGTGCCTGCGGTGCTTTCCCAATGCATGAGCGCCATGGTGCGCAATGTGGGGCACGCAAAAGAGGCAGCATTCGGCTTGAGCCTTGGCGGCATGCTCAACGTGGCGCTTGATCCGCTTTTTATGTTTGTGCTGCTGCCGGATGGCTACGAGGTCATGGGTGCAGCCATTGCCACCATGCTTTCCAACGTGATCGCACTCATTTACTTTATCCGCATCTATCAAAAACTGCAGGGACATACCGTTCTTGCATTGCCGAAACGGTTGGAACACATTGAAAAAAGCTCGCTGAGCTCTATGCTGTCCGTCGGTTTTCCTGCAGCTGCAAGCATACTGCTCTTTGACCTGACCACGATCGTGATCAACCGCCTTTCCGCCGCCCATGGCGATATCGCCCTTGCTGCTATCGGCATTGTGCTGAAGGTGGAAAGGCTTCCGCTCAATATCGGCATCGGCATTTGCCTTGGCATGGTGCCCCTTGTGGCATACAATTACGCAGCAAAGGATCATAAACGCATGTACGCCTTCTTTTCGAAGGCAAGGCTTTACGGCGTGATCGTTGCGGCAGTAAGCGTGGTGCTGTACAGGCTGTTCGCCCCCTATGTAATGCGGGCCTTCATTTCCGATCCGGAGACGGTGCATCTCGGTACCGCATTTTTGGAGGCACGCTGCTTTGCAACGCCCTTCATGTTTTTGAGTTTCCACATGGTGCATTTGATGCAGTCTGTGAACCGTGGGCGCATCTCCCTGTGTCTTGCGGTGATCAGACAGCTGGTGCTCAATATCCCTATTTTGTTTCTGATGGACCATTTCTTCGGTGCCATCGGCATCGTGTGGACGCAAGCCACGGCGGATATTCTGAATGTAGCAGCATCCTATCTCATCTTTTACCGTGTCAAAAAGGAGATCGATGCAATGAGCAATGTATGCCGTTCCTGAAAGGCGGAAACATAAAAAAGATTTATGGGATACTGCCCATATCTCCATGCATGGCAGCCCTGCTGCGTGTTGACAAGGGGAAAAGCAAGCGGATACAATCGAAAAAAGTACAAGAGACCGCATGCGCTGCGGCGGTGGAGGAATGATGAAAAACAGTACGATCCGTAAATACATCACAACGGGCTCCGGTGTATTGCTGGGTAATATCTGCAATGCATTGGCGGTTTCCGTTTTCATTGTCCCGAACGGCATCCTGATGGGCGGTTCCACGGGCATCGGCCTTTCCATCGATCACTTTTTCTCCGTCGATCTTTCCCTTGCGGTGTTTGTGATCAACGTAGGGCTGTTCCTTCTTGGTGCGGCGGTTCTTGGCAAGTATTTTGCGCTGACCACCCTTGCAAGCTCTGTTCTCTACCCGGCTCTTCTCGGCGTTTTTGAGCGGATACCCGGCCTTGCTGCGTTTTCCGCAGGCAATATCATGCTTTCGAGTATTTTCGGCGGATTGATCCTTGGCATCGGCATCGGGCTGATCGTCAGGCAGGGTGCTTCTACCGGCGGCACGGATATCCTTGCAATGGTCATCGGAAAATACACGCATATTTCCGTGGCGGCATTACTGTACGTGGTGGATTTTATCATCCTTGGCGCACAGGCGTTTTTCTCTACGCCGGAACAGATCCTCTACGGTGTGCTGGCACTTATTTTGACCACCCTTGCCATGAACCGAGTGGTGGTGATGGGGCAGGAACAGATCCAGCTGCTGGTGATATCGGAGCAGTATGAGAATATTCGTGAAACGCTTCTTAATGACCTTGATGTGGGCGTTTCCATGCTGCTGATGGAAACGGGTTTTGAACGGGCGGCAGGAAAGGCGATCCTCTGTGTGGTGCAGCAGCGCAAGCTGCATGCCGTACACGAAGCCATTCGCCGTGCGGATGCCAATGCATTCGTCACGGTATCCCGTGTGAAGGAAGTAACGGGGCGTGGCTTCTCCATGGAAAAGCTCCATGCGGAACGGAAAGCAAAGCGGTCGGATAAAGCATAAATATTAAAACGAACGATCCTCTGCAGTTTGCAGAGGATCGTTTTGATATTGTCTGCTTTATGCTGTTTATTCCGAATCGCTGCCGGAGACCTTGCGGATCACCCTGCAGGGATTGCCCACCGCAACAGAGTTGGCAGGGATATCCTTCGTGACAACGCTGCCGGCGCCGATCACGCAGTTGTCGCCGATGGAAACGCCGGGGCAAACGATGACGCCGGCACCGAACCAAACATTGTTTCCAACGGTGATGGGTCTGAAAATCTGGTATCCTTTAAGCCGCCTTTCCGGGTCGATGGCGTGGTCTGCGGTGACGAATGTGCAGTCGGGGCCAACCAAAACGTGATCGCCGAAGGCGATCCTGCCGCCGTCCATCAGCTTGCAGTTGTAATTCGCAAAAAAGTTCTTCCCAAGGGAAATATAGGAGCCGTATTCGCAGATGAAGGGCGATTTGATATAGCAGTCCTCGCCGATATCCCCGATCAGTTCCTGCAGGATGGCGTTTCGCTCCTCCTGCTTTTCGGGGGATGCGGCATTCAGGCGGAAGCAAAGCGCTTCGGCCCTGTCCCTTTGCTTTTTGAGGTCTTTGTCGCCCCGGATAAATTCCAAACCGGCCAGCGCCTTTTCTCTTTCCGTCATATCAAACTCTCCGTTTTGGTTTACTGTGTTTTGTTGTCACCGCTGCGGATGCGTGCAGCATCACGGATGCGGTGCTTTTCCGTGTTCTTTGCATTGTACGCACGCACCAGCTCTGCGATCCTGCCTGCCGTTTCCTCCATTTCAAGGCGAAAGGCATTGGCACTGATGCGGAGGGCGCCGTGACCGAGGATGATCATTTGCTCCAACGCATCGGAGGTGGCGACCCGTATGCTGCAGTTTTTGCCAAGGGCGTATGTGGTACGTTCAATGTAAACATCCGCCGTTTCCGCTTCCTTTGTGTAGACGATGTAGATCCCGTTCCGTTTTTCCACGGATCCGGGATTGCCCTTTACCATGTACGCATCGAATACGAGGATCACAGTGCAATCGTGGAAGGCTCTGTAGTCCGCAAGAATATCCTCAAGAAGCCCACGGGCAGCTGCCAGATCTTCCTTTGCAAGGGCTTTCAGCTCTTCCCAGGAGAAGATGATGTTGTAGCCGTCCACCAGCAGGTATTCCGGCTTATTTTCCCTTGGCGCAATATGATAGCTTTCCCTCAGCGAAGGGCGTGCGGCGCTCTTTTGCTGCGGGCGGAATGCACGCTCGTCCGCCTTGCCGTAGGTGCGTTCAAAGATGGCGGCAAGCTCCTTATCAAGGGCTGCGCCATAGCTGCGGCGAACGGGGGAGGGAGCGGCAGCCGGTGCACTTTCCCTTTGGGGCTTAAGACAGCTTTCAAGGTGCATATGGGAAGGCACTTCGCTCCATTTTATGACAGTGCCGGCTCCATGGCTGCAAAAGACGGAATCCGCCGGGTTTTCGGTATCACGCTCGGGGTCATAGCCGATGGAATCGATCACGTCCTGTGCGCTGCGGCAGCGTTCATAGCCTCGAAGGGAGCAGGAAAGCTGTCCAAGTCCCCGTGTGTAAGCGGTCACCTCCTGCCAGTAGTCCTGCAGACCTGCAACGGGGGCATAGCCTTTGAGGAGCGTGACATCGCCTTGGATTTCAGGCGGCTCCGTAACAGCGCCCATGTTTTGCAGATCGTTGAGCGCACGCCCCACATTGGCATGGGGCAGCTCCAGACGGAAATCGTAGAAGGGTTCAAGGAGCACGGATTCCGCCTGCATCAATCCCTGACGGATAGCACGGTATGTCGCCTGACGGAAGTCGCCGCCTTCCGTATGCTTGAGGTGCGCACGCCCGGCAGCAAGGGTGATGCTGACATCCGTCAGCGGAGAGCCGGTCAGTACGCCCGGATGCTCCCGCTCCAAAAGATGCGTGAAGATGAGCCGCTGCCAGTTCAGGTCCAGTACATCCGTGGAAACGGAGGATGCGATCCTGACGCCGCTGCCCCGTTCGCCGGGGGAGATGAGAAGGTGCACTTCCGCATAGTGCCGCAGAGGTTCAAAGTGGCCGACGCCTTCCACCGTGTTTGCAACGGTTTCTTTATAAACCACCTTTCCTGCATCAAAGCTGACATCAAGGGAAAAGCGGTCACGGATCAGCCGCTTGAGCACTTCAAGCTGCACCTGTCCCATCAGCCGCACATGGATTTCACGCCATTGCTCGTTCCAAAGGATGCGAAGCAGCGGATCTTCTTCTTCAAGCTGCCTGAGCTTCGGCAGCACCGTGTGCGGTTCCGTGCCTTCGGGCAGAATGAGCCGATAGTTCAGCACAGGCTCAAGAAAAGCATCGGCGGCATCCTTTTCTTTGCCGAGCCCCTGCCCGGCATAGGTGGCGGAAAGACCTGTTACGGCGATCACGGAACCTGCCGCTGCGCAATCTGCAGCTTCGAATTTTGCACCCGAATACAGGCGCAGCTGATCGGCCTTTTCCTCAACAGGCATATCGTTTTTCAGGAATGAAAGGACCGTTTTCGGACGGAGAACGCCGCCTGTGATCTTCATCCAGGTAAGACGGTTGTTTTTGCTGTCACGGGAGATCTTGAATACCTTTGCTCCGAATGCATCGCCGTATTGCGGAGAGGGGACAAAGGCATCAAGCCCTTCCAAAAATGCGGATACGCCGTCAAATTTCAGCGCCGCACCGAAATAGCAGGGGAAAGCCTTGCGCTGCCCGACGAGGGAGCGGACGGTATCATCGGCTAACCTGCCATGTTCAAGGTATTCTTCAAGGGAGGCTTCATCGGCAGTGGCCAATGCTTCGTCCCGAAGTGGGGTTTTTGCGGTAAAGTCCACGATGCTGCCGCTCAACTGCTGCTGCAGCTGCGAAAGGATATGCTCCTTTTGTGCACCGGCAAGATCCATCTTGTTTACAAAAACAAAGGCAGGCACGCCGTAATGGGAAAGAAGCTGCCAAAGGGTGCGGGTGTGTCCCTGTACGCCGTCCGTGCCGCTGATCACGAGCACGGCGCAATCCATCACCTGCAATGCCCGTTCCATCTCGGCGGAAAAATCCACATGCCCGGGGGTGTCTAGCAGCGTGACATCGTGCCCCGGAAGGGAGAAGACCGCCTGCTTGGAGAAAATGGTGATGCCCCGTTCCCGTTCCTGTATATCGTTGTCAAGAAAGGCATTTCCGTGGTCAACACGGCCGGGCTTTCTGAGGGTGCCGCTCAAATAAAGCATGGCCTCGCTCAGCGTTGTTTTTCCCGCATCCACATGTGCCAGTATGCCGATAACCGTTTTTTTCATTAGTCTCACCCTGATTTTTTTACAGAAAACACGTGATTTTAGAATACAATGGCAGCCTTTTTCTGTCAAGAAAGCAGGAAGACGGAATGCTTTTGCATGTTGAAAAAGCATGGATGATATTTGGAAAACGGATACGGAAAATAAAAAAACCGTATTGACAATGCATTCCTCATCTTGTATAGTGAACGCAAGTGGTTAGACCATACTGTATCATAACCCAATTTCTCCACCCAAATTTTAAACTCTTTTTCTTGATTTCGTCTGTTACTTAAATCAATCAATCGCATTACGGCAAGCAGAGACCTGAAAAAATGCTGAAAACGAGCGGCGTTTGTTTGTGTTTCTCGTAAAATTACATTTTTGTTCGATTAAAATGGTCAGACCATTTTAAAGCGCAAGGTGAAGATATGATCAAAATTATTGTTTGCATGAAACAGGTGCCCGGAACGAATAAAGTTGCGCTGGATCCCGTTACCGGCAATATGATGCGAGACGGCGCACGCGGCAAGCTGAACCCATTCGATCTCTTTGCGGTGGAGGAAGCGCTGCGGCTGCGTGAGCTGTACGGCGGGCAGGTAACGGTTCTTTCCATGGGTCCGCCGCAGGCGGAATCCTCCCTGAAAGAAGCGCTGTACATGGGTGCCGATGAAGCGTATCTTGTTTCCGACCGTGCGCTTGGCGGCTCCGATGTTCTCGCCACCAGCAAGGCTTTGAGCGAAGCGGTAAAAGCCATCGGCATTCCGGATCTGATCCTTTGCGGCAAGCAGACAACGGACGGTGATACCGCACAGGTCGGCCCCGAAATGGCAGAAATGCTGGGCATCCCTCACGTTTCCAACGCAACGGCGCTTGCGGACGCAGGGGAGGGGGCTATGCTTGTTACCACTACGCTGGAGCGCAGCGAATGCACTTACCGCATCAGGCTGCCGTTCCTTGTTTCCGTTGAGAAGGATATGAACATGCCGAGGCTTCCTTCCTTCAGGCGAATGAAGGCGCTGTCGTCCTACCGGGTGAACGTGCTTTCCCTTGCGGATCTTCAGGATAAAGACCCGAAGCATTACGGCACGAACGGTTCTGCCACCGGTGTGGAACGTGTATTTGCACCGGAGCATAACCAGGAACGCAGCTTCTTCCAAGGCACTTCCCGGGAAGCCGCTGAAGCGTTTTGCGAACTGCTTGCGAAAGAAAAGATCATCTGACAGCCCGATATTTTGATATAGGAAGGAGTGCGGTGCACTTGATCCGGATCGATCAAAGTAAAATCACACAGGCAGCGGCACAAAAACTGATCGCGACCTGTCCCTTCGGTGCCATCTCACAGGATGATAAGGGAAACCTTGTTATCGGTGAAGGCTGCCGCTTATGTAAACAGTGTTTGAAGGCGGATCCTGCCGGCGCCCTTTCTCTTGAGGTTCAGGAGAATAAGGCCGCAGATATCGACAGCTGGTCCGGGATCACCGTAGTGGCGGAGTTCCTTGGCGGAACGCTGCACCCGGTCACGCTGGAACTTCTCGGAAAAGCAAGAGAGCTTTCCGGCGGCAAGATGCCCATCAGCGTCATCCTCATCGGAAACGAAACGGCGGAAGCAGCCAAAACGCTTTCCAGGCAGGGTGCGGATGAGGTTTATGTGTATGATGATAAGGCGCTTCACGCCTTTGAACCCCTGCGCTTTTCCGCCTGTGCCGAGGATGCGATCCGCCGCATCCGTCCGGCTGTGGTGATGATCGGCGCAACCATCGCCGGCCGTTCTTTGGCGCCCCGGTTGGCGGCTCGCTTTAAAACCGGTCTTACGGCGGATTGCACGCTCCTTGAAATGCGTGAAAACGGTGAGCTTTTGCAGACCCGTCCTGCATTCGGCGGCAATGTGATGGCATCCATCGTCACCCGTACCCGTCCGCAGATGTGCACCGTACGCTACCGTGTATTCGATGCACCGGAAGCTGCGTGCAGCACCACAGGACGCATCCTGCAAATGGAACTGCCTGCCTTTGACGGCAGGATCGAGATCGTCAGCGCTGCAGATAAAAATGCGGAGAAGGATCTGAGCGAAGCCGACGCCATCGTGGCTGTGGGCCGCGGATGCGCTTCAAGGAAGAATCTTGAGGATGCACAGAAACTGGCAGAGCTTCTCGGCGCAAGACTCGGCTGCACAAGACCCATGGTGGAAGCCGGCCATTTCGACGTCAAGCACCAGATCGGTCTTTCCGGCCGAACGGTCAAACCCAAATATATCATCGCACTTGGCATTTCCGGTTCCGTACAGTTTGCGGCAGGCATGCAGGCCACAGATCTGATCATTGCCGTCAACAATGATCCCGAAGCTTCGATCTTCAAGATCGCACATATCGGCTACTGCTGCGATGCGGGCGAATTCCTGCCCCACCTGATCGAAGAGATCGAACAGTACAAAGCAAAGAGAAAGGGGGCGGAGGAAGAGTGAAACACATGACCGAGACCGACCGTTCCCGGCTTTGTGCCATCGTTGGCGAACAGCGTGCGCTGTTCGGCGACCGCATCAGCGAGGATTATTCCCACGATGAACTTGAAGGTGTTCACTGCATGCCGGAGGGCCTGATCAAGGTCCGTACGGCAGAAGAGGTCTCCGCTGTGCTTGCTTATTGCAACGAAAGGCGCATCCCCGTTGTGACCCGCGGCAGCGGCACGGGACTTGTGGGTGCGGCGGTGGCGGTAACAGGCGGCATCGTCCTTGATATGACCGCCATGAACCGCATCAAGAGCCTTGATGAAACGAACATGACCGTGACCGTGGAGCCCGGCGTGCTCCTGATGGAGCTTGCAGCCTTTGCGGATGAGCACGGATTCCTTTATCCGCCCGATCCCGGCGAAAAGACCGCTACCATCGGCGGCAACATCAGCACCAATGCAGGCGGCATGCGTGCCGTAAAATACGGCGTTACAAGGGATTATGTCATGTCGCTGACCTGCGTGCTTGCGGATGGCAGCATCGAGACCTTCGGTGCGGCTACGGTAAAAAACAGCAGCGGCTACAGCCTCAAGGATCTGATCATCGGTTCGGAAGGCACGCTTTGCGTCATCGTAGAGGCTACGCTGCGGCTCGTTCCCAAACCGGCTGTTACCGTAAGCGTTCTTGCAGGGTTTGAGACATTTGCGGATGCCGTTGCGGCGGTGCCGAAGATCATCTGCTCCGGCACAGAGCCCACTGCGGTGGAATTCCTGACAAGAAGGGCGATCGCCCTGACGGAGGAATATCTTGGCCGCCCGTTCCCCAAATTCCCCGGCGAAGCGGCGCTGCTTCTTACCTATGACGGCGGCAGCGAACGGGATGTCATGGAGCGGATCGAGCATTCTGCTGAGATCTGCCTCGGCGAAAACGCTATCGACTGCTACATCGTCGATACGGAAGAGCGCAGCGGTGCCGTGTGGAAAGCCCGAGGCGCATTCCTTGAAGCCATCAAAGCATCCGCAGGGCAGCTTGATGAGTGCGACGTGGTCGTTCCCAGGGCAAACATCGAGGCGTTCGTGGAGAAGCTTGCACCCATTTCCGAGCAAAGCGGTCTTCGCATCGAATACTTCGGCCATGCAGGCGACGGCAACCTGCACGTCTACCTCTGCAGGGATGGCGTGGAGCAGGAACAGTGGGACAAGGGTCTTGCATCCGGCTTTGATGCCATGTATGAATACGCAAAGGAACTCGGCGGCATGGTATCCGGTGAGCACGGCATAGGATTTGTGAAACGGGATGCGCTCAAAAGCAGCATCGGCGAGAAGCAGATCGGCCTGATGGCAGGCATCAAACATGTATTCGATCCCAACGGGATCCTTAATCCCGGAAAAGTCTGTACCGAGACAGAATAAAGCAAATCAAAAAATCGTTGATCCAAACACAATTCCAGGTTTTTAAAAATCAGCCATGATTTTTAAAATAAAAATAATGAGGAGGACCATTATGAAAAAGACAATTGCTCTCTTGGTGATTCTTGCGATGGCTATGGGCGTTATGTTCGGCTGCTCCAAGAACGATGCAGGCAGCGGAAAAGTGCTGAACTATTGCCTCGACGGCGATATCAACAGCCCTGATCCGAACTTCCGTACTCTGACTGCAGAACACAACCTCTACAGGCAGATCTACGAGCCCCTCTACTTCGTAAACCATGACAGCGGCGAAATGGAACCCCGTCTTGCGGAAAGCTATGAGATTTCCCCGGACGGTCTGACTTACACCTTCAAGATCAAAGAAGGCGTTAAGTTCCACAACGGCACTGAAGTAACTGCGGAAGACGTTGCCTTCACCATCCAGCAGGCTGCAGCTTCCACCTACATCGGCACCACTGTTGCGAACTTTGAAAGTGCTTCCGCACCCGAAAAGTATACCGCTCAGGTCAAGCTGACTGCTCCTTACGCTTCCTTCCTTGAGAACGTTGTTCAGCTTTACGTTCTGCCCAAAGCCTACTATGAAGAAGTCGGCGCAGAAGGCTTTGCTGAGAAGCCCATCGGCTGCGGCGCTTACGAGTGGGTAGAGCGTGTTGTTGGCAGCTCCATCACCCTGAAAGCGTTTGAAGACTACTATCGCGGCGTCGCCCCCATCAAGGATGTCGTCATGCGCATCTTCAGCGACAACACCGCTTCCGCTGTTGCTCTTGAGACCGGCGAAGTCAACATCATGGATATCAGCACTGCGAACTATGAAAAGTTCAATGCGATGGATACCATCACCATCTTCCAGACCCAGTCTCCCCACATCACCTGCGTCCACATGAACACCGAAGTTGCGCCCTTTGACAACCCGCTCGTGCGTCAGGCTGTCAACTACTGCGTAGACCGTGCCTTCATGGTGGAAGTTGCCGTTGACGGTCTTGGTATTGAATCCTCCAACATCGTAAGCCCCATGATGCTCGGCTACGATGAGACTGCCGTCACCTATGATTACAACCTCGAAAAGGCGAAGGAACTCATCGCCCAGTCCGGCATCTCCGTTCCCATGGATATCGGCAAGATCGGCGCTACCTCCTTCGGCGAGAAGATCGCTCCCATCCTTCAGGAGAACCTTGCTGCCATCGGCCTGAATGCTGAGATCGAAGTAAACAGCAACTTCATCGATGATGCCTGCAAGGGTAACTACAGCATCGGCATCATGGGCCTCGTTGTTTACAACGGCGTTGCCTGGGATATGGACGCTTACAGCATCCTCTTCGACTCCGACGCCATCGACGCCTTCAACCTCCCCCGCATCAACAACCCCCGCATCGATGAACTCTTCGAACTCGGCCGCAGCGCCACCAACGAAGAAGAACGCGTTGAGTACTACAAGGAACTCAACCGCCTCGTGCAGGAAGATTCCGGCTGGGTCATGCTCTATCACCGTTACACCAACATCGGCTGCACCAGCGACCTGAACATGACTCTCCATTCCCCCAACGTGGTTTACTTCTACGAGTGCTCCTGGAAGACCGCAGAATAAATCATACTGAACTCTGACACATGAACCAATGCCTTCGGCCCTCCGGAGGAAACTCCCGGGGGCCGAAGGCACCGATATTATGGAGGTAAAAATGGTTACCGACTATCGTGATTATTTATTGGAGCAGCTTGAAAAGCTGCTTGCGATCCCCAGCCCTTCCGGCTTCTTTGAGGAAGTACTGAAGTATCTCACCGAAGAAGTGGAAGGCATGGGCTTTGACGTGAAGTATCAGGTCAAGGGCGGCATGATGTACTGCCTCGGCGGCGAGGGTGATCCTGTGATGCTGATGGCCCATGCCGATACTCTCGGTGCTCAGGTCAAGGGCATCAAGCCCAACGGCAGGCTGAAGATCATCCGTGTCGGCGGTCTGAATGCCAACAATGCGGAAAACTGCAATGTGACCGTTCATACAAAGTTTAACGGTACTTATGAAGGTACCATCATGCTGGAAAACGCATCCACCCATGTAAACGACAATTACAGCGTTGTTCGTACTTATGACAACATTGAGCTGGTGCTTGATAAGCTTGTTTCTTCCAAAGAAGATGTGGAAGCGCTCGGCATCCGAAATGGCGACTTTATCAGTATTGAACCCCGCTTTGTCCATTCTACGGATGGCTATATCAAGTCCCGCTTCCTCGATGATAAGATCGGCGTTGCCATCCTGCTGGCGTTCAGCAAATATGTTGCGGAAAACAAGATCCAGCTGAACCGCAAGGTTTATGTTGGCTTCACCGTATACGAAGAAGTACTGCATGCAGGCGGCACTGCCATCCCTGAGGATGTTGTAGAGCTTCTTGGCGTGGATATGGGCTGTGTGGGTGAAGGCCTTGAAGGCAGCGAGACCCGTGTTTCCATCGTAGCCCGTGATAACTACGGTCCTTATAATAATGCAATGGTAACGAAGTTCATTCAGCTTGCGCTTGCGAACGATGTTGACTTCGCTGTGGATTGTTATCAGGGTTATATTTCCGATCCCGTTGTGGCGCTGATCGCAGGACGCGATGTACGTCACGGCCTGATCGGTCCCGGTGTATACGCTTCCCACAGCTATGAAAGGACCAACATGAAGGCTGTTGAAGGCACCCTGACGATGCTCAACGCTTATCTTACCTGAAACAAAAGATAGGAGGGAAAGAGATTGTATCGGTATTTTCTGAAGCGAATACTTCTCATCATTCCGACGATGCTCGGCGTGATCCTCCTGGTGTTCAGCATTATGTCCATAACACCCGGAGATCCCGGCAGGCAGATCCTTGGTTCCAGCGCACCGCAGTCTGCTGTTGATGCGCTCAACCACGAGTTCGGTATCGACCGCCCCTTCCTGGTTCGCCTTGGCGACTACATGTGGGGCGTCATCACAAGGCTTGATTTCGGCGAATCCTGGCGTACCCGTCAGTCGGTTTTCGTTGAGATCACCGCCCGTTTCCCCACTACGCTGAAGCTTTCCATGATGGCTATTATCGGTGAGGTGCTCATCGGTGTGCCGCTTGGCATTCTTGCGGCTGTCAAACAGTACAGCGTAACGGACTTCGTTTCCACCGTTTTTGCCATGATGCTTGGTGCAGTGCCCGGCTTCTGGCTTGGCTTGATGCTGATGCTGCTCTTTGGCGTCATTCTCGGTGTATTGCCCACGGCAGGCCTTACGACCCCTGCGCACTTCATACTGCCGCTTCTGACGATGATCCTGCCCGGTGCGAGCGGTCTTCTTAAGATCACCCGTTCCACCATGCTCGAGTGCATCCGTGCGGACTATGTCCGTACCGCCCGTGCCAAGGGCGCAGAGGAGAAGAGCGTTATTCTGAACCATGCGCTTCGCAATGCGCTCCTTCCCATCGTTACCGTTTGCGGCATCAACTTCGCACACATGCTCGGCGGCTCCGTCGTTATCGAGAACGTGTTCTCCATCCCCGGTATCGGCTCCATTCTCGTGAACAGTATCAATCTGAAGGATATCCCGCAGGTCATGGCGATCACCATCATGTTCTCCTTCACGTTCTGCCTTGTTATGGTGCTTGTTGACATCGTTTATTCCATGCTTGATCCGCGCGTCAAGGCGCAGTATCAGGCTGCCGGCAAACGCGCAAAGAAGACCGTGAAAGGTAAGGTGGCAGCATGAGCAATACAACGGTTGAAAAGAAGCGCGCTATGCGCAAAAAATCCAGGATGGCCATGATATTGCGCCAGTTCCGCAAGAGCCGTACCGCAATGCTTGGCGTCTGCATCCTTTGCTTCTTCGTTATTTTTGCGGTGTTTGCGGATCTGATCGCAGACTTTGACGAAAAAGCGATCGCCAGCAACCAGGATGCAAGGTTTGTTTCTCCCAGCCTGAAGGGCTTTTTCAGCGGTGAAGCACATATTTTCGGCACCGATGAATACGGCCGTGATATCTTCGCCCGCGTGATCCACGGTGCCCGCGTCTCGCTCTCCATCGGTATCATCGCCACCTCCTGCGCAGCGGTGGTCGGCGGTCTTCTCGGTGCGGCAGCTGCCTTCTACGGCAAAAAGTGGGACTTCATCATCATGCGCATTATGGATATCATTTCCAGCGTGCCGTCCATCCTGTTGGCGATGGCCGTTGTTGCGGCGCTTGGTGCAAACCTCGCTAACCTTCTTATCGCACTTTCCTTCTCGTCCATCGCAACATATGCACGCCTTGTGCGTTCTGCGGTGGTAACGCTGGTAGGACAGGAGTTTATTGAAGCTGCAAGAGCCTGCGGTTCCAGCGACTTCAGGATCATTGTCAAGCACATCATCCCGAACTCCCTGAGCCCGATCATCTGCCAGATGGCATTCTCCTCCGCCGGTATGATCCTGACGGCTGCCTCCATGAGCTACCTTGGCCTTGGCATCCAGCCTCCGAACCCGGAATGGGGCTCCATGCTTGCCTCTGCAAAGCAGTATATCTGGACTTACCCCTACCTGATCACGATCCCGGGCATCTGCATTGTGCTCTCCGCTCTTTCCATCACTTTGATCGGTGACGGCCTCAGAGACGCACTGGATCCCAAACTGAAGGATTGAGGTGACAGATATGGCAAAAGAACTTCTGAAAATCGAAAACCTGAAGGTCATTTACAAGACCGATATGGAGACCGTTTATGCGGTAAACGGTATCGATCTTTCCATCAACGAGCAGGAGACCCTTGGCCTTGTCGGTGAGACCGGCGCAGGCAAGACCTCCACTGCTTTGGCGATCCTCCGCCTGCTGCCCGACAGGACGGCACGAGTGACCGATGGCAAGATCTATTTCCAGGGTCAGGATGTAGCGGAGATGGACGATACTGCGCTGCGTGAAATGCGCGGCGGCAAGATCTCCATGATCTTCCAGGATCCGATGACCTCCCTGAATCCCGTTATCACGGTAGGCAAGCAGATCGCAGAAGCGCTTGCACTCCATAACCATGATAACAAAACAAAAGAGCAGATCGAAGAAAGGGTAGAGGAGATCCTTGAGCTCGTCGGCATTCCCGGCAACCGCAAGAATGATTATCCCCACCAGTTCTCCGGCGGCATGAAGCAGCGTGTTGTCATTGCCATCGCACTCAGCTGTAATCCGCAGCTCCTCATTGCGGACGAACCCACCACGGCGCTCGATGTTACCATTCAGGCGCAGGTGCTTGCTATGATGAACGAGCTGAAGGAAAAGCTGAAGACCTCCCTGCTGATGATCACCCACGATATGGGTATCATTGCCCAGACCTGCGAAAAGGTCGGCGTTATGTATGCAGGTGAGATCATCGAATACGGCAGCGTGGAAGACCTTTTCGAAGGCAAATATCACCATCCTTATACGGAAGGCCTCTTCAATTCCATTCCGAACATTGAAGAAAAGCGTGACCGCCTTGAGCAGATCGACGGCCTGATGCCCGATCCCACCAACCTTCCCAAGGGCTGCAAGTTCAATCCCCGCTGCAAAAAGTGCATGGAGATCTGCAAAGAGGTCGATCCTCCCGTCTATCAGGATGGCGAGCACAAGATCAGGTGCCACCTGTTCAGCAACGTAAATCAGTGAAAGGAGAGGGCAAATGGCAAACATACCGCTTATTGAAACAGTACACCTGAAGAAATACTTCAGCACTCCTGCGGGCCCGCTCCACGCTGTTGACGATGTGAACCTGAAGATCTATCAGGGCACTACACTTGGCGTTGTCGGTGAATCCGGCTGCGGCAAAAGCACCCTTGGCCGTGTGATCCTTCGCCTCATCGAAGCTACGGACGGTCAGGTTCTGTTCAACGGTGAGAACGTGCTTGAACAGAGCAAGCACCGCATTAAGGAACTCAAGAAGGAAATGCAGATCATTTTCCAGGATCCGTATTCCTCTCTTGATCCCCGTCTGAGCGTCAGCGAACTGATCGCCGAGCCGCTTCTGGTCACCAAGTCCATCAGGGGCAAGGAAGCCATCAACAAGCGAGTCAGCGAGCTGATGGATACCGTAGGCCTTGCAGAGCGTCTTGCTGTGGCGTATCCCCATGAGCTTGACGGCGGCCGCCGCCAGCGTATCGGCGTTGCCCGTGCGCTTGCGGTCAATCCGAAATTCATCGTTTGTGATGAGCCGGTATCCGCACTCGACGTTTCCATTCAGGCACAGATCCTGAACCTGCTGATGGACCTCCAGAAGGACATGGGCCTTACCTACATGTTCATCACGCACGATCTTTCCGTGGTCAAGCATATCTCTCATGAGATCGCCGTTATGTACCTTGGTCAGAATGTGGAACTTGCATCTTCCGATGAGCTGTTCCGCAATCCGCTGCACCCGTACACGAAGGCTCTGCTTGCATCCATCCCGCTGCCGAAGCTGAACAAGCGTATGTCCCAGCAGGAGGTCATCCACGGCGAGTTGACGAGCCCCATCAACCCCAAACCGGGCTGCCGTTTTGCGGCACGCTGCCCGGAACGCACGGAAGCCTGCACCAAGGAGAACATCCCGCTCAAGGAGATCGCTCCCGGTCACTTTGTTTCCTGCGTAAAATACATGTAACGACTCTCCTCGATGCACCGCAGAACCGATTTTTTGGTCTGCGGTGCATTTTTGTTTGTTTTACATCTTGCTTTTTTTGTCAC
This sequence comes from Clostridia bacterium, assembly GCA_017435905.1. Classification (GTDB taxonomy): domain Bacteria; phylum Bacillota; class Clostridia; order Christensenellales; family CAG-138; genus UBA1685. Next base: position 23,010 of record JAFSEB010000047.1, on the reverse strand, counting down.
CAAGGGATAATATAAAATATTATTATCGAACTTATTTTTTCCAAAGGAAGTTTTCATGCATTTTACAAAGATACAGCCGCCGAACATGCTGCAGCAGATCATAGCGCAGATCAAGCATAACCTTTCCACCGGGGCGCTGAAAAAAGGCGATAAGCTGCCGAGCGAAAGACTTCTTTGCCAGGAGTTTGGCCTTTCCCGCTCCACGGTCAGGGAGGCGCTCAAAACCCTGGAGGTCCTTGGCATCGTAGAGTGCCTGCACGGCAGCGGCTACTACATTGCAAATAATATTGGCAGCAGCATGTCGGAACCGCTTGGCATCATGATGGTGCTGGAAAACGGCTCTTTCAGGCATACCTATCAGCTGCGCCATGCCCTTGAAGAAGAGAGCGCAATGCTTGCGGCGGAGAAGGCGACCTTTGAAGATATCGTTCTGATGGAAGAACTGATCGCCCGTATCCGTGCGGAACAGAATGAACAGGTCAAGGCGGCGCTTGACTGGCAGTTTCACTTTGCGGTTGCAAAGGCATCGGGAAATCCGCTGCTTTCCACCCTGCTCAGTGCATGCGAATCTTTGATCAACGAGCATATCCATGGCGTGCGTGCGCTCATTTTGCAGCAGGGCGAAAACGAAGACCACATCAACAGCCAGCACGAGGCTGTGCTTGAGGCGATCAAACGGCGGGACGTTGCCGCTGCCGCAAAGGCTGTCAGCGACCATATGAGAATGATCGAAGAATCGCTGAAACGGGCAAATATCGAATAAATCAAGCAGGAAAAACACGGAATATGAAGAATACAGATAGGCAGCAGCCTCCCGTTTATGGAAGCTGCTGTCTCATTCTTTGTCAAGGGAGGGATTCGTATGAACTATGTAATGGCGGATATCCACGGCTGCTTTCGGGAATACATGCAGCTGATGGAGAAGCTCGCTCTTCGGGAAGAGGATACCCTTTTTGTGCTCGGTGATGCGATGGATCGGGGAGAGGAACCTATCCGTGTCATACAGGATCTGATGGAACGCCAAAACGTCATTTACATCCTTGGCAATCACGATGCTATGATGCTCGGTGCGCTTAAACCGCTGATGGAAGAGATCACGGAGGAAAGCGTTGCATCCCTCGATGCGGATGTGTTGCTTGCATTCCGTGTGTGGATAGAAAAACACGGTGCGAATACCTTTGAGCAGTTTCGGAAGCTGCCGCGCCCTGTGCAGCAGGATATTCTGTTTTATCTTGCGGAAGCGTCCCTGTATGAAACGGTGGAACATGGTGGATCCCTCTATGTACTTGTGCATGCAGGGCTTTCAAACTTTGATGCGAAGCGTGAGCTTTCCGATTACGAGGCGGAAGAACTCATTTGGGAGCGCCCCGATTACGGCAAAAACTATTTCCCGGGCAGCAGGATCTTTCTTGTTACGGGGCATACGCCCACACCGATGATCCGCCGTGACGGAAAACCGCTCATATATGCGGAAAACGGACATATCGCCATCGATTGCGGCTGTGTTTTCGGCGGCTGCCTTGCGGCTTACTGCATCGAAACGGGGGAAGCTTACTATGTTGAACGGGAAGCGGAGCAGGAACCTCTTGATTGACAGCTTGTCGGGCTTTTTGCTAATATAATGTTGGCTTTTTATCATTTTCATATCGTAAAAGGAGCAAATTCGTATGGGACTTTTCAGCAGAAAAAAAGATCCGAACCAGCTGTTTGAAAAGGGTATGGGTCTTTACAATGCAAAAAAATATGAAAAGGCACTGGAGGCCTGGATAGAAGCGGGAAACCTTGGCGACAAGGCGGCTCAGTTCAACTGCGGCGTAATTTACCTCAAAGGTCAGGGTGTCAGAACGGATTATGACAAAGCCATCATGTGGTGGGAAAAAGCCGCTGCACAGGGCCATGCGGGCGCAATCAATAACCTGCCGGAGCTGCGGCTGCAAAAGGAAGTCAGCGATGCAAAGATTCTCTATCACCGCAAGGAGTATGAAAAGGCGCTGCCTCGGCTTGTATCCCTTGCGGAACGGGGCAGCAGGGACGTTCTGACTTTCTGCGCCTATATGTATAAAGAAGGACTTGGCACGCAAAAAGATGATGCCAAGGCGCTTGGCTATTACCTTCGTGCGGCCGAATTCGGAAATGAGGATGCCATGTTTGCCTGCGGCGAATACTATGAAAATGGGGGTCCCTGCGAAAAGAATATGGAAAGAGCGCTGCAGTATTACCGTGATGCGGCAAAGGCGGACAGCGTGCCTGCCATGATGCGTCTTGGCAAATACTATTATGCGCTTCGTCGGTACAACGAAAGCTATCCTTATTTCAAAAAAGCTGTCGATGCGGACAGCGAAGCGGAATTCATGGAAGCCAAAATGCGCTATTACGGCTTTGGCACCGAAAGCGACAAGGACGGGGCAGCCGCTATTCTGTCGCGCATTGCGATGGAAGAACCCACCGGCGAGGCGCTGTACATCATGAGCGAATACTGGGCAAAAGAGAAGGATGCAAAGCTTGCCGAGAAGTATTTTGAACTTTCTCTCGACAAGGGTTATACGGAAGCCTTGTTCAGACATGCCATGGACTTTAAAAACACGATCGGCGGCGCCGTGGGAATGAAGAAGGCGGAGGAGATATGCCGTCTGGCTGCGGAAAAGGGGCATAAGGGTGCGGCGCGGTGGCTGGCTGAGCTGGAAAGAGCACGCCGTGAAGATGAAAAGAAAAACGCTTTGAAACATGAGATCGAATCGCTGCGCAAACAGGGGAAACGGTGCCTTGAGCAGGGCAGCGGAGAGGCAGATCAGGTCAAAGCGCTGGAGTTTTTCCTTAAAGGTGCGGAGCTTGGTGACGGCGAATGCGCTTTTTCGGCAGGCAAGATCTATGATAATACTGAACTCAGTCTTTATGACCCGGAAAAAGCGGTGCAGCTGTTTGAAAAAACGGCAGAACTCGGCTGCAGCTCGGGCGCACATCGCCTTGCCGGCATATACGCATCCGGAAAGCGGTACGGCGGCCGCCGGGATCAGGATATTCCCAAAGCCGCTTACTGGTATGAGAAAGCGGCAGAACTTGACGACGATCCCTTTGTCCTTACGGATTTTGCGCTGACGCTCCGCGATCTTTTGGCCGCTACAGATGAGGATATCAAAACCGCCTTCCGCCTGTTGTCCCTTGCAGCTGAAAAGGGCGAGAACTATGCTTTGTATGAGCTTGCCTATATGCATTTGAAAGGGATCGGCACGGAGCGCAATGCAGGCGAAGCATGGGAGATCCTGCGCAACTTCCCGACCTATGATGGCGAACTGTATGGTAAGGCAGAGTGCCTTCTCGGCATCATCGAGATGGAAGAGGATGATTACATGGATGCCGAAGGGGCAATGCAGTGCTTTGAAAAAGCGGTTGAAGAGGGCAACCCCATGGCCATGGCACGTCTTGGCGAGTTTTACCTGAACGGGTGGATGATGGAAGAACCCGATGAGGATACGGCAATTGCGTTTTTCAAGGATGCGATGCGGGGTGATGATGAAGAGGCAAAGGCCTATGCGGAAAACCTCCTTGCACAAATGAAATAAAAGAAAGAATGAAGCGGTGTAGTACTCCTTGAAACTACACCGCTTTTTCTTTCCGGCGCTTTATTTCAGAAAGTGTTCCGATGCAAAAATACCGCAGATAAAACAGTGGAGGTCTATACGAAAATGTTGGCTTTGACGTTTTTCATATGTATGACCTGTTGCAGAAAAAGCCCGATTCATCTATAATGAAAACGTTATCATAATGATCGTGCCGAAAGGGCGTCATGACATGGACGGCGATGCGCATGACACGCATCAAGATGGGCAAAATAAGTGCATCAAATTCGAGTATTCGCTCTTTCCGGCGGCAACACCAACATCATCTATAAAAGCCCTTCCGCTTTGCCGACACGCCTGGCGGGGCATTGTGAGCCGATATGTGTTGAGCGGCGGCAGTGTGCCTTCCGGCGGATCATGATCCGGCAGCAAGGCAGCCTATGAAGCAACAGCGGCCTTCCGTTACCTTTGCACATAATGATACAAAGGCAGGGAGCGCTGCAGTAATGAATTCCATGAATGATCTGACAGGTGGGCATACCATGGCAAAGAATTCTTATGAAATCCGGAGTATCTTCGTGAACAAGACAAAAGGCGGCATCCATCAATATAAGTTCAAAATCGGCGATCAGTGGGTCACCGACCCCCTGAACAGCCGGGCAGTGGATAACAGAGGCCCCTTTTTGCTCTGCGATCCCTCCAAGGATACCAATACCGTTACCGTCAATGTGCACTATGACCGGGCAGATAAGAACTATGAAAACTGGAATATCTATGCCTGGAATTCCAAGATGACAAAGCAGTACGACCTTACTGCAGACGGCGGTGAAGCAACGTCGAAAATCGCCCTTGCAGGACGTGCCACACAGGGCCTGAATTTCAAATTCCGCAAGAGTGTTGGTGCAAACCTTTGGGCTGCGGAAGAGGCGCAAGTCACCGTTGATCTTTCCACCATCGTTTCCGGCACCATCGATGTGTATGCAGCGGCAGGCAATGCTTCCGCTGTCATCATGCTTTCCGATGATGTGGTCTATGCCAATAAGATCGCTTCCGTGGAATACGATTATGACAACAACACCGTTAGCGTTGAGACAAGCGCTGCCGTTACCGATCCTTCTACTGCCTTTACCATCGTCAATACCAAGGATGCGAACGATCCCATCACCATGACGGCGGATGATTCCTCCTTCGGTAGGAAATACGTTTTCAAGCTCAGCGAGAAGATGGATCTCAAAACACTTTACCGCTACAAGGTCCTCTTTCATGAGCAGGACAGCTTCAAAGATACCCTGTATGATATCGGCATGAGTGCTGTCTATGCTTCCGATCGGTTTGCGGCAGAATTTACCTATACCGACAACGATCTCGGTGCAGAGTGGAGCGAAGACTTCACCACCTTCAAAGTGTGGGCGCCTACGGCGGAAAGTGTCAGCGTGAAGCTGTATCAAAGCGGTACCGCAGGCACGAATGACCTGATCAGGTCATTCGCTATGGGGAACGGCAACAGCGGCAATAAGGGCGAATGGACGGTTACTGTGGATGGCGACCTTTCCGGCATCTATTATACTTACGAAGTGCTTGTGAACGGCGAGACCGTTGAGACCATCGATCCCTATGCCCGTACCGCCGGTGTGAACGGTATGCGCGGCATGGTCATCGATCCTGCTTCCACCGATCCGGAGGGCTGGGCTTTCGATGTGAACCCGAATCCCATTGCTTCCTATACAGATGCTGTCATTTATGAGCTGCATGTGCGTGACTTCTCTATCGATGAAAGCTCCGGTGTGAAGAGTGAGTGGCGTGGTAAGTTCATGGCACTTACGGAGGAAGGTACCACCTCTGCCGATGGAAAGACTCCCACCGGGCTTGACCATATAAAATACCTTGGCATCACTCATCTGCATCTGCTGCCCGTTTACGATTATGCTTCCGTGGATGAGACCAAATGTGAAAACTTCAACTGGGGTTATGATCCGCTGAACTACAATGTTCCCGAAGGTTCCTATTCCACCGATCCCTATAAGGGAGAGGTGCGTGTCAGCGAAATGAAGAAGATGGTCAGCGCCCTGCACCGTAACGGCATCAGCGTTGTAATGGACGTGGTGTACAACCATGTTTACGATGCGGATACCTTCTCTTTCAACAGGATCGTTCCGGGCTACTTTTCCCGTGTGGATTCCAATACCTCCGGCTGCGGCAACGACACCGCTTCCGAAAGGGAGATGGTCAGCAAGTATATTGTGGATTCCGTTCTTTACTGGACGAAAGAATACCACATTGACGGCTTCCGCTTTGACCTTGTGGGGTTGATCGACATCGGCACCATCAACAAGATCGTGGAAGAAGTACACAAGTTCCGCCCCGACGTGATCTTCTACGGCGAGGGCTGGGATATGGACGGTACCAACAAGAGACCCGGCACCGAAATGGCAAAGCAGGGCAATGCCTCCAAAACGAAAGGCTTTGCCTACTTTTCCGATAATATGCGCAACCTGCTTGGCGGCAACAACGGTAAATCCCTCGGCTTTGTTTCCGGCAGCGGTGGGGAAGGGGATCTTGCAATCAACTGGATGGCGAATCCCTGGTGGACTTCCGACCCCACACAGGTGGTGCAGTATGCTTCCTGCCACGATAACTATACGCTGGCGGATAAGCTGATCATCTCTACCGGAAAAGCCGGGCTTGATGCCGATATCGTGAAGATGAATAACCTTGCCGCAGCCATTTATCTAACTGCGCAGGGCATCCCGTTCATCCATGCAGGTGAAGAATTCCTTCGTGAAAAGCCGGAGAAGAACGGCGGCCGCTGTGAAAACAGCTATAACGCACCGGATGGAGTTAACTGCCTTGCGTGGAGAAACCTTGAAAACAAGCTGTATTCCGACAATGCGGCGTATTATAAGGGACTGATCGCCTTCCGTAAGGCGCATCCTGCACTTTCGCTTTCCACCGCACAGGAAGTGAGGGCTGCCGTATTCAATCGGCAGGCTTCCGATAAGCTTGTTTCCTTCTGGATCGATGGCAGTAAGGCAGAAGGGGAAACGGCGAGCAGCATCTACACCGTTTTCAATGCCAACACTGCTGCAAAGACCGTAACCCTGCCTGCCGGCAAGTGGGATATCTGCATAAACGGCACGAAGGCAGGCACGGAAGTGATCGGAACGGCGGAAGGGGCCGTCAGCGTGGCCGGTATTTCCGCCATGGTGCTGGTGCAGAAGGAAAGCACCGAAGAACCCGAACCGAAATCCGATGTGGTGCTGCCCGCCAGCTTCAATGGCTGGAATCAGGCAGAATTCATGGGCTTCGGTGAGGCGGAAAACACGGTTGTGAAGAAGGTTGCCCTGCCTGCGGATGATCATGAATTCAAGATCAAGATCGAAGATATCTGGCTTGGCAATAGCGGCACCATCCACGATACCACCGGAAACGGCGGCTGGGAAATGTCAGCATCCGTGCAGGAAAACTGCAGGCTGAGGGCGAGAGGCGGTACGTATACCTTTACCTTTCATACCACTGCCAACAAGCTGGTGGTCACCCGTGATTAAAACAGCGGCACAAAGGAAATAAGCCCTGTGAAACAGCATGTGAAATAGAAAAAACCCCGGCAGTATCGGCGGCGTCCATAAAACAGTTAAACCTCTGTACGAAGCTATTCGTGCAGAGGTTTCTCTTTGGGATAGCCGCAAAGCGGCGCAAGGGGTGCAGCCCCTTGTTCGGAACGGAGTGACGCAAAACAGCCCGGACTTCAATCGTCCGGGCTGTCTGCCTCGCAGAGCGCACATACAGGGCTTGCCCCTGTATAGAAGTGCGCCCTTTGTTCCAAAGGGATTTCTTCGGTTTCGTTTACTTGTTGAAACTTCCGTCCCATACTGGCATATTGGAAATATAGGAACTTTCCACGGCAGGAACATAATATGCTCCGTAGGTTTTCAGTCCGTTCTCCCGCTCATCTTCTGGCAGTTCTACATAGAAACGGTAGTAAGGCATAAAACATCCTTCATGTTCACCTGTACGGTAAATGAGTTCCACTTTTTTGATAAACTTTTTTTTAGAAATTTCATAGGGAACTGTGGTAATGTAATTACCATTTAACAACAACTCTTTTGCCTGCTCCGAGTTAATAATTGGATAATCTCCAATTTTGACAGACAAATCGGGCTGATATACTCTTGCTATAAACAGCTTGCCTTCATCATCGCAACCGAAAGTCACTCGATTGAAATTGTAATTGATAAGTTGCTCGATTTCGCTTCCGTTTGCATTAAAAAACTCGATGGAATACATCTGTTGATTGTAAATGTTATAGTCGCCGCCATATATATTCGCTTGTGGGTTACCAATGCCGATAAAATCTTCGTATTTGATTTTCAAATATTCAGCTACGGCAATCTTATCATCATAGGATGCAAAGTGCGTAAAGTTATATTCTTCGGGAAGCTGTACTGCGGGATCGAAAGATACTTTTGCTGTCATAGATTGATCAACTTCGATTTTTATTCCATCTGCGTCAATGATCAATTTTGTCGGGTCAAAGTATCCATATGGAACAGCATCTCCTACACTTTGGAACTTTTCAATTATCTTCTGTTGAGATTCTTCGTCTGGCGCATTGTCGGTGATAGTCAAGTTATTTGTATCAAGTCCCAATCTCCCGGCAACATCCAATATAAACTCCTGCATCTTATCAAAATCCGCCCCCGATACAATAAAGTTTGCGTCATAGGTTAAAGAATTTTGATAAACGGGCAGTGTGGATATCTCAGAATCTTCATTCCAAGGATTGGCATTTATAAGTTCTGAAATATCATAAGCCATATATCCCTCATATCCCATTGCTGCTGTGTTTTCAGAAATCGATAGCATAGGCAGATCAGAGTTTAGTCCCGGCTCATCTTGTGGCAAAATCCTTGTCCCTGCAAAAATCATCAACGCAAAACAGGCAGCAACGGCTCCCCATTTAACCCCAACACTTTTTTTCTTTTTCGGCGTAGCGTCTGCCGCTTCAACATAGGCAGGATCAATAAGCTCCATCTTATCTAAAAATTCATTTCCTCTCATAAAGTGTAACCCTCCTTTTCAAGATACTCCCGAAGCCCGGTACGGCAACGAAAGAGCGTAGTTTTCACTTTGCTTTCAGATAAAGCAAAGCGTTTGGAAATGGCAGCCACGGAATCCAGATACCAATACCGGCGAACAAAAATATTCCTTTTTTCCTCATCCAGTTTACTGAGAAATCCGTTGATTGCATCGCTCAACGCCATATCATCCATGCGGCACTGGGCATCATCGGGGACAGGAATACACTGCTCCATCTCTGCGCTGAGTTCACATATAAATGCGCTGCGTTTCAATCGGCTGCGGTCACGGCAGCAGTTCAAAGAAATGTGACGGGTGATCCGAGCGAGGAACGCATACAAATAGCTTCTTGGCTCATGGGGTGGAATCGTGTTCCACGCTTCCATGTAAGTATCGTTTTCGCATTCTTCGGCTGTCTGCGGGTCTCCGACAATTCCATACGCCAACGAGCGCAAGCGGCTGCCATAATTTTCAGTAGTTTGCTTGATTGCTGTTTCATCACGCAGCAAATATAATTCAACGATTCTGTTATCGTCCAAGGCTTTCATCTCCTTTCTTTCCGTATTGAAAGGCCTTCACCCTAATAAGCACCGTTTAGGGTTGTGAGGTTACACTTTTCAGAAAAATATAAAAAGGAACGATGCCTGAGTTAACTCAGCATCGTTTCTCCGTATTTTGAGATATTACTGTTTTACGAATACCCGGCTATTGCCGGGGCTTTTGAAATTGCGCTTAAATAGACCGTGTTTTACAGCAACCCTTTCGCCTGAAGGGAAAGCCGCTCTTTTTCCGCCTTGATCTGTTCCTTTGCGGCGACATCGCAAATGATCTTGCGCATGAAGCCGAACAGCTCGCCGGTTTCCGTATAATCCGCAGGTGCGTAAAAATCGATCCTGTCATCGTTGAATAGCTGGTGGACACGGCTGCGGTTGTTTTTGATGGGATCAAAGACGCCGATGGAATAACCGCCCTTGCTTTTAACAAGGCGCATGCAGGGAATATCCGTTTCGCTGTCGCCGATATAGACGATGTTTTCGTAGGGGATACGAAGATCGCCCTCCGGCATGCTGTCGTTGACACGGTCATCGTATTCTTCAAGAAAGCCCTTTGCAATGCGGAAAATATACTGCGTTTTGTTGGTGTAGTTGATGGCCTGTGCCGGCCATACAGCCACATCATCCGCATTGTAATAGTAGGAGGAGGCGTAGATCCTTTCGAAGTGATGGGCAATAGGGCTGCCCTCAATGATCTCCTTCAGCCCGGAGGAGATGATATAGTGCTCCACATCGATGCCGCATTGACCGGCATAGGCGTTTACGGCATCAAACCACGCTGTCACGCCGCTGTAAAGCGGTACATCTGCGCCTGCCTGCCGAAAATAATCCCGGTGGAGGGACCGGTCGTTAAAGTTTGAGAAGCGGATCAGTTCATACATCCAGGCAAGGTTTTTGTCCATGCGGTTTTCTACCGCAAGTTTGTTGGAGGCATCCCAAAATACAGCCTTATCGATCCCGAAAGAGGGGATGAGCGTAAAGGTCTGCATATCATCGGGGGAAAGCGTTTTATCAAAGTCGTAGCAAATTGCAATTTTGGGACGGAGGCTGCTTTCCATGGCTGTTCTCCTTTCAAACGTGCCGATCAGTTATCCGACAGGTTAGCGTTCTTTAGCGCTGCAAACGGGTTGTGTACGGCTGAAACCGCATTTTCTTCGCTGCAATACAGGGGATTGAGCTGCATATCAGGCTCACGCTTTATTTTCGCAAACAGCTTTGCTGTGTTGCATGCATCCACCAGTGCATCGTGCGCATGCTCTTCATAATCGATGTCTGCAATGATCAATGCATCCGTCAGCCCATACTGCTTCTTTGAATCCATGACTTCTGCAAAAAGCTGCTGACAATCGATCCATGTATCAAGATACTGCTGCAGCATCGGAACATCAATATTCTTGCATGCTGTTTCGTTTTCAAGCTGCATCTTGTCGGCATTGCTCCAGGAAACGAAAACAGAATCATGGGGTACCCATTGCATGAAAGCGGAAAGCGCCTGCCGAATGGGTGGGGCAAAACGGGTATCCTCGTTGGTGATGCCGGTCAGCGCTTCGATGTAGCGGTCAATAGAGCCGTATTCGGGCGATACATAAGTTTTGAAGGTATCCACCGTTTCATAGCGGTCATTGAGCAGGGCAGCACCGATTTGAATGATCTCCCCGTACCACGGGTATATCTTTCTTCCTGCCCCTTTGGGAATGATGCACATTTCAAGATCAATGACCACAAAGCTGCCCATGGTTTTACTCCTGCGATAAGTTTCAGCGGCTGACCGCCTGTCTTCCATTGTTTTATTCTCTCACATTCTGACGAAAAGGGAAAGACTTTGCTGAAAAAAGGATGGAAAATGGATGGGAAAACTGTCGGGCAATCGGCTGAATATTTGGCATCTGATGATAAAAATGCATCGATGATTCTTTGACAGGAAAAAACAGAAAAAGGCTGTTAAAAAGATAAAATGCAGAAAAATCAAGAAAAACAGGCATTATTCCGAACTCTACCATTGGTAGAGTTCGGAATTCTCTTTTCTGAATAGCATACTCTCTGTATCATGCATTGTTTTTTAATATAACAGATGATAAATTCGCATGGATGCATACCGATTACCGTTGAACAGGAGAAAGAAATGAACAAGTACATTCTGCTGGCAGAGACCGGTTCCGATATCCCTGCCGCATTTGCGCAGCAATACGGGATCGTTACCGTTCCCATGCACGTGACCTTTGGCGATGAAACACGGGATGACGGCACCTTTCCGGTTGAAGATATTTATTCCTTTTTTGAAAACACCAAGATCCTGACAAAAACCAGCGGCAGCACCGTGGAAGATTTCGTAAAAGTCTTTGACGAGATCCAAAGTGCATATCCTGACAGGCATATTCTGCATCTTGCTTACTCTGCCGTAACGACTTGTTCCTATCAGAGTGCGATCCTGGCGGCTGAGGGCAGGAAGAATATCACCAGCATCGATACGGGACATGTTTCCGCAGGGCAGTCACTCGTGCTGATCCTGGTCGCCCGTTATCTTGAAGCGAACCCCGATGCACCGCATGAAGAAGTTATTGCAAAAGTGCATGAGATATGCAAGCAGGTGCGGATGGGCTTTTTCCCCGGCGATCTTGCTTACCTGCGTGCAGGCGGCCGTGTCAGCAACGCAGCTTACCTTGGCGCAAAGATCCTTTCTTTGAACCCGTTGATCGAGCTGCAGGGCGGTTTTCTGAAAGCAACGAAAAAGTATCGCGGCAAGATGGATCGTGTTGCGCTTGAACTTCTGCAGGAGTTCCCGGAAGCCAATCATTTCAAAAAAGAGATCATTGCGTTTGTGTATTCCAAGGGCCTGAAAGACAGCATCCGCAAAAATGCACAGGCAATGGCAGAAAAAATGGGTTTCAGGGAGATCCTTTGGATCCCGACAGGCGGCGTTGTTACCACGCATTGCGGCCCCGGCGGCTTCGGCGTCTGCGGCATCGCGGAATAAACCGAAATAATCGAAAGAGCCTTCCTGCGAAGGCTCTTTCATATTGCTCGCTTTTCAATGCTGTTCGACGTTTTCCTCCGGCACTTCTGTGACGGATAATTCGGTAAAACAGCCTTTCTCACGGAATGTCCGCCGCAGATATTCGTGACCTCCGTCCACACCGCAGGCGCCACAGCTGCAGACTTTATATTCGTGCACACGTTTCGATTCGATGACCTCATTGCAAATATTGCAGCGGATTGCATTGCGAATGATTTTTTGCATATTCAGCATCCTCCTTCTGTTGGTATTCTGTAAAAAAAGTATACTCTTTTGCCGTGGGAAATGCGAGTGCTGATGAAAATGCGGTATAACGATCGGTGAACCGCATGGAAATGAGAGAAGATTAGTGCTATAATTTTTGTTGTCAACACTGCAAATATGATGTGGATCCGCCGGCAGTATACGGCAAAAAAGAAAACGGGAATGAAAATGAAAAAGAACGAATTGGGAAAAACCGGTATCAAAGTAAGCGCTGTTGGTTTTGGCGTGCTTCCGATCGGACCTGCACAGCTTGCGCTGAGTGTGGACGCAGGGGCGAGGGTCGTTCGGTATGCGCTAAAGAACGGTATCAACTTTATTGATACCGCACAGTATTATCAGGCTTATCCGTATATCGTAAAGGCGCTGGAAAATGGGGGATTTGATGATGTGGTTATTTGCTCCAAATCTTTGAGTGCCGACTATGCCGGGATGATGGAAGCGATAGAGGAAGCAAGGCAGACGCTGAAACGGGATGCGATCGATATCTTTTTGATGCATGAGGTACGGTCCGGGCAGCTTGAAGAGCGTGCGGGCGCATGGGGGGCGCTGAAGGATGCACGGTCCCGTGGGCTTGTAAAAGCCATCGGTCTTTCCACCCACCATGTGGATATAACGGCAGCGGCAGCGAGGATGGAGGAGCTCGACGTGGTATTTCCGCTGATCAACTATGCAGGGCTTGGTATTCGCAGCGGAAACCGTTTTGCCTCTGCGGATGAAATGATGGAAGCCATCGGCGCATGCAAAAGGGCGGGGAAGGGCATCTTTTCCATGAAAGCCTTCGGTGGCGGAAACCTTACCGGACATTACCGGCAGGCGCTTGATTATGTGTTTTCGAAACCGGAGATCGATTCTGTTATGATCGGCTTCGGAAAAACCGAGGAGATCGATGATATTCTTGCCTACCTTGACGGCACGATGGCAGCGGATTACAATCCGGATATTTCGAAAAAGAAGATCTACATCAATCAGGAGGATTGCGAAGGCTGCGGCGCCTGCAAAGCGGCCTGCCCCAACAGTGCGATCTTTTACAACCAAACCGGTCTTGCCGAGGTCGACCACAACGTGTGCCTCACCTGCGGCTACTGCACGCCCGTTTGCCCTGTCCGGGCGATCATTATGTACTGAAATTGAAGAATGTCTCAAAAATCCGATGGCATTCAAGAGGTCAGCGGTTCGATCCCGCTTATCTCCACCAGAAAGACCTGAAATCGTAAGATTTCAGGTCTTTTTTCGTCTGAAATCTGCCGTTTTTGTCCATTCTGTCGCATTTATTCAAGAAGTCGCGGAACACTTGCTTTCCGCGGAACTTTACGTACCAGAGTTCGTACCAGAATTACAATGGCACACTCTGGACAGGGCGTCACATCATCCCACATTGGGGAATTGAATGACCCCGCAGGTAGTTCCGTCCGGATCATCCGGTCCGCTGCGGCCTGTTGGAAAGGCTTTGCTGAACCGATCGATGGCATCCAGTCGGATGGATTCCTGTACGTGGAGGTAATGCTGCGTCATATCCACATCGGCGTGACCCACAATGCTCTGGATGGTGGAGAGATCCACACCCAATGCTTGCATCTGCGAGACGTAAGTATGTCGGCAGGAATGGGGCGTGAGGGTTGGAACTTCCGGGATGGCTTCCAGTGCCTTGCGGAACTGATCGCGGAAGTGAGAGGGATTGCAGGGATTGTCCTTCTTCCGTTCCTCCCAGACAAACTTCTTCTCCGTCTGCCTCAGAGCCACAGCACACCATCGCAGACTTTGAGGAACGGGAATGGTTCGGTAGCTATCCCGGGATTTGGGTAAGCCGACCACCGCAGTTCCTTTCTGCATATTGATGGCCTGTTCAATGCGGATGTGAGAGCCGTCCGTTTCGATGTGGCGCGGTTCCAGGGCCAAGAGCTCCTGCGTTCTCATGCCGGTGCCCAGCATCAGACGGATGCTGAGGCCGATGCGATTTTCGGGAAGTCGTTCCATGAGGATGGAGACTTCTTCTGCCGTGAACGCATCCTTCCGTTTCACCGGTTCGCGGTATCGCATCTTTTCTGCGAAGCGCACCGGGTTCTTGCGGATGAGATCGTTGGCCTCGGCCTTGTTCATGATCTGATACATCATGCCTCTGCATTGGGTGAGGCAGGAAGTGGAGCGCCCATCACGGCGCAGCTTCTTGAGCATCATTTCAATGTCAAAGGGTTTGATGTCGCGGATCTTCTTGTGAGGGAACGCGGCCTTGAGGATACGCAGCGTGTATTGATAATTTTCCTGTGTGGTGGGCATGATGTTGTCCTTGTGGCTCTCGAACCACAGATCGGCCCACTCGTCGAAGTAGTAGACCACATCAACCTCAATGCCCTCGGCCTTGGCGTCCTGGTACGCCCGGGCCTTTTGTTTTACTTCTTTCTGGGTTTTTGCGTAGAAACTTTTATATTTGCGTCTGCCGTCACTCTGGAAGCCGTCCATGAGGGTCAGTTCCCAAAGTCCGTTGGGACGCTGGCGAAGTGTTCCTTCGCCGTTAGATCTTCTTTTTGCCAATTGTACTCCTTTCTCTGGTACAAGGCGTTTCGCATTTATAGCTTAACATAACCTTGTGGTTTTTTGAAGTGGGTTGAACCGCTGGGAGGGAGAAATTTTAAAAATGGGGAGAATGAACTATCGATGATCAATACTAAATACTGCGACAGGCTTTTCTGTTCTGTGCCTTGTTATGCATCCATCTATCTGAGCTTGTGTTTGTAAAGGTTTTGAGCTATAATTATTTTGTAAGTTTTTCGCCTGTGTTGAAAAAGAGGAAGCATTATGAAAGTGCTGTTTTGGAATACCCATAAAAATAATAATATCAATTCAGTGCTTCTTGATGTTATTGTTGAGAACGAGATTTCAATGGTTGTATTAGCGGAGTATACCGCTAACGCTGATCAACTGATTGCCTTGTTATCCGACAAAGGAATCCTAATGCGTAGGTACATGGCAACAGGTTGTGATCGTATAACTGTTTTAGGATCTGTTTTAAATGTTGAGCCTGGCCCTCAATCGAAGTACGCATCAATGCAGGTCATTAATAAAATAGATATTCTGTGCTGTGTTCATTTACCAAGTCAGATTTATTCACAAGGTGCTGGAATGAGGCGCGTGGTAATTGGGAGAATAATTTCAGATATCAACCAACTTGAAGCGGCGTTGAATACTGAGAATACGATTGTTGTTGGAGATTTTAATGTCAATCCTTTTGACGAAGGGTGCATTGACGCGGATATGTTCCATGGTATTCCTACATACAGTGTTGCGAGTAGAAAATCTCGTGTAGTTGGTGACGAAGAGTTTAAGATGTTTTACAATCCTATGTGGAACTTCTTGGGGGACTTTAAACAGCCGTATGGGACACATTTTTATAGTGGAAACCAGATTGGAAATGTGTTCTGGAATATTTATGATCAGGTTTTGATTAGACCTGTACTATATGACCGTTTCACAAAAGATCAGTTGAAAATAATAACTGAAACGCAATCGCATTCGTTTTTGACTGATAAGGGATATCCGAACGAGGACATAAGCGACCATTTTCCAATCGTTTTTGAAATTAAGGAGGTTTGTCATGGGAACGAAAATTGACCTTTCGAGCAAACTGAATTTTGCCGATATTGATCTGACGGCACCAAATACTGTTGTCGAGGAGATCGCAAATCAGATTGCGGACGAAACAAATAATATCGTTCAGGGAAAAGTAGCAACTTTTTCTGGACATGTATATTCTTATACACAATCGGGATTAGCAGGATTATCTGCAGCGTTAGGAACTGTCGAGAAGAGAGTCGATATTCAAACAACTTTGGGAAAGCAGGGGGAAGAAAAACACAAATACGAGTTCTATTTGAGCACTCCTGCCTATCCGAGTTACAAGTACAGGGTTTGCTATTTGCAGTACGGCATTAGCAATTATCCTGTAAATGTTATTCTCGAGCAGCATATCGCTGACGATGTTTATTCGGAGTCTGATGCTGGTTATATTATCAAGTGCAATACGCGTGCTGAGCTTGAGGAACTGATTGTAAAAGTTATTTACTCTAAGCGCATTATTGGTGTAATGCAAGAACTCATTCACATTAATCAGGTTCATAGAGGTGCTGGACAAGAAGAGTATGAAAGTGTAGGTGCTCTGGGAGAAGAACAAACTACAGATTGAAAATCTAATTTTATGATGAGCCGATGCCGATGGTGGCATCGGCTCATTTTTGCTCTGTGACGATAGTGACGGTATCTTTACCGGGGGTCAGGGTATCGTCACTATCGTCATTGATGATTCGCGTCAGATGCAGGGTGCGCTCCTTGCCGGTTCTTTCAAAATTGTAGAGGATTCCGTACTCGTACTGAAGCATGGATTTCTGCGGATTGAGCAATCGAGTCAGAGCATTTGCTGACTTGATCTGCAATTCTGTTCTGGCCGAAAGGATCGTCAGCAACTCGGATGCGGTTCCGTGGAATTGACCTTCATCGGTGAGAAAGTCATTCACCTCGCTGAGCAAACGATCCCGTTTTTGGACGCGCTCTTTGCCTCCGTATCCGAGGAATTGCCAGGTGGAAGATGCACGGTCAAAGATGAGCTCCATCTCCATATCCAGTGTGTCACGGCCGGTGATATAGAGCTTTGCCCGGTTATCCATGCGTTCATCTTTGATCATCACCAGCGAGCCGTCCACGCCGCCGCTGAGACCGGTTGTGCCGGAGATCATGGAGAAGGGATCGGCGGCTCCTGCCTTGCGCGTGTGGTGGACGAGAAGGATTGTAATGCCGAAGCGGTCGGCCAGGGATTTCATTTGGGTGATGACCTCGTAATCCCCGGCGTAGCTGTATTGGTCAGCGCGAAGCTGACGGACTTTCTGCAGCGTGTCCACGATGATGAATTTTACGGAAGGGTGTTCAAAAAGAAATCCAGAGATCTGCTCTTCGAAGCCTCTACCCATGAGTTCGGTTTCGGTAGCGAACCAGAGGTTGCCGGTTTCACCGCGGGTGATTTCTGCCACACGGGACTGGATGCGCCGCTCGGGATCTTCGAGGCTGATGTAGAGAACGTCGCACTGTCTGGACTTAAATTCCCACACATCTTCTCCGAGGCAAACTCTGTGAGCAAGCCAGAGCACCAGCCATGACTTGCCGATCTTGGGAGAGCCTGCGAGTAGATACACACCGCGCCCGATGAAGCCATCAATCAGTGCGCCGGTGTTTTCAAATTGCTTGTCCATCAGCTCGTCGGCGTGGATGACATCCAGGGTGGTAACTTTGATTTGCAAAGTGCGGCAGATGCGTTTAATGGCAACCCATTCTGAATCCAGATGCTCCAGTGCCATAACGTAGTCCACCACATCGCCGTACTTATGACATTCCGGACAACTCCACATAAAATCCTGGATAACACTTGCGTGTCGGTTGCAATGAGGACAGTTTGTCAATTCCGGATGAACGTACATGAGCTCGGCGGCTTTCAGAAAATCGACGAACCGGGGTTTGATCTGCGAGCGCAGAGATTGTTCTTTTGTCATTTTACTTTCCTCCTTATGCGCTGATCTGCAGGTCCATCCACTCGATGAATTTATCACGTGGGACGATCATGCGCTTGCCGATAAAGATGGTGGGAAAGCCTTTGGCGCGCATGAGCGTGTAAGCGTTGGCACGGGAGATTCCGAGCACAGCGGCGATGTCATTTGCGTTCAGAGAGAGGGGGAGCTGATTGTAAGAAGTGTAAGTAGTTTCCATAGCGTCTCCTTTCGATTTTTGAGAAAATTAGAAAAATGAAAAATAGTTCGAGTGGAAGTAGCAAGCGGGGCACGGCGATAGCCACTTTGCATTTTTGCTTCATGTGACTGCGTCGCTTTAGGTGCAAAATCGCAAAGCTCACCGTGCGCTTGCCAAGACAGATTCAGTCTTGGCAAGCAGGGCACGACGGTACCCACCTTGCATTTTTGCCTTCGATGTGGAACATACTTGGCAAGCAATGCGCGGCGATAGCCACCGTTCGTGCTCCTTGTTGGGGACATCCCAAACCCTTTAACAATTTTTCAAATTGGCTGCGCAACGTTCCGTCGCTTCATCATGAGTTTCAGTTTCTTCGGATAGACGAAAGATGTTTTCGTATCCGGCATTTTGCAGTTCACGGATAAGTTCTTTGGCGCGTTTTTCATCAACGCCGAGCAACTGAGCAAGTTCCAATGTAGTGCAATGAAGGTCTGTATAGCTGTACATCACAACGGCGGCTCCTTTGGCATCCAGAGAGAGTCCCGGATTGTGAAGAATGTTGATGGGGACGATGATCAGATCATCACGGCTTTTGATTTCGAGCGGCATAAACATTCCTCCTGATTTGAAATTTGGTTTATAAAACACATCGGGCCCTGATGTTGTTTTTGAGTTTGGAAAAATACCTTTCACTGATTCGGAATTTCAGAAGGCAAAAATCAACGGGGTTTGAAAAATCCTTTTTGAAAAAAGATCTCTCTACTTGTTAGGACATTTGCGGGCAAATAATCAATGGTCCGGAAAGAACCTTTCATTGATTCAGAATTTCAAGGGGGTAAAATTCAACCAATTTGCAAAAATTCTTTGAAATTGCTCTGTTCGAGTTTTATTTGCGTCTCCAAGTGGTAGCCGACGAGAATGCCATTTTGGACACTGTTTTTCAAAAGTTTTTTATTTTCTACTCTTCGCACAAATGGACGCACAGAGATTTGTGCAAAAGAAAAAGCACTTGCCGTGATGACAAGTGCTCAATGCAGAATATTGAAATGCTTGACAAATTGGTGTGAATAGGTTTTTGCAATATCACAGTTGACTTTGATAACGAAACTGTAGTTAGTTTCATGATCAAAGTCAACACGGCCCAGATAGTCAGGACGACAAACAACGCAATCAAATCGTCCGTCGCATCTACAATCTGGGCCGGGTAGTAAAATCGCTTTTTCAAAAATATGGGGTCATTGACACATGTGTTTGTCAATGACCCCACCAAGATATGTATTGTTCCGATAACGCAAAGGTATTGTTCCGATGTGCTTGATATTGTTCCGATAGGGTCATTGATACGTGTATTCTCAATGACCCTATTAAAACATATAGGCGCGATTTAAATATACTTACAAAGATATGCGAATTTGATTTTAGATATTTTTGTCGATATATTTTTGTTGACTGAATGAAAAACTTGCTGTATAATTTAAGCAAGGAGTGACGTACCATGAGTGATTTTCAGAAATTTTTAGATGAAGCACTGAAGAATATTAACATTAATCCAACAGATTACGAGGAAGTGTTCGAAGAATATGATTTGTTTGAAGAAATCCGTACACAAATTATTAAAGCAAGGAATGACTTGGATATTACTCAAAAGGAACTTGCTTTGAAAGCAGGATTAACACAAGCAAATGTCAGCAAAATAGAAAAAGGGATAAGCCATCCTACGATTGAGACATTGTTAAAACTCGCAAACGGTTTGGGAAAACGTTTAGTTGTTCGCATAGAAGATCCAGAAGGAGTGAGTGATTATGATTAAATCTTTTCGTATTGATGGATTTCGTGGAATTCGAAATTTGACTGTTGAACATTTGAATAAGGTTAATCTGATTGTTGGTGATAACAATAGTGGCAAGACCAGTGTTTTAGAGTCTTTGCAATTATTGAGAAACCCTGCTCAAGTATCAAATCTATACAAAGTTGCACGGTTCAGAGAGAGTCTATATCCTATTGGTATTGCTCCCTTATATGAGAATGTTATTTGCCTTTTTCCACATACGGAAAAGCAACTTTCTTTAGGTGTTTCTGCTCAGTTTGATGATCAACCGGTTGGTTGTTATATTAGCGGTGAGCAGACTCGGATTATGATTGACGTAACTGAAATTAATGGTACGTATTTGCGCAAGGCTGAAATGCTGGGAGAATCTGAGGCAGATCAATTCCAGGGAACGATAAAGTATGTCAATGGAGATCAAAAAGGTGAAACCCAATTCCAAATCAACACCTATTCCAAAAGTTCCGGTGCGGCGATTGCTAAAAGAGATACCATAAAAATGGCATATGTTTCGCCTTGTGATCATTTGCGCGGAAATATTATTAGTCAAATAATTCGTAGCGATGGTTACAAGGAAATATGCATTCGCGCACTTCGATTGTTTGATGAGGAAATTGAAGATATTCTTGTTTTAAAAAGCACTGTCGGTGTTAGAAGTGTAGACTATATCAAGCATCGTTCTCTTGGTATTATGCCGCTCACTACTTTTGGCGATGGCATAAAAAAGGTGCTTGTTCTGGCCAATGCGATAGCTCAGGCAAAAAACGGAGTTTTGTTTATCGATGAGGTTGAAACTGCAATTCATAAGAAGTATTACGATGAAATTTTCAGGTTTATTGTGAAAGCGTGTTCGGCGTTTAATGTGCAGGCGTTTATCACAACACACAGTATCGAGGCAGTAGACGGTCTGTTAGCTACACAAGATTATCAAGAACAGACGGTGATGGACGATATTAGCGTAATTACCATCAAGAGAGCAAATGGTCAGACGTACTCTCGTGTTTTAACTGGTCGCGAGGTAGCTGCCGACCGTGAAGCCTTTGGATTCGAGGTGCGCCTATGAATCGACTCATCCTGTGTGAAGGCAAGACCGATGCAATTTTGCTGGGCTATTATTTGATGAAGACCGATGGATGGAAACATGAAAGAAAGCCGCCGTCCGACTTGTCCATCAAGGCGCAAGAGCATAATGAGAACGTTGCTTGGTACAAAAAAGGCAGCGAGAGACTCATGATTTGTGCTGTTGGTGGAAAAGATAATTTTGATCGCTTCTTTTCAAGGGACATTCGGCGCGCGATCCTGAACGCAAGCAGCGGTGATCCGTTTCCACGGATTGTTCTAATTACTGATAGGGATGATCGAGACATTGCAGAAATCGAGCGAGACATCACTGAGCAGCTTTCTCCGTTTTTTGCCGGGACCAAGAACCGGGAATGGATTACCAATCGTTATCTGGATTCCTTCGGTATGGAGAAAGAGATTCAAACACTCCTGTTGATTATTCCTGCAGAACATCAGGGAGCACTGGAAAATGTGATGCTGGATGCAATTTCTGAAGATCCGTATGACCAGAACATTGTCGATAAGTGTATGTCGTTTGTGGCATCGATTCGCCCTGAGGCGAATCGATACATAGCCACAGACCGGCTGCAGCTAAAAGCTAATTTGAGTACGGTGTGGGCAATTCAGTCTCCGGAGAAAGCGTTTGATTTCATCGATGCGCAGATCAAATCTGTGCAATGGGAAAAGTACGAAACGCTTAATCAGTGCTTTGCCATGCTGAAAGGTATCTGAACGTGTAAAGAGCGAGGGTGGATGTATCCACTCTCGCTTTTGCTGTTTTGTGGATGAAACGTAGGGGATTAAAACCGTACTTTTTGGGGCAGGTCATTGTTTGATTCAAGTGTCAAAGAAGACATAAGTATGATTTACAAGGCGAGAGCTTCGCATTGACAAAGGGAGTATAATAATAGAGATATTTGTAACCGGAGGTCGAACAATATGGCGATTTCATATAACAAGCTCTGGAAACTGCTCGTGGACAAGAAAATGAGTAAAGCGGATCTACGCAAAGCTGCAGGAATTGCGCCTAATACAATGACTCGCCTGCGTCGTGATGAGGAAGTTACACTTACGGTATTACACAAGATTTGCTCCATATTGGAAGTGGATATCGGTGATATTATGGAGTTTCTACCCGAAGATTCCTTTAGCAAATAATAGAGTTGGATTTTGAAACATTTCCGGAAAAGTAAGAATCACTTGCCGACACATACCATTGCACGAGCCGATCGAAGTCCGTTTTATAGGACCGCTGGCGTGTTACTGTGAGATTAAAATAGAGGCCAATATACCATTTGGTGAAATCGATGCGTAGGAGAATCAAACATGTGGTGCAAAACCTGCAATATAGAAACTAATGAAGCACTTTGTCCGGTTTGCGGATCTGCGACAATTGAAGATCTACCTACTGAGGTATATTGGTGCGCTCATTGTGAAGTGCCAATTATCCAAGTAGCCACTCAAGCAGATAAGGGCTTTTGTCCTCTATGTGCAAAGAAAATGAAGTATCTCTCTGCGGATTTGCGGCCTGTATTTCCAGAGGAACGATTGCTGCTCGAAATGCTTTTGGGTGAGGAACCGTTTGCCTATATTGAAAAATCCGTATGGGCAGCGAACAGCCGATACTACATCAACGGCAAATCTGTTTCGATATCAAGCAAAACATTCCAAGAAGCTGATACAGATGCTTTATCTCAAAAGCTTGAGCAGTACAAAGACCAGAACACTTACGAGTACTTTGATAAGCATATTGCTCAGTTTATCAGTGCAAATCAATTGAGACTGCACTATCTTAAAGATGAGGCTCACGCATTTATCAAAAAAGCGGCAGAGAAATTTGATGAAGAACATATTGTGCTGTCGTTCTCTGGCGGTAAAGATTCTACAGTGACAGCAGACATCGTCATAAAAGCTCTTAGCAACCCGAGCTTAGTT
>JAFSEB010000006.1 GCA_017435905.1 Clostridia bacterium | reverse complement strand
TAGGTAA
Source organism: Clostridia bacterium (assembly GCA_017435905.1). Classification (GTDB taxonomy): domain Bacteria; phylum Bacillota; class Clostridia; order Christensenellales; family CAG-138; genus UBA1685. The sequence goes on along the minus strand of JAFSEB010000006.1, from coordinate 21,640 downwards.
AATGATATGATAATCATTTTGAAGCGCATTTGCTACATCCTCATAATTCCACCACGACAACCCACCGCCGTGTAGAAGAATAATTGTATCAAGACAATGCTTTCCATATTCTATATACTTCATTTTTACACTCATTTGTAAATTCTTGTTTATCGGTCTATATGGGTTGTTTTATCATGCGGCTGCAGTATATACAGTTCCAGTCCCGGCAGAAAATCCTGCCGGGACTGGAACTGTTTTACGGACACCTGCTATTTCGAAAGAGCTTTTTACTGTTCATGATCAACCGTTAAAACACCTTGCCGAGATTGCGGCAGAGCACTTCGCCGTCACGGAGTGCTTCCACGCCGCCGATGAATACGTGCTTCACGCCCACGGGCGGCAGGTGCGGCTCCGCAAAGGTGGCCATATCCTGCAGCGTTGCGGGATCGAACACGGCGATGTCCGCCACGGCGCCGATGGAAAGGGTGCCCCGATCCAGCTTGAAGCGCTCCGCTGCGAGATGGGTGCACTTGGCAATGCCTTCGGAAAGGCTGAAGCGGTGCTCATCAAGGATGTACTTCTTGATGAAACGGGCGAAGGCGCCTGCCGCACGGGGATGCCCTGCGCCGTTCAAAAGGATGCCGTCGCTGCCAAGCACGGTACGGGGATGGGTGAGCGCCATGACCACCTCTTCCTCGTTCATCACATGGGCAACGGTCAGGTATTCGGGGTGCTCCTTGCGGATCTTGTAAAACACCTCCATGTTGGGGATGAAGCCCTTGTATTCGCCGTCCGTGATCTCAATGCGTGTGACATCGTGGTAGCGGTCAAGGAAGCCGTCATCATAGGTGGTGGTGCCGATGCCGGTGCAGAAGGCGTTGTAGGGATAGCAGTCGATCATCACATCCAGCTTTTCCTCCGCCACACGGCGGTCGATGTAGGCAAGCACATCCGCCATCTGCCCGAAGGCTGCCATGCTGCCGATGTGGGAGATCTGCAGCTTTACGCCGGTGCGCCTGCCCATTTCAAGGAATTCCTCCATGGCGTCATAGACCTCGAAGGCGTCGCCCCGTACATGGGCCGCCACGGTGCCGTCATAGCGCTTTACTACCTCTGCCATGGCACACATTTCATCAAGGGTGATGCCGGGCTCGTAACGCACGCCCATGGAAAGACCCTTTGCGCCGGCAGTCAGCTGCGCTTCGAGGATCTCCAGCATCTTTGCAAGGATCTCCTCCGTGACGGGGGCGTATTTATCCTCCATCCCCGCAAGGCGGCGGATGGTGGTGTGACCTGCAAGCAGCGCCATGTTCACGGGGGCTTCCTGTTCATAGACCGCCTTGTAAGCGGCAAGATCGGAAGGGGCATCGCCGCAGTTGCCGGTGACAAGGGTGGTCACGCCCTGTTTGAGGGCACGAAGGGTGATATCCGTGTGGATAACGCCATCGTGCATATCATCCTCATGGGAGTGGGGATCCACAAAGCCGGGGCATACGGTAAGACCCGTGCAGTCGATGACCTGCTTTGCCGGCAGCACCTCGGAGGTGATGCGTGCGATGCGGCCGTTTTTTACGCCCACGTTGAGGCGGCTTTCGATCTTGTTGGCAGGGTCTACCACAAGGCCGTTGAGAAGGATCAGATCAAGCATATGTTCTCCTTTGCTGTACAGGGGTAAATCATCAGCCTGCATAGGGCAGGTATTCAAAGTAATCATCCTCGGGAAGACCGGCAATGTAGGCTTTGTAGCTGCCCTTCTTCCATTCAAGGTCAATGCGGCCCCAGCCGCCCTTTTGCAGCACTACATTCACAAAGCTCTCCTTGTCGGTTTCCGTAACAAGTATTTTAGTGCCCGGGGCAAGCACTTCCGGTGCGGTGCCGCTCATGTAGATGGGCAGCGGCAGCTTTACCGTCAGCGCAGGGCCGTATTCCATATCCCAAAGCTCACTGTAATCGCCAAGGCGTGTCCACGTGGAGTTTTCCGCATAGCCGAAGCGCATGTTGCCCTCGTGGACAAAGTCACGCATGCCCCAGAAGGAACCGAGGGCGTCCACCGCATCGTCGATGAGGATGCTGCCATCCTCGCCCATGCCGTAAAAGTGACCGAAGATGCCGGTGTAAACCTCCCCGTCATAGGGGCTTGCCATGGTGGCAGGGGTGATCTTTTTGCCGTCATAGCGGAGGATATGGGTGATGTAGTCGGAGGACATCATATCGCCGGAGAAGACGATCTCCACATAGGGATCGCCGGGGATGACATCCATCAGGCACAGCACCTCGCCATATTGGGGCATATCCGCATCGCCGTTGCCGAAGTAAATGCTTTCGCCGTTGTCCACGATCTCAAGCAGGGTGTAATCCATGCCGTAGCTGTCCTGATACTCGGTGAGTTTCACGGTCTCCACCACCGTGTCGCCATCGATATCGTAGGTGATCTGCATGTTTGCAAGGAAATCGATGGGTTCATAAAGAAGGGGCTCGCCGGTGCCCGTAAAGGTGGGCGCCGTCACCACGCCCCCAGGTACCTCCGTACCGGGCACCTCCGCACCTGCAGGCGGCTGCAGCTCATTGCCGGCAGCAGCGCCCACGATGGCGGCAAGCGCCGCAGGGGCAGGTGCATCCGGCGTAAACAGGGAATAGCTGATGCCGTTCATTTTCCAGCGGGCAAGGGTGGCACCGTCCTTGGCGGCGGAAACGGAAGCCGAAAGACCGTTATCCTTGAAGGGCCATTCTTCCGTTTTCACGAAGTCAAGATACACGCCTGAAATGTCGCCTTCTGCTTTGGCAGCACGCAGGGTGAAGCTGCAGCCGCTGTGGGTGAACTGCACCTCCGCAATGGCATCCGCAATGACGCTGTAGCGCACATTCTCCGCACCGGCAGGGGCATCGATCACCACGCCGAGGGGCAGGAATTCCGCAGGGCCTTTGACCTCCTTCAGCGGATTGACGACCTCTGCGGCAGGCGCCTTTGTGGGCACGGGATCGGCGGTGGGCTTATCGCCCTTCAGGATATTGGCGAGGGCTTCGCTCATGCAGCCCGACAGCAGGGTAAGGCTGAAAAGCAGCGCAAGGGTGAGTGCAAGGGTACGTTTCATAAGCGTTTCTCCTTTGTTGGGGGAAGTGGGTGCGTGCAGGCAGGCGTTTTTCGTCCGCAAAAATACAAAAAGGCCGCACCGCACAGGCGGCAGCGGCCGAAAAAACGGTCAGCGAATAATGCCGTCCTTGTAAACGGGGACGGTGTCGGAGAGATCCTCCGTGAAGCAGAAGCGCACATCCTCCCCAAAGCCCAGCCTCACAAGGCGTGCATAGTGGGTGGTGTGGGCAAGGTCTGCACGGCCCTCACGCCAGTCCGCATACAGCATGCAGCAGACCTTTGCGATATCCGTGGCGCTGACATCGCCGGGCGCAAGGCGGGAAACGGCATCTGCAATGGAGCCTGCGGCAATCAGGTCATCCGCACTGATGGCACCGTCGGTGCCCGCACAGACGATGAGGATATCGTTGCCAAGGGCGATGGCCTTCTTTGCCACAGCGGTGCGGTTGATCATGGCGCCGATGAGCACCTCTTTTGCGGCAGAGGAGCCGTGGATGGCGGCGGTGCCGTTGGATGTGCTGATGACAACGGTCTTGTCCTGCACATTTTTACGGGAATATTCCGCAGGGGAATTGCCAAGGTTGAAACCGGGCAGCTTGATGCCGCCGCGCTCACCTGCAAGCACGCAGTCACGCAGGCCGAGCCGTGAGGCGATGGAAGCGGCTTCACCGGGGTCAACGGCAGGGATAACACGCTCTGCGCCGTTTTCCACCGCCATGGTGATGCAGCTTGTGGAACGCAGCACATCCACCACGATCACCGTGGAGCTGGAGATGTGGCTGCTGATCATTTTCCCGAAAACGGGGATAACGTCAATTCGCATAATTTCCTCCCTGGATGGATTTCATCCAACCCATATTGTATCAAAAGCGGCATGCATTTGCAATCAATGGGAATAAGAAAACACATCTGCGCACAATATCTGTGCAAAAAAGATAGCTGCAGCCGCCCCCACCACGCCGGAAAGCAGCGCAACGGGCACCGCCACCCGTGTTTTCTTCACATCCACCGAGCCGAAATACAGCGCTACGGTATAGAAGACGGTTTCCGTGGAACCAAGCATCAGGCTGGCGGCGATGCCAAGAAAGCTGTCGGGACCGTGGGCGGAAAACACATCCTGCAAAAGCGCCGCCGCAGCGCTGCCCGAGAAGGTGCGCAGGGTAAAAAGGGGCACGAGCTCCCTCGGAAAGCCGAAGGCGGAGAAGACCGGTGCGGTCAGGTCAAGAAACCGTTCCAGCGCACCGCTTCTGCGCAAAAGGGCGATGGCGGTCAGCATGGCGGCCATGTAGGGCAGCACGGATACAAGAAGCGGCAGCGCATCCCTTGCCCCTGCCACGAAGGCATCGTAAAGGGGCACTTTTTTGAGCAGCGCATACAGGAGCAGCAGGGCGATGAGCGAGGGCAGAATGTAGTTCATGCGGATGCCGCCTTCCTTTTTCTCCTGCGCCGCCCCGTTTCCGGAAAGGCGCCGCACAGCAGCCTGCAAAGCAGCACCGCAGAAAGAAAGGACAGGATGGACGCCAAAAACGTGGGTACCACCACGCAGTATACATCCTCGCTGCCTGCCGCCGCACGCATGGTGAGCACGCCCGTGGGCAGCAGCTCGATGGCGGAGGCATTCAGGGCGAGGAACATGCACATGGCATCGGAAGCCGTGCCCGGCGGAAGCCCCCTTTTTTGCGCCGCAAGCTGCAGCTCCTTCATGGCGGCAAGCCCGAAGGGCGTGGCGGCGCTGCCCATGCCGAAAAAGTTGGCGGCAAGGTTCAGCGTGATGGGCGCCACAGCCCCTTCCGCACCCGGGAACAGCTTTGCAAGGGGCTTCTTCACAAGCCGTGACAGCCCCTCGATGAGCCCTGCCTCCTTTGCTACGTTCATCAGGCCCATCCACAGCATGTAGCCGCCTGCAAGGGACAGCGACAGCGTGACCGCCTCGCCGCAGCCTGCAAGCATGGCATCAAGGGCAGCCTCCGCATCGCCCATGAGCATGGCGGAAAGGATGCCGCCAAAGAGCATCAAACCGAAAAGCACATTCATCATGCTACAGCATATGCGGAAAAACGGGCGGATAGCATGCAGGAGCGGCAGATGAAAAAAGCTGCTTTGCCGGTGCGGCGCACGTTTGCGCCCTGCGGGCGCAAACGGGGCGGCCGTGCCCTGCGGGCACGCCGCGGCTGCGCCTGCGGCGCAGCGGTGCGCCGCACCATCGGGAGCACCACCGCAGCGTCTTCTCCCACCGTATCGGGACGGGTGACAATGCAGGGCAAAGCGAGGGCGGAGAGGGCAGAGCGAAAGCCGTCTCTGTCCTCATGTTTTCCCTCATAAAGGACAACAAAACGGGCGGCCGATGGCCGCCCCTACGGGTCGTGCTTTGTGCCTGTGTCTCTCTCCCTCTGATGAGGGAGGCGAGATTTGTTCGCCCTCATAAAAAAAGGCGCCTTTTGAAAAAGGCGCTTTTTCCTACATGTTGTATTCGTATACGTTCACAAACCTTCGCCCCTCTTCATACATCTTATGGTCTTCGGGAACGGGCGATGTTTCAAGGAAGCGGCCGCCCCCCTCCCACTCGGCACAAAGGCGTTTGAGCGTTTTGTCGCTGGGGATGTTGTCCGGCTCGCAGGTGATGTAAAGGGACTTCATGCCGTGCTTCTTTGCAAGGGCGAACAGCAGCCTGCAGGCTTTTCCGGCATAGCCGTGCCCACGGTAATCCTCGTGAATGCCGTAGCCGATGTGACCGCTGTGGTAAAGGGAGGGCACATCCCCCACACGCAGCATGCATGCGCCCATGGGCGAACCGTCCGGAAGGCAGATGGCGAACTTGTAGGCAGGCACATAGCCCTTTTCCTCATCCGCCTCCATAGCTTTCGCAAGCCGCAGGCAGATCTCGCCGTCAAACAGGTCATCGGTGGGAAGAAACTGAAACATAGGCGCTCCTTTCCTACAGCACCGCCGCAAGCAGCAGCAGAATGACGAGCCCTGCCGCATTCACCGCCGTGAACAGGGCAAGGAACCTGCCGCCCTTTGCACCGGGCAGCGCAAGGTACAGCTTCAGGGTGATCAGGCTTGCAAGGCTGGCGATGGGCGTGCCGAGACCGCCGATGTTCACGCCCATCAGAAGGCTCTTCGCATCCTCTGTAAAGGTACGCAGCAGCACCGCCGCCGGCACGTTGCTAATCACCTGGCTGGCGCCCACAGCGGTCAGCAGGGTGTTCTTTTCAAGCAGCGCTGCAAGGAACGCCTTCACCGGTTCAATGCGCCCAAGGTTGCCCGACACGGTGAAAAAGCACACGAAGGTAAGAAGCAGCATGTAATCAAGCTCCCGAAGCAGGTGCCTGTCCAGAAAAAACAGGGCGATGAGCACCAGAAGAAGCGCAACGGCAAAGTGCAGCACCCGGAACACCACCAGCAGGCAGATGAGGAACAGGATCATGTACACGGCGAGCTTCTTTTTGTCGCCGACCGTTTCCTGTTTGATCTCCGGCATGGGCAGGTCTTTGGGCAGCACGAACATGGCGCAAAGGAACAGCAGCAGGAAGCTTGCCGCCGTCAGGGGCAGCACCGCAGCGAAGAACGCCCCGGCTTCCATGGAATAGGCGCTGTAAAGGAACAGGTTCTGCGGATTGCCCACCGGCGTTGCCATGCTGCCGAGGTTTGCCGCCACCGTCTGCAGCACCAGCATCGGGATGAGCGCCTTTTCCTGCCCGATCTCCTCAAGCAGCAGCGCCGTGAAGGGCACGAATGTCAAAAGTGCCACATCGTTGGTGATGAGCATGCTGGTGAAGAAGGGCAGCATCACAAGGATCAGCGAAAGCACCCTGCCGTTTTTGCAGCGGCGAAGGAGAAATGCCGACAGCGCACGGAATGCGCCGCAGCCCTTGAGCCCTGCCACCACCGCCATCAGCGACAGCAGTAGCGCAAGCACCTTCCAGTCGATATAATCCCAATATGCCCTGTCGGGCAGCACAAAGCAGGCGGTGATCAGTGCGATCAGGGCGGAAACGGTGAACACCATTTCCTTTTTTAAAAACCGAAGCACACGGCGCAGCATATTTTTCCCTCTTTTTCTTCATGATTCTTTCGCTTTCGGAAAGGATAGCATATGCGCTCTTCTTTTGCAAGGGAAGAGAGAATTGCCGGTGTGCGGCAGCATGGTTTCCCTTGTCCCTTTTTGCAGGGGGCGGGCTGCCCATTGCTGCTTCTATTTCCCCTTCGCATGCCTGCAAACGCATATGCGCATGGCTGCCTTCCTTCCACCGCATTACGCTTTCTGCTACAATAAACCTATATTCTATTCGGGAGGTACAGCATGGAAGATTGGGTATTGTCCCTCAGGTCGCACTTTCCCGCTGCGCAGGGCGGCGGTTATCTGAATGCCGCCTATGACCTTGGCGGTGCGGATTTTATGGCGGAAGCCGCACAGGGCTTTTTCAGCGAGTGGAAACAAGCCGCACGGGGCAGCGGCAGGGCGCATTTTGCGCCGCTGAAGTCCGAAACACGGCAGCTTGTGAACAAGCTCCTCCAAAGCGGCGAGGAGCACAACGTTTGCTTCACCCACAACACCAACGAGGGCATCACCATGGCGGTGATGGGCTTCGATTACCGGGAAGGGGACAACATCGTCACCTTCCGCTATGACTTCCCCTCCGTGGTGGCGCCCTGCCTGAATGCTGCACGCCTTCGTGGGGTGGAGGTGCGCTTTGCCCCCTTTGAACAGGAGGGCATGGATGATGTGGACGCCATCACCGTCCTTTGCGATGCGCACACACGCCTTGTGGTGGTCAGCCAGCTGCGCTCCGTTTCCGGCTGGCGGCTCGATGTTGAACGCCTTGGCGCCTTCTGCCGGGAAAGGGGCATTTTCCTTATTGTGGATGCCACCCAGTGCATCGGCACGCTGCCCCTGTATCCGGAAGCGTGGGGCATCAGCGCCGTGAGTGCGGCAGGCTACAAGAGCATGCTTTCCGCCATCGGCACCGGCTTCTTCTACTGCTGTGACGAGCTTGCAAGGCACATCACCCCCATTTTCGTCAGCTACAATGACTATACGGAGCTTAAGAGCGAAGGTGAGGGGCGCACCCTTGTGTTCAAGGAGGAAGCGGATATCCGCAAGCTTGAAAGCGGCACGGTGGATTTCCTTGCCCTGAGTGTGATGAAAAAGAGCCTTGAGGTGCTCACGGGCATCGGTGTGGAGAACATCGAAGCGCACATTGCACCGCTGTATGAAAAGCTGTACCTGGGTCTTGAAGCCCTCGGTTACGATATCGTGACGCCCTTTGCACGGGAAAAGCGTGCCCACGCCCTTGCGGTGCGCATTGCCGGGGATCAGGATGCCATCTATGCCCATTTCCGCAGCTGCGGCATCGCTCTGACCAATGCAAAGCACATCCGTTTCGGCATTCCTGCCTTTGCCACGGAGGCGGATATCGACATGGCGCTGCAGGCTGCTGCAAAGACGGAGATCCGGTAAAACAGCATTATCAAATGAGGAAGGTTTGCCTTGCGGCAAACCTTTTCTTATTATGTGGGGGATGGCTTTACGGTGCGGCGGCGGAAAAAAGGGGCTGCGGCGGTGGGGCGCACCGCTGCGGCTTCGCCGCAGCTGCGTGCGTACGCACGCCCCGTTTGCGCACCGAAGGTGCGCAAACGTGCGCCCCACGGGGAAGGGAGTTGCGCACACACCGCGGGCATATTTCGCATGCAGACGGATGCGGTGTTAAGGTGGAGAAACGCCCGGCTGCTTTCCTGCTGCCATGTACCCACACATCACACAAACCAACCGCAGGGGACTGTCTCCCGACCCGATCGGCAGCAAAAACGGATCCAGCCCCATCTGTATGACAAAGCTGTGCGATGCGCAATACCCCTTGCCTTTCCTCCGGGAGAGGTGTCCGAGCAAAGCGAGGACGGAGAGGGCAGCCCCCTGCGGGAAGTGAAATAGCGGCATTGCCGCTGAGACATTTTTTGCTTTGCAAAAAGTGAAATAATGGCTTCGCCATTGTGAAATTGCGCCCTTTGGGCGCAGTTGTTGCGGGTTTGCCTTGCGGCAAACCGAATTGATTCTCTCCCTCCGCCATTTGCTGCGCAAATGCCGTCTCCCTCTTCAGAGGGAGGCAATAAGATAAGAAACACAGGCAATAACACGATCCGTAGGGGCGGCCATTGGCCGCCCGTTTGCTGTGCTTTGTGTGGAAAAACATGAGGACTAAGAGTGCTGTTCCAAAGCCCTCTCAGTCATCTTCGGTGACAGCTCCCCCAAAGTGGGAGCCAAGAAAAACCTACATCCACTGTCACCTGTTCGCTGCCAATTGTCCACTAAAAAAAGACCTCTTTTTTAGTGTAACACTACACAAGGGGTGCTTTTTTCTTGGCGCGCCCGACAGGATTTGATTTGCGCATCGGCAACGCCTTACTTGCGCTTCGCACTGCGTGCGGCGGCCTGTGACGCAAATCCGGGGCGGGAAAAAGCAACACTGTTGCTTTTTCTGATCCGCCCTTCAAATCCTTTCGAACAAGAATATGCCAACAAAAAAGCACCCACAAGGGAGGCACTCCGTAAGGAAGTGCCTCCCTTTGCTTTTGCAATCAGCCAGAATGATTGGATTGTAAGGGAAAATCCATTCATCACGGAGGATTGTACGATGGCAGACTTTGTTGAAAAGGGTCCCTGCGGGAACGCCGATCCACAAGCAAACAGTTTGGCGGAACATATGCCGGGGTATCCGGCTATCGGTTGCTATCGTTACTTATCTGCTTTTTCTATCATTGTATCATATATTGCCTGTGTTTCTTTGGTATCATTCATTCCGATGACAAGGGTTTTCTCGCCGGAAGTCAAGACAATATGCTCTTTAGCACCTGTATAGGAATATAAGGTGTATGAGCCGAATTCATCATTCTGGAAAATACCCATTGATAGTTTTGCTGAACCGAAACCATTTGTTCGTATTCCCACATCTAAATCCTTTCGATACTCAATGGTATCAATTTCGGAATAATCGACTGTTAAATCAGTCCAATAAGTTGCATTGATCTTTAAGGCTTCATCTTCACAATGCACCGTAATGTTGCCCGTAAACATCAGAATGGCAACACCGATGAAAATAATGGGTATGACAACGGCAGTTATTCTAACAGCGATTTTTTCTGCGCTGCTTTTCTTCGGCGTACCATATGCAATGCCTTCCTTTTGATGCTGCCTGTAAATGGAATAAGAGTAAACCATAGGGATAATCAACATAGCGGCGATCACACATGCCGTAAACCATACCATCGCTGTAAGCGGGAGGAAAACGGAGAGCAACAAAACAAGTCCTCCAACTACCCAAACCTTACCGCCAAATCTGTGTGTTTTATTCCAATTTTCTTCATTATTCAGTGTCCAAGAGATTTTGATGCCCAGCGTTCTGTTTTGCTTTACTTTTGGCAAATAGTTGCCTATAAATATGAACATTGCTCCAAGCAGTGCCGGCATAAACAGGGCAAAATTAAATTCTTTACCAAAAGCTGCTCGATACATTATTCCGTTTACGAAAAGGGATATAACCGGAAGAATCCAAAAAATCATCCCCAATGCTTTTTGATTCTGTTCCTTTTGCTTTTTATCCAATAAAGTAACCAACAAACAAACAAAATGTAAGACCAATAGAATAAAAGGCAAGCCAAAGACGACAAAGACCTTTTCGCCGAACCCATCCGCATTGCCATCAGCACCCCAATGAGTCGTCATAATGTCGGGCAAATCATTCCACATAATGAGTCCGAATAAAATCGGAAGTAAAATAACAATAGACGATATTATAACCTTAAATTTGTGCTCTTTAAGCATTGTCATTATCTCCTTTCAAATCTGCAATCCAAAGCAGCGTTTCCTCTAAAACAGAGGTGTTGATCTCATAGAAAATGAATTTACCTTCTCTTGTATCTCTGATTAAGTCCGCATTCTTCAATACCGATAGATGTCTTGAAATCGATGGTGCTGTTACAGCGAAATGTTCGGTGATCTCTCCTGCCGGCATCCGCCCCCGTTTCAGCATATTGAGTATTTCACGGCGAATTGGGTCGGCAAGAGCTTTTAGTGTCTGTTGCAGTCCCATATTACAACCTCCTTTAACATTTAACCTAATTGTTAATTATATTATACACATATGTGTTTCGCCAGTCAATAGGTTTGCGAAGCATTGTCGGCGCAGCAGTATCGTAGAGGAATGGGCATTGTATCCATGTGGACGCATTTTTCGCTACGCTCAATGAGGAGGATTGGAGAGGCGTACAAGAAGTTCACGGACGAACAGGAAAGGGCATGAAATAACACCTTGGAAAAGCCGGGCGTTATTTTTATGCCGGAAAACGATGATATGTCACGATTTTCAGAGCGTCAAAGGCTCATAACCAAGGGGCTTTTTGATTAGAAGAAAAAGACGCATGGGGTTTCGATCTCCTGCGTCTCCGTTAGGGCTGCCTTGTGTAACAGGAAAGAGAGAAAAATATGGAAACCAGAATTACGGCCCATCCCGGCGGGTGAACGTCCATCGTCCACTGTCCACAGGAATGGCGAGCATCGGATTTTGATAACCCAAATCCCCGATCCACACCCTGGAAGGATGTGGACCAAAATACGCTTTTGGAGAAAGCGAAAACCCGCCGGAACGCAAACAGAAAAATACAGCGATCCACAAGCATGGTTCAGATGTAAAAACCCCACCCTGTTGGGTGGTGTTTTTTCTTGGCGCGCCCGACAGGATTTCTTTGGCTCACATCGGCATGCTTGCTTGCGCTCCGCGCTGCGCAATTCGCCTGTTCGCCAAAGCCCGGCCGCTAAAAACGCTGCACTGCAGCGTTTTCCCCGCGCAAAAGCGCGGTCGCGGCTTCAAATCCTTTCGAACAAAAATATGCCAACAAAAAAGCACCCACAAGGGGTGCTTTTTTGTTGGCGCGCCCGACAGGATTTGAACCTGTGGCCTACCGGTTCGTAGCCGGGCACTCTATCCGCTGAGCTACGGGCGCATACGCACTTTTAACGTGCTTTACTATTTTAGCGCGTAAGGTACGTGTTGTCAAGGCTTGTTTTGATGATTTTATGAAAAATGTGCGGAAAAAGCTTACAGCCCATCCTGCGCAAGTGTCTCACGCAGGGCGGCGACCGACATCTTCGGGCTCACGGTCTCTGCGCTGCGGATGGCCACGCTGCCTGCCGCCAGGGCAAGGGACAGCGTTTCTTCCGGGTCAAGCCCCTTCACAAGGCCGTATACCGCCGCTGCGGTGAAGGCATCCCCGGCGCCGGTGGCGTTTGCCATATCCGCAATGGGGCGCAGGCTCTTCGACAGAAAACGCCCCTGCGCATCAAGGTAGCGGCAGCCTGCATCCCCCATGGTGACGAACACACGCTTGCAGCCCTTGTTGAGCAGCACTTCCATGCCCTTGCAGATGGCGGTCTCATCCACGGGCGCAATGCCGGAGAGCACCTCAAGCTCCATGCGGTTGGGCTTTACGGTATGGAAACGGCCGATGTGGGGCTTGATCTTTTCCGCATAGGCGGTGGAAACGGGATCCACGCACACGGGTACATCGGCGGTAAGGGTGAGAAGGAAATCGATGGTCTCCTCCGGCAGGCTGGGGTCGCAGACGATGGCTGCCGCCTCTGCAAGAAGCTCCCGGCGCTGCTCCAGATATTCCCGTGAAAGGGATTCGAGGATGGTCATATCCGAAAGGGCAACGAACATCTCTCCCGAAGGCTCCAAAATGGTGATGTAGGTGCTGGAGGCACGTCCGCTGAGCTGCAGCACATGGGAAACATCCATGCCTGCGCTGCGGCTGCGTGAAAGGATGAGCTCGCCGAGGGCATCGTCGCCCACGGCGCTGATGAGCTTTGTATCAAGCCCCAGCCTTGCGGCGTTTTCAAGGATGTTGCGTGTTACGCCGCCCACACTCACATGCATGTGCCCCGGGTTCGAGTCCCGAAGGTTTACCGCCTTGCGGCTGCGCCCGTGAAGATCCGCATTGGCTGCGCCTACGCCCATGATATAGATGCCGCTTTGTTCTGCCATGTTCGATCCTCCCCAAAAAGGTGATAACGGGGTTTCCCCCGACGGTGGATGTGCATACACGGAATGACCGCAGCGATGCGGTCTTCCTGCGCTCAATTATACCAAATGGCGGCGGCTGCCGCAACAGAGCAAGCCGCCCGAAGGGGCAGCTTGCGGTGAAACAGCGGCTGCGGCGGAAACTCCGGCTGCGGCGGTGGGGCGCACCGCTGCGGCTTTGCCGCAGCTGCGTGCGGACGCACGCCACGTTTGCGCCCGCAGGGCGCAAACGTGCGCCCCACGGGGGAAGTAACTTTTTCCGCCTGCAGGATCTTGCATGCAGCTTTCCCTGAATCCACCTTTGGAGAAGCTGTCACCGAAGGTGACGGAGAGGGCTTTGTGCAACGCCCTCTCCGTCCTCGCTGCGCTCGGACACCACTCCCGGAGGGAGAGGCAAGGGTGCAGCATCGTTTCCCACCTTGTAGGGGCAGGAGCTCTTTTTCTTAATACCGCCGAAGAAAAAAGAAGGCTTATCTTTCAACAAGCCTTCTTTATACTGTCAACCGCTCACTTCCCCGATGTATCGGGCATATCCTCCGCTTCCAGGATGCTCAGCTCCCCTTCCGTGCCGTCAAGCTCCGCAGGGATCTCCACATAATAGAGCTTGCCGCCGGACATGACCTCCGCATAAAAGCCGCCGATCTCAATACTGCCGCCGTTGTAAACATCCCCGTAGCTTTCAAAGCCCGGGAAGGGGCCTTGCACAAAGGTGTAATCATCGCCGAAGGTATCGGTGAAAAGCGGATGTGCGGTGACCTCCGCCGTGCGCTCCGCAAGGTAGGCGGCTCGCCGCTCCCCTGCCGCCTTCACGGCTTTGATGTAGGTCATGTTCTGCTCCGTGGCAGCTTCGTCGGGCACGGCGTCGAAGGTGAGAAGGTTTCCGTTTTCATCCCCCTCGCAGAGGATCTCGTATTCCCTGCCGGTGGAAAACTGCACCTTCACCCGGTAGCTGAGGGCTTCGTCTTCGCCGGGGAACACCACTTCGCCGGCATCGGAGATATCCGCACCGGCAGCCTGAAAATCGAAATAATGGGCGTAAAGGATGCGGTAGTATTCCTTTTCCTCAAAATAGAAAAGATCGGAAGGGTTGGGGGCATAGGCGGCGTTTTTCTCCTGCGCCGCACGCTTGTGCTCTTCCGTCCACTCTTCCCTGCCGTCAAGGAAGGCGTGCCATTCGGGCAGCGCTTCAAAGGAAGCCGCCAGCTTTTCCTTCATGGCCTTTTCCTCTGCTGCAAGGCGCTCTGCCGCCCTGTTTTCCGCAATGCGGATGCCGATGTTGAGCGCAAGGAGCGACGCTGTGATGAGCACCGCTGCCAGCGCCCAGCGCCGCTGGATCTTTTTGAAATGCTCCACGCTTTCCCAGTAGCGGTGCTTCCACGCAAGCTCGTTGCCCTTGCTGCCAAGGTGGAACAGGTAGAAGAAGCCGAACACGGGAATGCAGGTGAGAAGCGCCTGATAGACATGGTTGTAAAGACCCCACCACACGGGCATCAGAAAAGCGCCCCAGTTCCATGTTTCCTTGATCTCAAAGGGCACATGACCGCAGCGGTCTCCCATGCCGGATTCGTTGATCTCCTTCGGGCGCTGCGGCGGTGCGCTGTGGGGCTTTTCCGTTGCCGCAGCGCGTGCCTGCTCCGCAAGGGCGGAAATATCCCGTACGCCGGTGGCGTCGAGCTTTGCAAGCACCGCATGGGCGTTCTCCGCCAGCTCCAGCTGTTCCTTTGCGGCATCACGCCGTGCAGCCACGATGGAAGGGATGGCATCGGGCGTGCGCTCCATGGTGCGGATCTCCTCCAGCGAGAAGGACAGCTCCCTGAGCGTGGCGATGGCTTTGAGCAGCGAAACATCCTCCTCTGAAAAATCGGTATATTCCCTGCCGCTGCGCCACTCGGTGTGGGGGCTGATGAGTTCCTTCTGGATATAAAAACGGATGGTGCGCTCCGTGAGTCCCGTCAGCGTGCTGACCTCGCCGATCTTCATGGCGGCGCCTCCTTTCTTTTCCTCCGGTTCGGACTATATTGGCTACCCTACTGTAAGGGTATCATATACTCTTACCTTAGGGAAGTTGCAAGAGAAAAATGCAGGAAACGCAGAATTGCTGAGGGGGGAGGGGGAATATAAGCAGCCGCAGGCGGAAAAAGTTACTTCCCCGTGGGGCGCCCTGTTTGCGCCCTGCGGGCGCAAACAGGGCGTGCGTCCGCACGCAGCCGCGGCGAAGCCGCAGCGGTGCGCCCCACCGCCGCAGCCGGAGTTTCCGCCGCAGCCCCTACTTCGCTTCCTGCGCACCTCCGCCCTGCGTCAAATACGCCACGATGCCCTTTGCAATTCCCTCTGCCAGCAGGCTTTGGTATTGCGCCGTCTGCAGCAGCGCTTCCTCCTGCGCATTGGAAAGAAAGCCGCACTCCACGATCACCGCCGGCGCTTCGCTTTCCCGGACGATGTAATAATCCCCCGGATTGGCATCCCGTGCCGTAGCGCCCACCGCTTCCGTCACATTGTCGATCACCAGCTCCGCAAGGGCTTGCCCACCGGTGCTGCCCTGCATGTAAAAGGCCATGGGCCCCTTCACGGTGGGGTCACGGAAGCGGTTCATGTGGATGCTGACCACCGCATCCACCCCCGGTGCATTCATGATGGCTTTGCGTGCACGCATATCCGCATTTTTGTTTTCCCCAAGGGCGTTTTCATCCGTGCGTGTCATCACGGCACGGATGCCCTCCCCCTCAAGCCGTTCCTTGACCAGCTTTGCCACCGAAAGGTTCAGCGGCGCTTCCGCTATGCCGCTTTCCGTGCCCACGGCGCCGCCGTCCCTGCCGCCGTGCCCGGCGTCGATCACCACGCACCACTCGCTCTGGGCGGTCTCCACCGCTTCCTCTGTGGGCGTTTCTGCCGTGGGCAGCGTCTCTGCCCCGTGCTTTTCCACTGCAAAAGCGGCAAACACGCACACCACCACCGCCACCGCCGCCAGCATCAGCGTTTCACAGGCACGCTGCAGCCGCCTTTTTACCGTTCCTTTGGCCATATGATCACCTCATGGTGATCCTATGCGCAAAAAGGGGCGCTTATAACGCCTCTTCGCTCCACTTATATGCGCTTTTTTCGCCTTTTGGATGCCCTTCGGTGCATATTCACTGCATGTCCGGCGGATGGTTATTCTGAATATTCACCTTGACAAACCGGAAATATCCACACTCTCCACATAGTTATCCACACCCCAAGGTGGCTTGTTCGGTGGATTTTCCGGGGTTTATCCACACATGTATACTTGCATAATCCACGGTTTTGCCCACGGATCTATGCATGCTCCCATACAGGCGCCAAAAATCGGAAAAAGCCGCACAAATCGGGCGCTTTTTGCCATTTTTGCCCCTGTATCGATATGCGTGGGCTTTTTGGCGCATACAGGCAGATTGCCATTGAAAAAAGAAGCATTGCCCCGTATAATAAACTTGATGGATTATGCAGATCACAACAAAATAAATGAGACCATGCTCTCTGCCGTGAGCGCTGCGCTGCCGGGCATTCCCCGGCGTGACCCACGCCAGCTGAGCCCCCTCGTGCTCGCATACATCGGCGATACGGTGTATGATCTTTTCGTGCGCACTTTTCTGGTGGAATCTTCCGATCTTACCGCCCACAAGATGCACCTTGCCGCCACGAAGCACGTATGCGCCGCTGCACAGGCGGCCGCCTTCCGCCGCATTGAGCCCTTCCTTTCGGAGGATGAGCTTGCTGTGTTCAAGCGTGGGCGCAACGCCCACATGGGCACCGTGCCCAAGCATGCGGAGATCGCCCATTACCGTGCCGCCACGGGGCTTGAAGCCCTCGTGGGCTACCTTTATCTGTCCGGAGCGGATGTGCGCCTTGAAGAGCTGATGCGCATCGCTCTTTCGGATACACCCGATGCGGCACCGCCGCAACGATCCTAAACCAAGGAGGGCTTTTCCATGGCAAAAACAGAACTCAACGTCAGCCTTATCACCAACACGCCGGATCCCGTTTTGACGGTGGCCCTTGCAGGCAGGCTCTGCTACAGCGCAAGCGAGATCCGTACCCTGCATGAAGGCATGCGGGAAAAAGCGCCGCAATTCGTGGAAAAGCTCGTTTCCCTCGGGCACCTTTCCCCCTTTGAGCACGTATCCTTCACCTTCGGTGCGGAGGGTGTTTCCCGTGCGCTGCTGGCGCAGATCACCCGGCACAGGATCGCCAGCTTTTCCGTGCAGTCCCAGCGGTACGTGAAGCAGAACGGCGGCAACTATCTGGTGCCCCCCTCCGTGGAAGCCCTCGGCGATGATGCCATCCGCCGCTATGAAGAACAGATGGATGTCATCTGGGGCTTTTACAATGAATGGCTTGAACAGGGCATCCCGGCGGAGGATGCACGCTTCGTGCTCCCCAACGGTGCGGAAACACGCATGGTCTTCACCATGAATGCCCGTGAGCTGATGCACTTTTTCTCCCTGCGCTGCTGCAGCCGTGCCCAGTGGGAGATCCGCCGCCTTGCGTGGTGCATGCTGGGCCTTGTGAAGCGGGAAGCACCGCAGCTGTTCAAAAACGCCGGCCCCTCCTGCATCAAGGGCAGCTGCCCGGAGGGCAGGATGAGCTGCGGCAGGCTGAAGGAGATGCAGGCCCTTGCAGCGGAGCTTGACGCCCTTGCCGCAAGGGGCGCTTCCGATGAGGAGATCCTGCTTTGGACGCTCCAAAACATCAAGAACGAAAACTGATCCGCCGTTTCGGCAGAAAGCGAGTGATAGATCATGGCATACAACAAGCGTGGCAGCAGAGATGAATCCCCCGTCCGCTTCAAGGACGGACAGCCCGTTTTCAGGGAAGAACGTTCCTATTATAATAAGAAAAACAACGACCGCCCCTACGGCGACAAAAAGCCCTACGGCAAAAACCGTTTTGACGGGGACGACAAGCCTTACGGCAAAAAGCGCTTTGAGGGCGAAGAGAAGCCCTACAAGAAGAACCGCTTTGAAGAGGGCGAGCGGGCCGAGCGTGAGAACTTCCGCCGCAAGGGCCGTGAGCAGGAAGCTGACGCCCCCAACGCCCGTGAGGATGAGCTGCCCTACCTGGTGATGGGCCGCAACGCCGTGCGTGAAGCCATCAAGAGCGGCCGCAGCATCGACCGCATCCTCGTATCGAAGGACCCGGACGGCTCCCTCCGTGAGATCCTCTCCTTCGCCCGTGACCGCAACCTGCGCATTGACGAGGTGGGCAGGGAGAAGCTCGATTCCCTCTGCATGCCCTTCGGCCACGGCGGCAAGACCGGCAACCATCAGGGCATCGTGGCACAGGTGCCGGGCGTGGAGTACTGCGATATTTCCGATATGCTCAACGATGCCAGGGCAAAGGGTGAAAAGCCCTTCATCATCCTGCTGGACGGCATCGAAGATCCCCATAACCTCGGTTCCATCATCCGCAGCGCCGTATGCGCCGGCGCCCACGGCGTCATCTTCCCCAAGCGCAGGGCGGTCAGCGTGACTGCCGCCGCCAGCAAGGCCAGCGCCGGTGCGGTGGAGCATTGCCGTGTGGCAAGGGTGGCGAACCTGTCCGGCGCCATCTCCCGCCTGAAGGATGAGGGGCTTTGGATCGCCGGTGCGGACATGCAGGGCACCCCCATGGGCAATGCGAAGCTGGAGGGCGCCATCGGTCTTGTCATCGGCAGCGAGGGCGAAGGCATCAGCCGCCTTGTCCGTGAAAGCTGCGACTTCATGGTCTCCGTTCCCATGTACGGCGATTTCGACTCCCTGAACGCCTCCGTGGCGGCAGCGGTACTCATGTTCGAAAAGCGCCGTCAGGATGCGGTGCGCCGCTGAAGCACGAAAGGCGTTTATGCAGAGGATCGATTATACCGTATTGACGGATGAAGCCCTTGTTACCCTTTCAAGGGAGGGCGACAGCTTGGCGGATGATGAGATCTGCGAGCGCTATAAAAACACCGTGCGCATCAAGGCACGCCCCTATTTCCTCATTGGCGGCGACAGGGATGACCTCATTCAGGAGGGGATGATCGGCCTTTACAAGGCCACTAGGGATTATTCCCCCGATCACAATGCGGTGTTCCGCTCCTTTGCGGAAATGTGCATTCAGCGGCAGCTCATCAGCGCCATCAAGGCTGCCACACGCAAAAAGCACACGCCCCTTAACACCTACATCTCCTTTTACGGCAGCACCTTTACCGACGATGAAAAGGAAAGGCCCCTGCTGGACACCATGGAGGGCGTGCGCACGGAAAGCCCGGAGGAAGCCTTCATCTCCAAGGAAAACACGGAGGCTATTGAGAGAAGCCTCGACACGCTCCTTACCGACCTTGAACGAAGCGTGCTGGATCTTTTTATTGACGGTCACTCCTATCAGGATATTGCCGAGCGCCTCGACTGCGGCAAAAAGACCGTGGACAACGCCCTGCAGCGCATCAAGCGCAAGCTGGAAAAGCACCTGAGCAGCATATGAACAAAAAACGCCGTGCCCCTAAAGGGCATGGCGTTTTTTAGTGGGCAGTGGATCAGTGGCTGAACGGATTGAAGCCGGAGCGAGAGGGCAAGGGGTGCTGTTGTATGGGGAGGGAAGCAGGGGCTGCGGCGGAAACTCCGGCTGCAGCGGTGGGGCGCACCGCTGCGCCGCAGGCGCAGCTGCGTGCGGACGCACGCCCCGTTTGCGCCCGCAGGGCGCAAACGTGCGCCCCACGGGGAAAGCAGCTTTTTCCGCCTGCGGCGACTTACATACGCCTCCCCACTCCGGCGGAGGGAATGCTTCGTATCGGTTTGCCCGAGGTAAACCGCCCTGAACTGCTCATTAAAAAAGGCCTTGCTCATAAAGGGACATCCCGTTAAGAAAACATCGGTCTAAGAAAGGCAATACCGGCCCTATCGGTGTGTTGTGCGATCTTGAAATAGCACCACTATTCCTTCGACCACACGCCTGCCGATAGAACCGGTCTTGCCTTTTTAGACTCTTCGACCGCAAAATGGATCGCTTTCGGGGAAATGCAAGGAAGAGGAGAAAGGCATATCCGTCGATATTCCGACCGACGATGACGATGCAGTTGCCCGGAATGGATTCGTTTTGCGGCGATGTTTTTTTAATGGGATGCCCCTAAGAGCAAAGCCTTTTTTGTTTTACTTTGTTTCCGGTGCCGCCAGCTGCAGACCCGGCACGGCGTTCAGGGAAAGGGGCGAAAGCTGCCCTGCCATCAGCGCATGATAGCCGGCGCAGGCGATCATGGCGGCATTGTCCGTGCAGTAGCGGAAATCCGGGCAGCAGAAGCGCAGCCCTGCCTGCTCCGCCTTTTCCTGCATGGCGCTGCGCAGCGCCTTGTTGGCGCTGACGCCCCCTGCAAGGGCAAGGGTCTTCATGCCGCTTTCAAGGCAGGCCCGGACGGACTTTTCCGCCAGCGTTTCCACCACCGCATGCTGGAAGGATGCCGCCACATCCGCAGGGCGCAGGGTCTCCCCACGCTGTGCGGCGGTATGCACAAGGTTGATGACGGCGGTCTTCAGCCCCGAAAAGCTGAAATCAAGGTTGGGCTTGTCATTGAAGCCGGCATGCAGGCGGAAGGCATGGGGGTCGCCCTCCCTTGCAAGGGCTTCGAGCTTCGGGCCGCCCGGGTAGCCAAGCCCCAGCACACGGGCCACCTTGTCGAAGGCTTCGCCGGCGGCGTCATCCTTCGTGCAGCCGAGGAGGGTGAAGCGGCAGTAGTCATCCACCCTGACGATATGGCTGTGTCCGCCGGATGCCACAAGGCACACAAAGGGCGGTTCAAGATCGGGATAGGTTAGGTAATTCGCCGCAATGTGACCGGCGATGTGGTTCACGCCCACAAGGGGCTTTCCTGCCGCAAGGGCAAGACCCTTTGCGTAGCTGACGCCCACAAGCAGCGCCCCCACAAGCCCGGGACCGTAGGTGACGGCGATGGCGTCCACATCCCTGACGGTGATGCCGGCCTCCTTCAGGGCGGCATCGGTGACGGCACCCACTTTCTCCACGTGGCTGCGAGAGGCGATCTCCGGCACCACGCCGCCGTATTTTTCGTGCAGAGGGATCTGGGTGAACACAGTCATGGAACGGACAAGGTCCGCCCCCTCCAGCACGGCGGCGGCGGTCTCATCGCAGGATGTTTCGATGGCAAGAAGCAGCGGGCGCTCCTTTTCCCGAAAGCGCTTTGCGCCTTCGAGGGCAAGCTGTTCGTATTGCATGGTGAAAATTCCTTTTCGGTTTGGTGCGTGATGGTACTGCGAAGGGAAAGGTGCGGCAGCAGGCGCTTTCGTACGACAGGAAGCTCGCTCCCTGCCACACCCTTGGCTCCCCCTCCGGGGGAGCTGTCACCGCAGGTGACTGAGAGGGATCCGGAACAACCCTCTCCGCCCTCGCTATGCTCGGACACCTCTCCCAAAGGGAGAGGCAAGGGACGCTGTCGGGCGGGAGCAAAGCGGTGCTTGCGGCGGAAACTCCGGCTGCGGCGGTGGGGCGCACCGCTGCGGCTTCGCCG
>JAFSEB010000005.1 GCA_017435905.1 Clostridia bacterium | reverse complement strand
TGAATATCTGGATTATTATAACAACCGTCGCATTAAGGCAAAACTCAAGGGCTTGCCGCCTGCGATTCACAGACAGCAAGCCCTTTCGGCTGCTTAAACATTTTTTGATAATATTGTCTAACTTTTTGGGGTCACTTCAGGATGGAACCGCAGGGCCGGCTGCTTCCGATCGCGTTATGCGCCTTTTTTGATCAGCAGCTCCGCGATCTGCACTGCGTTGGTGGCAGCGCCCTTGCGGATCTGGTCGCCGCAGCACCAGAGGGAAAGACCGCTTTCACTGGTAAGGTCCCGACGGATGCGGCCCACCACCACATCATCGCCGTCGCTGGCATCAAGAGGCATAGGGTAAACATCCTGATTCGGTGCATCCGCTACCCTGATGCCCGGGAAAGCGCTGATGGCGGCCCTTGCTTCCTCCACGGACACGGGGTGTTCCGTTGTAAAGGTGACACTGATGGAGTGGGCGCGCATCACGGGCACGCGCACACAGGTGCAGCTGATGCGAAGATCGCTCCGGTGAAGGATCTTCCTGCCCTCGTTCTGCAGCTTCATCTCTTCGGAGGAATAGCCGTTTTCATCTACCGCACCGATGCGGGGCACAAGGTTGAAAAGGATCTGATGCGGGAACACCTTTGCTTCCGCCTTTTCGCCACGGGCATAGGAGCGCACCTGTTCTTCCAGCTCGCTGAGGCCGTCGTTGCCCGCGCCGGATACCGCCTGATAGGTGGAGGCCACCACCGTTTTGATGGGAGACAGCCTGGCGATGGGCGCAAGGGCCATCAGCGTGATGATGGTGGAGCAGTTGGGGTTTGCAATGATGCCGTTATGGGAAAGCGCATCCTCCCCGTTCACCTCCGGCACCACAAGGGGCACAGCAGGATCAAGGCGGAAGGCGCTGGAATTATCCACAAATACCGCGCCCGCTTCCCGGATAAAGGGCGCAAAGCGCACCGCCACATCGCTTTCTGCTGCGCCAAGCACGATATCCATGCCGTGGAAGGCTTCGGCGGAAGCTTCCTGTACCGCATATTCCTTGCCGGCAAAGCTCACTTTGCGACCTGCGCTGCGTTTGCCCGCAAGAAGGCGAAGCTCGCCCACGGGAAAACGGCGCTCTTCCAGCACGCGAAGCATCATATTTCCTACAGCGCCCGTTGCACCGAGGATGGCAATATTATAATTTGCTTTCTGTTTCATGGTCTTTTCCCTTTCAAAAATAAAAAATCCTGAACCGCAGTTGAATGCGGACTTTTTCGGAAACAAAAACGCCCCGGGCACTTGCCCGGGACGTTCTTTCACATTGGCTTTGCCTTATGCAAGTGCCGCCGCGAAGGCTTTTCCGCCTTTTGCAAGCGTTTCGTTCACAAAATTGTGGAGCGCGCTGACAGAGAGGGTATTGGTAATGTAGGCGGCGCCCACGCTGGTCTCACCGAGAGTTCGGAAAACAAGCTCCGCAGGAACGGGCGCATCGGTACGCAGGTAGTAGGCATGGACGGATTCTGCGGCATCGGGAACAAAGCTGCCCTTGCAGGAAGCAAGATCGAAGGCGGAGAAGCCGATGGAGATATCGATAAGGTCATGCATCACGGCAGAGGCGGTGGGGTTCATGCCGGCGCCGAGACCGAAGAAATTCTGCATGCCGAGCCTGCAGCAGCGGTAGGAGATCACGTTGCCGGTGCCGTTGACGCCGGCTTCCGGTGCATCCTGGGGAAAAAGGGTGGGCTCCACATAGGCAGCGGCGCCCTGCATGGTGCGCTCCGCCTTGCCGATGAGGCGGCAGGTAAGGCCAAGCTGCTTGAAAAGGGCGACATCCTCTGCGCTGATATGGCGGATGCCGAGGGCGGGAACGGCGGAAGGATCCGCCATTTTGCCAAAGGCCACATCCACGCTCAGCGACAGCTTCGCACGCACGTCAAGGCCGTCGATATCGGCGGTGGGATCCGCTTCCGCATAGCCCATCTCCTGCGCCTTTTTGAGGGTCTCCGCAAAATCCGCACCCTGCTGCTGCATGGCGGTAAGGATATAGTTGGTGGTGCCGTTCATGATGCCGCCAAGGCTTTCCACGGTATCCACCCTGCCCACACGAAGCAGGCTTGCAAGGAAGGGGATGCCGCCGCCCACAGCTGCGCTGAAGGCGATGTGCACGCCGTTTTCACGGGCAAGGGAGATCAGCTCATCGTAATGAAGGGAAAGCATGAGCTTGTTGGCGGTAACAACGTTCTTTTTGGCGCAAAGGGCGGCCTTTACATAGGAAAAAGCCGGCTCGTCGCCGCCCATCACTTCCACCACGGTATCGATGGAAGGATCGGACATGATGTCGTTGATGTTGTAAGTCTGGATATCGAGAACACGCTGGTGGTCACGGCGCACGAAAACACGGGTCACTTCGATGCCGTGCTCCGAGCGAAGAAGGGAAAGCTCGTAGGTGCCTTTACCTACCGTACCGAAACCAAGGAGTGCGATCTTCATTGATACAATCTGCCTTTCAAGAACATTTTATGGAAAATGTGTTTTTCTGAAAAAAACACTTGTTTTTTCGTTGCGGACAATATATCATATTAGCAGGGCAAATGCAAGCCCTAATTCAAAAAAATTTTCACGGAGAATCAAACCATGCAATACTTCAGCACACGCAGCAAACAGGAAACCGCCACCGCCGCAGAAGCCATTCTGCAGGGCCTTGCCCCCGACGGCGGTCTGTATGTGCCCGAATCCATCCCGGCGGCGGAGCTTGACGATGCTGCGCTCCTTTCCCTTGACCAGTATGCGCTCACCGCACATATTTTAAAGAAGCTTCTGCCCGGCGTGCCCGGCATTGACGCTGTGGTGGAAGCCGGCTACCGCAATAAGTTTGACGGCGAGGACCTGACCCCCACCGTGCCCGTTGAAAAAGCGCACGTTCTTGAATTATACCACGGTCCCACCAGCGCTTTCAAGGATATGGCGCTTTGTTTGCTGCCCCACCTTGTGGCATCCGCCGCAAAGGCCGTTGGGCAAAAGGAGGAGGTGCTGGTGCTGACCGCCACCAGCGGCGACACCGGCAAGGCCGCCCTTGCAGGCTTTGCGGATGCGCCCCACACCCGTGTGATGGTCTTCTACCCCGATGGCGGCGTCAGCGAGGTGCAGCGTGCACAAATGGTCACCCAGGAAGGCAGCAACGTATGCGTTGCGGCAGTCAAGGGCAATTTTGACGATGCCCAGCGTGGCGTGAAGGAGGTCTTCTCCGCCTTTCAGGGCACCCATGTGCGGCTTTCAAGCGCCAACTCCATCAACATCGGCCGCCTTGCACCGCAGGTCGCCTACTACTTCAAGGCCTATGCGGACCTTCGCAGGCAGGGCGCCGTGAAAGCCGGCGAACAGGTGGATTTCGTGGTCCCCACCGGCAACTTCGGCAACATCCTTGCAGGCTACATCGCCAAGAAGATGGGGCTTCCCGTGGGCACCCTTGTGTGTGCTTCCAACGAGAACGATGTTTTGACCGAGTTCCTTGAGACCGGTCTTTACGACCGCCGCCGCCCCTTCCACAAGACCGCATCCCCCTCCATGGATATCCTTGTTTCGAGCAACCTTGAAAGGCTTCTTTACTTCGCTTCCGATGGGGACGATGCCCTTGTTGCATCCCTGATGCGTGATCTCAACGAAAAGGGCTTCTACCGTGTGCCCGATGGGCTGCTTCGGAAGATCCAAAGCGAGTTTGCCTGCGGCAAAGCGGACGACAGCGCCGCCTTTGACGCCATCCGCCGGGTTTGGGAAAAAGAACACTACCTCATGGATCCCCACACCGCCGTGGCGTGGCGTGTTTATGAGGACTACCGCAAGGCAGGCGAAGGCCGCCCTGCCGTGATCCTTTCCACCGCCTCCCCCTACAAGTTTGCACCTGCCATGCTCACAGCCCTCAGGGTGGAGGTGCCCGAAAGCGGCTTTGCCGCCATGGATCTTCTTCACGAAAAGACCGGCGCAGCCGTGCCGCAGGGTCTTGCCTCCCTGCGTGAAAAGCCCGTGCGCCACAGGGATGTGATCGACCCCAGGGACATGCTTTCCTATGTGGAACAAAAATCCCTGCTCGACAGCTGGCAGTGACCGCACGGCAAAAGGAGAACGGCCATGAAAAACGATTACCTGATCGTCCACAAAAAAATACTGCCCGATTATTTTGAAAAGGTGGTGGAAGCAAGGGAGCTTCTGCGCCGGGGCGTGATCCGTGAGGTGAGCGAAGCCGCACGCCATGTGGGCATCTCACGCAGCACCTACTATAAATATAAAGACTATGTGTTCACCCCCTCCGAGGGCAGCGCCTGCAAGAAGGCGGTCATCTCGCTGATCCTGAACCACGAAAAGGGCATTTTGAGCCGTGTGCTCAACCGCCTCAGCGAGCTTGGCGCCAACATTCTCACCATCATGCAGAATCCGCCCATCGGCGACAGGGCCAGCGTGATCATCTCCATGGACATCACGGGCATCGAAACGGGGCTCACCGAGACCCTTGAGACTCTGCTCGCCATGGAAGGCGTGGACAAGGCAGGCCTCATCGACATTGAATAAGCATCTGCACCGCCGCACGTATTCCGGCGGTGCTTTCTTTTTTAGCGGCGCTGCGGCGCAAGTTGACAAACCCATGATGAAGCCGTATCATAAACACAAATCACCATACTGTTTTGCGGCGCTTTGCCGCAGTTATGCGAGGCAATTTTTGTGGAAAAGAAACTCATTACCGTCAAGGTTGGCACCAGCTCCCTGACGGATGCCGACGGCAGCATCAATGCCGGAAAAATCGAATATATCGTCAATGAGATCGCTGCGCTGCACGAAAGCGGCCACAGCGTGATCCTTGTTACATCAGGTGCGGTGGCGGCAGGCTTCCGCCGCATCGGCTACACGAAGCGTCCCACCGCCATCAGCGCCAAGCAGGCTTGTGCCGCTGTGGGGCAGGGGCTGCTGATGGAGGAATACACCCGTTTCTTTGCGGAAAAAGGCATCGTCAGCGCCCAGATCCTCCTCACAAGGGACGACTTCCGTGACCGCAGGCGCTACAAGAACGCCTTCAACGCCCTTGAGATCATCCTGCAGCGTGGCGCCGTGCCCATCATCAACGAAAACGACAGCGTTTCCATCGATGAGCTGCGCCTTGGCGATAACGATACCCTGTCCGCACAGGTAGCCGCCATGATGCATGCAGGGCTGCTTGTGCTTCTGACGGATATGGACGGCCTTTACACCGCCGACCCACGCACCTGCAGCGATGCAAAGCCCATCCCCCGGGTGGAGCACATCACGCCGGAGGTGATGGCCCTTGGCGGCAGCGCCGGCACGAAAAACGGCACCGGCGGCATGGCAACGAAGCTGAGCGCCGCCAAGCTTGCAACGGCTGCAGGCGTGCCCGTTGTCATCACCAAGACCGATAAGCCGAACGCCCTGCGCCTTGCGGCGGCAGGCGAAAGCGTGGGCACCTACTTTGCCGCCAGCAAAACGGGCATGCGCAACCGCAGGCAATGGATGGCCTTTTATGCGGAGACCCGGGGCAACCTGTATATTGACGCCGGTGCGGAGGAAGCCCTTGTGCACCACGGGAAGAGCCTGCTTCCCTCCGGCATCGTGGCGGCGGAAGGGGATTTCAGAAGCGGCGACATCGTCCGTGTATACCGGCAGGGCACCAACGTGCTCCTCGGCAGGGGCGAGGTGGCCTTTGATAAGGAAGAGCTGCTCAGGCGCACCAATGCGCCGGAAGGCAGCAGCGGAAAAAATGCTGTGGCGATCCACAGGGATAATTGGGTGGAGGAAAACCGATGAGAGAACTTCGTGAAACGGCCCTTGCGGTCAAAAAAGCCAGCGCTGTGCTGGCGCTGCTGGATACGGAAAAGAAAAACAGGGCGCTTCTTGCCATTGCGGATGCCCTTGAAGCCCATGCGGAGGATATCCTTTCCGAAAACGCCCTTGATGTGGCGGCAGGCCGTGAAAACGGCATGAGCGAATCCCTCCTTGACAGGCTCGCCCTTTCCGAAAGCCGCATTGACGGCATGGCGGAGGGCGTACGCCAGCTTGCCGCCCTGCCCGACCCCATCGGCGAAACGGTGGAGGAATTCACCCGTCCCAACGGTCTTCGCATCCGCAAGGTGCGTGTGCCCCTCGGCGTCATCGGCATGATCTACGAGGCACGCCCCAACGTAACGGTGGATACCGCCGCCATCGCCTTCAAGACCGGCAACGGCATCCTGCTTCGGGGCAGCGCCAATGCCCTTCGTTCCAACATGGCCCTTGCCAAGGTGATGCGTGACGCCCTCAAAGCGGAAGGCATCCCGGAGGATGTGATCGCCGTGGTGGAGGATACCGCCCACAAGAGCGTGGATGAACTTGTGCGCATGAACGACTGCGTGGATGTGGTCATCCCCCGCGGCGGCGCAGGGCTCATCCGCCGGGTGATGGAGACCGCCAGCGTGCCGGTTCTCGAAACGGGCGTGGGCAACTGCCACATTTTCGTGGATGAAAGCGCCGGGTACGACATGGCGGAAAGCATCGTCATCAACGCCAAAACACAGCGTCCCAGCGTCTGCAACGCCATGGAAACGCTGCTTGTGCACGCCGCATGGGCCACCGGCAACCTTGCAAAGCTGCTTGCCAAGCTGCACACCCTCGGCGTTACCGTGCACGGCGACAAGGCGGTACAGGATATGGATCCCCTTGCCATCCCTGCGGTGGAGGAGGATTGGGACAAGGAATACCTTGCGCCGGAGCTTGCGGTAAAGGTGGTGGATAACCTTGATGCCGCCATGGCGCACATTGCCGCCCACGGCACCAAGCACACGGAGGTCATCCTGACGGAGGATGCGGAAAATGCCGCCTTCTTCCTCCGCTCGGTGGATGCTGCGGCGGTGTACCACAACGCCTCCTCCCGCTTTACCGACGGCTTTGAGTTCGGCTTCGGTGCGGAAATGGGCATCAGCACCCAGAAGCTCCATGCCCGGGGCCCCCTCGGCCTTCGGGAGATGACTTCCTACAAATACACCGTGCGCGGCGTCGGACAGATCCGCAGCTAAAAGGAGATACACCATGAAACTTGCATGCATCGGCGCCGGCAACATGGCAGGCGCAGTGATCAAAAGCGCCCTTGCGGCAAACCTGCTTCGGGGGGACGAGATCGGCATCGTAAACGAGCGCAATCCGGAGCACGGCAGGCTGGCGGCACAAAAGCTCGGCGTTACCTATATGAAGGCGGAGGATATCCGCTTTGCGGATGCGGTGATGATCGGCGTAAAGCCCCAGGATTTTGCCGCTGCGGCGGAAATGTACCGTTCCTTCTTCCGGGAAGGGCAGCTTGTGCTTTCCATGATGGCAGGCATCAGCTTCAAAAAGCTCAAAAAGGAGCTTGGCGATATGCACTTTGTGCGCAGCATGCCCAACATGGGCGTGGGCGTACTGTGCGGCGTAACAGGCTATGCCATCGGCGAAAACGTAACGGCAGCGGAGGAGCGCTTCATGCATGCCCTCTGCGCATCGGGCGGCACCGCCATTCGCCTTAAAAGCGAAGATGAGATCGCCAAGGTGATCGGCGCCGCAGGCTCCAGCCCTGCCTATTTCTGCTTCCTTGCGGAAGCCCTTGCGGCGGCGGCAGCGGCAGACGGCATGGAGCCGGATTCTGCAGCAGCCTTTGCCCGTGAAGCCTTCATCGGCACGGCGGAGCTCCTCAAAAACGATTCCTCGCTGACCCCCACGGAGCTAAGGCGCCGCATCTCCTCCAAAAAGGGCACCACGGAGGCTGCCATCGACCGCATGGCGGAGACCGGCTTTATGGAATCCGTGGCGGCAGGCTATCTTCGTGCGGTGGAAAAAAGCGACGCCATGACGAAGATGTTCGACGAGCAGTAACATTTCTTTCCCGATTTTTTGCGGCGGCTGTGTCTTTGCGTTTCTGCAGGGGCGGCAGCCGCCCTTTTCTTTTCCCCTTCCCGAAAAAGTGTGCTATAATCCTGTCATCCACCTCAAAAGGAGTGTTTTCCATGCCGCTCATCCGCACCGTTTTGACCGTTTCCCTCACCCTTCTCATCCTTGCGGCGGTCTGTTTCGTGCTTGCTGCCCTCGCCGTGTTCCTCGTTGCCTGCCGCCGCAGAAAGGGGCAGGAGGAGTTTAAGGTGAACAGGGAGATCTACGAACCCTTTTTCCCCGTGATGGATGAAGCCAAGGCACGTTTTTTCGCCATGGAACCGGAAAGCGTATCCCTTACCTCCCACGATGGGCTGAAGCTGGCCGCCTATGTGCTGCCGGCAGAGCGCGAAGCGAAGGGGACCCTTGTTTTGATGCACGGCTACCGTGCGCAGGGCTGCCGTGATTTTTCCTGCGTGCTGCCCTTTTACCACGCTGCGGGCTACCACATCGTGCTGCCCGACCAGCGTGCAAGCGGCAGAAGCGAAGGCACCTATGTCACATTCGGCGTAAAGGAACGCCATGACTGCCGCCTGTGGGCGCAATACGCCGCCGACCGCTTCGGCAAGGAGCTGCCCCTTTACCTTGACGGCATCTCCATGGGCGCCGCTACGGTGCTTTACACCCTTGCCCTGCCGCTGCCCGAAAACCTTGCAGGCGTCATTGCCGACAGCGGCTACACCTCCCCCATGGCCATTATCGGCAAGGTGGCGGAGGGCGTGCTGGGGCGCTGCCCGAAAATGCTCCTTCGTCTCGCCTCCGTTTTTGCAGGATTTCTTGCAAAATTCCGCTTTGAGGAATGCAATGCACCGGATATTCTGAAGGAAAATACCACGGTTCCCATCCTGTTTGCCCACGGAGAAAAGGATACTTTCGTGCCGGTATCCATGACCCTTGCCAATTACGAGGCTGCCGCCTGTGAAAAGCAGCTGATCCTTTCCCCGGAAGCAGACCACGGGCTTGGGTACCTAACGGAAAAAGCACGCTATGAAACAGAGATTTTGGCATTTTTTGCCCGTACCGAAACACGGTGGCGCAGTTTTTCTGAAAAAAATCGATAATTTTCATACAATGTGCTTGATACGAAGCCTGCATGGGTGTACAATGCAAGAAGCTGATCTTTTTATTGCATTTTTTATATTGATATATTTTTGCAAGGAGAACCCATGCACGACACGAAACACGCCTTTGGCAGCGCTATGCACACGCTCATGGCCAAAGT
This sequence comes from Clostridia bacterium, assembly GCA_017435905.1. Classification (GTDB taxonomy): domain Bacteria; phylum Bacillota; class Clostridia; order Christensenellales; family CAG-138; genus UBA1685. The sequence continues at coordinate 11,147 of JAFSEB010000005.1, read as the reverse complement.
CCCTTTCGCCCGTATCACGGTGGGGGATATTTGTGAAACCTGCGGCATGAGCAGAAAGAGCTTCTACTACCACTTCCGCGACAAGTACGAACTGCTTGGCTGGGTTTTTGAAACGGAATTCATTCATCCGGCAAAGGAAACCCCCTTCCCCACCGTGTGGGATTTCGTCCACGCATTATGTCATTACCTGCATACGCACAGAGCCTTTTACGTCAATGCTTTCACCGTGTGTGGACAGAATGCCTTTGCGGAGCAGTTTTATCAACTGCTGCGCCCCGTGGCTGCCCCCTATGTCGTCCCCGGTTTTACAGAGCATGCAGATGAAAGTTCCTTCAACGAAAACTATTTGTTCGATGCCTTTTTCTGCTCGCTGCTGCGCTGGCTGCACGGCAAGCCCGCCCTTTCGCCCGATGAGTATGTGGAGGCGATCAAGGCTGTGACCTGTCATACCGCCGCTTTCTTTCAACAGTTGAGCTGAAACAGGAGCCTGCTTTCATGGAAAAACTGACCGTACGCATCAAAAAGCTGCACGAAAAGGCAGTTTTGCCCACCTATGGCACGGAAGCCGCCGCAGGTGCGGATCTTTATGCCCTTCTTGCTGCACCGGAGGAGACCATTGCCCCCGGGGAAACGAAGCTGATCCACACGGGCATTGCCCTTGAGCTGCCCACGGGGCTTGCGGGCTTTGTGTACGCACGCAGCGGTCTTAGCACCAAACGGGGGCTTGCCCCTGCCAACAAGGTGGGCGTGATAGACCCGGACTACCGGGGCGAGGTGCTGGTCGCCCTTCACAACCACGGCAAGGTGCCCCAAAGCATTTCAAACGGCGAACGGGTGGCGCAGCTGCTCATCGCCCCCTATGTGACCGCCTGCTTTGAAGAGGCCGACTCCCTTTCCGACACGGTTCGGGGCGAGGGCGGCTACGGCTCCACGGGCAGGAAATAACAAACAAAATCAAACCATACGCGCACAGCCATTTGCGTTTGTGCGCATACTTTTTGCAAGGAGATATGAAAATGGAAACGGTACAGTGCACAAGCGAACTTTGCGAAGCGGTGAGGGCCTGGCTTTCCTATTTTGAAAAGGATCTGCACGATGCGGTGCACGGCATGACGATGCCCCGCCTTGTGACGGCGGACCTTGAAGAGCGCAGCTTTGAGCTTGCCTATACCCTGCAGCCCTGGATGCGCAACCCGGCGGGCGTTGTGCACGGCGGCATCACCGCCACGCTGCTCGACCAGACCATGGGGCTGCTGGTGGGCTCGCTGATCCGTGACCACGGCATTACCCCCACCATCAACCTGAACGTTTCCTACCTGCGCACCGCCCCCATCGGCATCACGCTGCATGTACGGGCACGGGCGCTGTATGTGGGGCGCAACATTGCCACCGTGACCGCAGAGGCCTTTGAAGAAGGGCACAGCGACACGCTCATCGCCTCCGCTTCCGGTTCCTTCTACACCGGCGGCACCGAGGGAAGGGCCCCTGTGACCGCACAGCCGTGACCGCCCAAACGGGTGACGAAGCGGCAAAAATATATCCATTCCTCATCCTTTCCCTTTGCCTTTTTATGAAAACAGGGGAAGAATATGCTATAATGACAGTGTGCAGCCCAGCACGCTGTTTTTTACTTCCCGAAAGGAGAACGCCATGGCGAGCATCCGCATACCCCGGGCCAAACGGGGCGATGTGAACATGACAGAAGGTTCCATCACACGACATATCATTCGCTTTGCGCTGCCGCTGCTTCTCGGCAACCTGTTCCAGCAGCTTTACAACACCGTGGATACATGGGTGGTGGGCAACTATGTCAGCAATGAAGCCTTTTCCGCCGTGGGCACGGTGGGCCCCATCATCAACATGCTCATCGGCTTCTTTACGGGCCTTGCCAGCGGCGCCGGCGTTGTCATCTCCCAGTATTACGGGGCAAAGCGCTACGACAAAGTCCGCTCCACGGTGCACACCGCCATTTTGATGACCCTCTTCCTTGGCGTTGTTTTCACCGTTGTGGGCATTGCCATGATCCCCATGATGCTGCGGCTCATGAAGACCCCTGCGGAGGTATTCCCGGAATCCTCCGCCTACCTGACCATTTACTTCGCAGGCATTATGGGGCTTCTTGTGTACAACATGGGCGCAGGCATCCTGAGGGCGGTGGGCGACTCCAGGCGTCCCTTCTATTTTCTCATCGTTTCCGCCCTGCTGAACACGGTGCTGGACCTTGTCTTCGTGCTCCTGTTCCACATGGGCGTGGAGGGCGTTGCCCTTGCCACCATCATTGCCCAGGGCGTGAGCGCCATCATGGTGCTCGTTTGCCTTGCAAAGACGGACTCCTGCATCAAGGTCTCCCTCAAGCACCTGAAGATGGATTTCGCCATCCTCGGCAAAATCGTAAAGGTGGGCATCCCTGCCGCCATCCAGATGGCGGTGACCGCCTTCTCCAACATTTTCGTGCAGTCCTACATCAACTATTTCGGCGCAGACTGCATGGCAGGCTGGACCGCCTATGCGAAGATCGACCAGTTCATCCTGCTGCCGGTGCAGTCCATCGCCCTTGCTTCCACCACCTTTGTGGGGCAGAACCTTGGCATCAACGACACAAAGCGTGCCAAAAAGGGCGTTACCACGGCGGTGGGCATCGGCGTTATCACAACGCTGCTGCTGATGGCGCCGGTGCTGCTTTTTGCGCCGCAGCTTGTCACCTTCTTCAACAGCAAGGCGGAGGTGGTGGAATACGGCACCATGCTGCTTCGCCGCATCTCCCCCTTCTACATTCTTGTTTGCTTCAACCAGATCTACGCCGGTGCCCTCAGGGGCGCAGGCAACTCGAAGGTGCCCACCTTCATCATGCTGTTTTCCTTCGTGCTGTTCCGGCAATGCTACCTGTTCGTGATGGCGAATTTCATCGTGAACGAGATCATGCCCATCGCCATGGCATACCCGGCAGGCTGGTTCATGTGCAGCCTGCTGACGGTGACCTACTTCTACCGCACCGACCTTTCCGGCACACGGCTTGTGGAGGATGAGCCGCCAAAGGAAGCGGAAGCAGCTTCCGGGGAAGCGTAAACGTACAGGCACAGCGTTTGAAACGCTGTGCCTTTTCTTGTTTCTGCTTCATTTCTGTGGTAACATGCAAACCATACGGATTTGATCGAAATGAGGTAATATATGATGTTGAAAACAGTGGATCTTTATTATTTCAGTCCCACGGGCGGCACAAAAAAGGCAGGCATGGCCATGGCCTGCGTGGCGGCATGCCCCACGAAGATGCGCATCCTGCCGCCTCCGCTGCAGGATAGTATGACGCAAAAGCTCTGTGCGCTGAAGGATGTGCGCAGGGAGAATGAGTTTTACGAATAAGATCTCTTCGTTCCGGTACGAACATCCGCCGGAACAAGGCGGAAACAAAGCAAAAAACACCGCAGTGTTTTCACACTGCGGTGTTTTTATTTTTTGACGGGGCGGCAGGCGAAGCAAGCTGCTGTGGGGGCGGCGCACGTTTGCGCCCTTCGGGCGCAAACAGGCAGGCGTGCGCAGCACGCGGCGGCTGCGGCGAAGCCGCAGCATGCGCCGCCCCTGCGCCGGGTCGCCGCCAAAGTATCTTCTCTGCTGCCTTCACAGCATCACGCCTTATTTCCCCTGCATCTCCTTCTCCGCTGCCGCAAGGATGCCTGCATCCAGCGCCGCAGGGGGAGAAATGAGGTTCTCCTGCAGGGCGGCTTTGATCTCCCCTTCCGTGACGGGGGCGGCGGTGACCTGCGCACCCTCTGCGGTCACGGCGGTGCGGCTGCGGCGGTTTTTGAGGACAGTCAGCACGCCAACTGCAAGCAGCAGTGCCGCAAGCAGGCACACAAGGGGCAGCAGGTTCGGCTTTTCCAAACCCGTTTCATGTACAAGACCGGTGGCGGGTATGTCTCCCGTGCCATCCACCCCCGTTTCAAGGGTCAGGAAGATGCCCTCCCCTTCCTCAAAGGCGACCCGGTCGCCGTAGGCGGCAAAGCATTCCTCCATAAACGCTTCCGCACCGGGAGCGGACACATTGATGCTGATCACCACACGGTTTTCCATTTCGTGAACGCCCATGCCGTAGGCGCCGGTCTCATCATTCATGGAAGTGACAAGGTTCCCCTGCACCTTCATCAGCTCATGGTGGGGAAAGCTCTGGTAGGTGAAGGTGACGGTGCTGTCATCCTCGATACAGGAAAGGATCTCCGCCTTGCCGGCTTCGCCCGCATCATCCTTCGTGACGCCGATGGTCAGGTTATCCGTGCCGCCGTCGCTGCTCCAAACCCCCGTCACATAATCGGGATAGGGGCTTTCCGGGAAGGATTTTCCGCTCATCCAGTACTGGAACAGGTCGCCTGCGGTCTTGAAGGCGTTTTCACCGGCAGCCGTGGGCACGGGCGTTACCTCCGGCAGCGTGGGCGCTTCGGAAGCGCAGGCTTCCGGCTGTTCGCCTTCAAGGAAGGTCTCCCCGCCAAGCAGGGTGCTTGCTTCCTCCGCAGGGAGCGTGCCGGTCTCCTCCGCAAAGGCGAAGGAGGGCAACAGGAGCACAAGGCTCAAAAGCAATATGGCGATTCGTTTCATTCGGTTCCTCCGTTCAGCTGTTGGCGCAGTTTTTTGAGTGCCTGCTTCTGCCGTCTTGATGCGGTGGGCAGGCTGAGGCCCATTACCGATGCGCTCTCCCTGAGGGTGAGCATGGCGGTAAAGCGCAGCGAAAGGAGCGCACGTTCCTCTTCATTCAGGGTCTGCATGGCACGGGAAAGATCCAGCCGCTGCGCCGCAAGGTGCTCAAAGGGCAGGCCCTGCGCCGGCATTTCCTCCTGAAGGGGCAGGCTTTCCCCCTTGCGCAGCACATCCACCGCCCGGTTGTGGGCAATGCGGTAAAGCCAGGCCTTCGGGTTTCGGATGCCCTCCTTTGGCGGCGTGCGCAGCAGGGATAAAAACACATCCTGCATCACATCCTCCGCCTGCGAGGGGGGCAGCATATGCCGAAGCAGCGTATACACCGGCCGCTTATAGGCTTCATACACCGCAGCAAAGGCGGCCCGATCCCCGGTGCGGATCTTTGCAAACTGCTGCAGCAGTTTCGTTTCTTCCATGGAAGGATCACTCCTTTCTGCCCATAAGACGGATGAAGGGATGATTTTGTTTCACGTTTTCGGAAAAAACCGGTGCCGAGAGGTTGTTCCCTCCTTCGTACAAAAAAATCGCTGTGTGCGGTTTTGCACACAGCGACGGTTGAATGCGCTTAGTTTTCGTAAGCTTCCCGCTTCAGCACGCCGATGTAGGGCAGGTTGCGGTAGAAGCTCGCATAGTCAAGGCCATAGCCCACCACGAATTCATCGGGAATGGTGAAGCCGGTGATATCCGCCGCAAGCTCCGGCGCATGGCGTGCTTCCTTATCGAGCAGGCTGACGGTCTTGATGGAAAGGGGCTTACGGGAGGAAAGCAGCTCCGTCAGGTGCTTAAGGGTAAGACCGCTGTCGATGATATCCTCCACGATGATGACGTGGCGGCCGGTGATGCTGGTATCAAGGTCCTTGATGATGCGCACCACACCGGATGATCTGGCTTCCGCACCATAGCTGGACACGGCGATGAAGTCCATGAACAGGTGGCACTTCATGGCACGGCAAAGATCGGTATAGAAGAAGGATGCGCCTTTGAGCACGCAGACCACAAGGGGCATTTTATCCTGATACTCTTCGGTAAGGGCTGCGCCGATCTCCGCTACACGGGCACGGATCTGTTCTTCGGAAACAAGGACGGACGAAATATCGTTCTGTTCGTTGGTGATGCGCATAATGGTACCTCGCTTATTTGTTCATTGCCTTTCTATTATCCACGATACGGCGCCAAAATGCAAACATTGTGTTGATGTTTCTGCGCAAAAAGTAAATAATAAGCGGTTTAGACAAGCCCCATGCACCACTCTACCCCGATGGCGACCACCACCACCAGCGCCGAAATGATGAAGCCGTGGATCATGGGGTTGATGCCGGCCTTTTTCATATCCCGGTAATCCGTGGAAAGACCGATGGCGGCAAGAGCTGCGACCATCAAAAACTTGCTCACATCCTTCATCATGGCGGCTGCTTCCGCCGGAATGAAGCCGAGGCTGTTCAGCGCCGCCATCGCAAGGAACGCACCGATGAACCAGGGCAGCAGGCCGAAGAGATTCACCTTTTTCCGTTCGCCGCCAACGGTGCCTACCGCTTCCTTCTGCTTGAGCCTTGCACTGATCAGCGAGAAAACGATCACCGTGGGGATGATGGAAAGGGTACGGGTGAGCTTCACCATGGTGGCGAAATCCCCCGCCGCCTCGCTGAAAGCGTAGCTTGCCGCCACCACGCTGGAAGTATCGTTTACGGCGGTGCCTGCCCAAAGGCCGTAGGCCATATCGCTCAGCCCCAATGCCCTGCCCATCAGCGGAAAGAGGACGATCATCGCCATATCAAAAAGGAAGGTGGCGCTCATGGCATAGGCGATCTGCGTATCGTCCGCATCGATAACGGGAGCGATGGCAGCAATGGCGCTGCCGCCGCAGATGCCGGTGCCTGCGCTGATAAGGTTTGACAGTTTCCAGTTGAGCCCAAGGGCTTTGCCCACAAAATAGCCGCCGCCGAAGCAGGTAAACAGGGTGAACACCATTACCGTCAGGCTCATTTTGCCCACAGTGAGAATGGTATTGATATTGAGCGATGCACCGAGAAGGATGATGGCAAACTTCAGCACCTTTTTCGATGTGAACTTCAAGCCCCCCTTCAAAAGCGCACCGGGCTTTTTGAGCGCATTGATACCCATGCCGATGAAAAGTGCGATCACCGATGCACCGATCAGGTGGATGGGCAGCAGGGATTCAAGGAATTTCGCCAGCGCCGCAATGGCGGCTGCCAGCAAAAACCCGGGCACGGCGCGAGCGCATTTCACCGCGAAGGAAGACAGTTTTTCCATATCTATATACCTCATTCGTTTTGATCCTGTACCAGTATAGCACGGTAAAAAATAATGTAAAATGATGAGTTATTATGATATAATAAATTTATTTTATCATTTTGCTGTGAGGTACCGATGCACGACCTTCGTTTGACCACCTTTCTGACCGTGTGCCGCCACATGAATTTCACCCGGGCGGCGGCGGAGCTGAACCTGACACAGCCCGCCGTATCCCAGCACATCCGCTTTCTTGAGCAGCATTACGGGGTGAAGCTGTTCCGTTACCACGGAAAAAAGCCGGTGCTGACGGCGGAAGGCGAATACCTGAAAACCATGGCGGAAGCGCTTACCCACGATGCCGCCCGCATCCGGGAAAACATCGGGCAGATCGGAAAACGCAGGCGCTTCTACCTTGGGGCGACCCTTTCCATCGGCGAGTTCTTTCTGCCGGACAGGCTCAGCGCATTCCTGCGCCGCCACAGCGATACGGACATCAGTGTTACGGTGGCGGACACGGCAGCACTGCTGCCGCTGCTTGACGGGGGTAAGCTTGACTGCCTGCTGTGTGAAGGCTATTTCAACAAAAAGGAATACAGCCACATGCTCATTCGCCGGGAACGGATGTGCATTTTTGCAGGCGCCGGTCACAGCACAGCCCATATCCGTTCCCTGCAGGATCTGTTTGGGGAAACGCTGCTGCTTCGGGAGGAGGGCAGCGGCACAAGGGAGATCTTTGAGCGGTTCCTTCGGGAAAACAACTACTCCCTTGCCAATTTCCCCCGCATCCACACCTTTTCAAGCCCCCACCTGATCCTCAGGATGCTTCTTGACGGCATGGGCATCAGCGTGCTTTACGAAGCGGTGGGCGAAGCACAGCTGAAAACAGGCGCCCTCAAGGAGATCCTGCTGCCGGGCTTTGCGGTATCCCACGAATTCAATGCCGTATGGAAAAAGGGCAGCGTATTCGGCAGGGAATACGAGGCGCTGCTTCGGGATCTTCTCGGTGAAAAGGAGCAATAAAAAAAGGCTTCCTGCAGGAAGCCTTTTTTGTATGCTTTATTTTTCAAGCCTTGCCTTCATAAGGGCGATCTGCTCACGCACCTTCACGGGGCTGGTGGCGCCGAAGCTGGTGCGCTTTTCCACGCATACGGCCATATCGATGGCGGTGAAGATATCCTCTTCAAAGAGGGGGGAATATTCCTTGTACACCGCAAGGGGCAGCGTTTCAAGGGTTTTGCCGTCCCCGATGCAGCGGGCAACAAGGGAGCCCGTGACCTTATAGGCAGAGCGGAAGGGCAGGCCCTTTCCCACAAGGTAATCCGCACAGTCGGTAGCGTTGATGAAGCCGTTGGCAGCAGCGGCACGCATGTGATCCTTGCGGACACGCATGGTGCTGAGCATGGGCGTGAAGATGTGCAGGCACTGCAGCACGGTATCGATGCTGTCGAAGATGGCTTCCTTATCCTCCTGCATATCCTTGTTGTAGGCAAGGGGCAGGCCCTTCATGACGGTGAGAAGGGTCATCAGGTTGCCGTAGGCACGGCCGGTCTTGCCGCGGACAAGCTCCGGGATATCCGGGTTCTTCTTCTGGGGCATGATGGAGGAGCCGGTGGAATAGGCATCATCCAGCTCGATGAAGCGGAATTCCCAGCTGCACCAAAGGATGACTTCCTCGCTGAAGCGGGACAGGTGCATCATCAGCATGGCGATGGCTGCCGCCAGCTCAATGACGAAATCACGGTCGCTGACGCCGTCCATGGCGTTTTCGCAGGGGCCGCTGCAATGGAGGGCTGCGGCGGTCATGAAGCGGTCGGTGGGGTAGGTGGTGCCGGCGAGGGCGCAGCTGCCAAGGGGCGACACGGCGGCGCTTTCACGGCAGAAGCGGAGGCGGCGCAGGTCACGCTCGAACATGTTGGCATATGCCATCAGGTGGTAGCCGAAGGTAACGGGCTGCGCACGCTGCAGGTGGGTATAGCCGGGCATGATGGTATCCGCATACTGCTCCGCCTGTTCAAGGACGGTCTCAAGCAGCGTCCCGGTTTCGGCAATGATGGCATCCGCCGCATCCATCAGGTAAAGACGGGTATCGATCGCCACCTGATCGTTGCGGCTGCGGGCGGTGTGCAGCTTTTTGCCCACATCGCCGATGCGATTGGTGAGCTCTGCCTCCACGAACATGTGGATATCCTCCGCCACGGGGTCAAAGGGCAGCGCACCGGATTCGATATCCTGCAAAATACCGCCGAGGGCTTCGCTGATTTTGGCGCATTCATCATCGGTAAGGATCCTTGCCTTGGCAAGCATCGCCACATGGGCGAGGGAGCCGGCGATATCCTGCTTATACATTCTGGAATCAAAGGAAATGGAGGAGTTGAAGTCGTTTACTTCCGAATCGAGCTGCTTCTGAAAGCGGCCTGCCCACATGGTTTCTTTCACGGTGCATTCTCCTTTTCTCACACAAGTAACTTCAGCCGGGGAATTTCCCCGGCTGAAGTTGGGTTTTCTGTTACAGTATTTTATTTGATTTTGCCCTGCTTGGCAAGCGCATTCATCTTGATGGAAAGACCGAACAGATCGATGAAGCCCTTGGACTGTGCCTGATCGTACACCGCATCCTCACCGAAGGTGGCCAGCTCTTCATAGTACTGGGAGTAGGGAGAGGTAACGCCGGCAGGGATCATGTTGCCCTTGTAGAGCTCGATCTTCACATCGCCGGTCACATGCTCCTGGGTCTTGTCAATGAAGGCACGGATGGCTTCATGCAGGGGAGTAAACCACTTGCCGAAGTAGGTAAGCTCGGCAAACTGCTCCGCCACGATGTTCTTGTAGTGGAGGGTATCCCTGTCAAGGCAGATCTGCTCGAGGAGCTCGTGTGCCTTGAAGAGGATGGCGCCGCCGGGGGTCTCATACACGCCGCGGGACTTCATGCCCACAAGGCGGTTCTCCACCATGTCGAGGAGACCGATGCCGTGCTTGCCGCCAAGGGCGTTGAGCTTTTCGACCATCTCAACGGGGGATACCTTTTCGCCGTTCAGCGCAACGGGGATGCCCTTTTCAAAGCTGATGGTCACATACTCGGACTGATCGGGCGCCTGCTTGGGGGAGACGGACATCTCCAGGAAGCCCTTCTTCTCATACATGGGCTGGTTGGCAGGATCTTCAAGGTCAAGACCCTCGTGGGAAAGGTGCCACAGGTTCTTATCCTTGGAATAGTTGGTTTCACGGTTGATCTTCAGCGGAATGTTGTGCGCTTCCGCATAGGCGATCTCATCTTCACGGGACTTCATTTCCCATTCACGCCAGGGGGCGATGATGGTCATTTCGGGAGCGAAGGCCTTGATGGTCAGCTCAAAGCGGACCTGGTCGTTGCCCTTACCGGTGCAGCCGTGGCAGATGGCATCGGCACCTTCGGCCTGTGCGATCTCAACAAGGCGCTTGGCGATAACGGGACGGGCAAGGGCGGTGCCAAGGAGGTATTCCTTTTCATAGGCAGCGCCGGCCTTGATGGCGGGATAAATGAAATCGGTCACGAACTCTTCCTTGAGGTCTTCCACATAGAGCTTGGAAGCGCCGGTCTTGATGGCTTTTTCTTCAAGACCTTCGAGCTCATCGGCCTGACCGACGTCGCCGGAAACAGCGATGACTTCGCAATTGTCGTAGTTTTCCTTGAGCCAGGGGATGATAACGGAAGTATCAAGACCGCCGGAATACGCCAACACAACTTTTTTAACCTGCTTCTTCGCCATAACAAACTCCTTTATATATGCATAAAATTTCGTGTTCGGTTTTATCTTTATGCATAGTACCCCTTTTCTTCCCTTTTGTCAAGCATTTTTATTCACTTTTTTGCAAAAATCTTTTTCCCGCCGTTCAGCGGCAAAAAAGCCGCTTATTTTCTGATATTTTTCTGCCATGCGGCGGTTTTTAACCCCCTCTTATCCCCGGCTGCAGCAGAATATCAATAAACGGTATGCGCTGTTTTTTGCATGAATATCGATGCATAGGCACTGCAAAAAGACCTTGCATGCAGGGCGCCGTTCCTTTATATTAAGAAAAAAGCCGTATAAACGGGGTATTCCGATAAGAAAACATCGGTCTAAGAAAGGCAATACCGGCCCTATCGGTGTGTTGTGCGGTCTTGAAATAGCACCACTATTCCTTCGACCACACGCCTGCCGATAGAACCGGTCTTGCCTTTTTAGACTCTT
>JAFSEB010000046.1 GCA_017435905.1 Clostridia bacterium | reverse complement strand
TGCGAAAAGGGATGCTGCCTTGCGGTAACATCCCTTTTGTCGCTCGGTTATTCAATTTTTGAGCTAACCTGTTTGCCCACTGCCCTTAAAAGCGTTGATTTTACTGGATTCTTGCTTGTTTTCTTATGTCAACGCTCTTAACGCCGATGTTTTCTTTTTTCATATCTGTCGCTCTCCTTTTGTTTTTCTTTTATGGCTTAATTATAAACAAGAGCGAACAGAAGCACTACTACTGACAGTAGCAGTTTAGTCTTTGATAAGCCAAAAGCCACGGTTGTTGTATTAGAGCATCAGCCGTGGCTTATTTTTACTTTTTATTATGCTGCTCCCAAAGTTCAGCCATTTCCTCCGGTGTTTCCTTCATCCCTCGTTTGAACCATTCTTCAATCCATCCATACAGACCATAGGCAAAAAATGCTGCACCGTAAGCATTGAAGTTTTCCTGTTCCTCTTTGGGTCCGCAAGCCGAAAGAACGCTTTGTAAACTAAGGCGTGATAAGCCCTGTCGATACAGTAAAAATGCAGATCTCGCTGTTTTCATAATAATGCTCAAACAATGCCCGAACGAAATTAAAATCCGGTTTTATTATAGCAGACAGCCACCATGATCAATTCGTCCAGAAATGTTTTTGCCATTGTCGATTCCTCCGTTTTTATTTTTTGAGCTTTGGCTCGATTTACTTTTTGAACTGGTCCAGCATATGCTCGTTCCACACGCCGATGGTCTCCACATAGCAATAGCCGGTGACTGCTTTGCCGCCGTAGGTGCCGGTGACCTGGCTTGCGCCTTCGTAGTGGCTCAATGTGGGGAAGCCTTCAAAATTCAGCTCCTGCTCCTTGGGGGCGCATACAACGGTCAGGTCGAAGTCCAGCTCCGGGCACTGAACATGGTATTTGGTGGGGTATGCGTAATCGGAAACCGGGCTTTTCCACCAGTCCTCTGCCTGTCCGATGACGGGATTCAGCTTTACCTTGTGCTGTCTGCCGTCGGGATACATGACCGTTGCCCAGCAGTCCTCACCGAACTTCTCCACCGGGAACCAGGTGCTGATGACCATGCCGTTATCCAGATTGATGTCCATCCAGCCCCAGGCAGGGAAGCGCATTTTCCTGCCGCCATCCAGAAATTTGTCCATGGCCCAGCCCATGACTTTTTTGCCGAAGCCGGGGAGCTTGGGCATGGGGATCTGCCACTGGCGGTCAAACCAGGTCATGCCCTCCAGCTCGTAATCTTCCCCATCCAGAGTCAGAGTACCGGTGGTCTTGCAGTGGGGCATGGAATACTGGAAAATGTCCAGGTTTACCATATGGAACTTGCCGGTGCCGCCGTTGAAGATGGGGTAGCTCTCCGGGCAGACCGTCACATCCAGCTTCGCTCTTCCGATATCCGCAGAAAACACCATCCTGTCAATATCGCCGGACATCTGGCCGTGGGGTGCTTTCAGGAAGAACCGGTCAGCGGAAATGTTGTCGCCGTTGATGGTATAGATCTGGGTATCGTCGCAGTATTTTCCGGTGGTCTCGTCGGTGACGGAGAAGATGGAGGTAGCAAATTCGCTGCCGGGAACACCCATGGTCATAATGTGGAACAGGTAATTCAGCGTATGCCCCCTGGATTCAAAATGCCCCACCGCAAAGAAGGAATTGAGCATATAATCCGTCTTGTACACAAGGTCCCTGCGCACATCCACCACAGGACTGACACCGGTCATGGTTTTTACATTTTCACATAAGGTTGCCATCAATACTTTCCTTTCTCTTATTTCCACTTGCCCAGATGTTCCACATAGCAGTAGCCGGAAACTTCTTTTCCTTCATAGGTTCCGGTGATCCGGTTGGCGGATTCATATTTGGTAAAAATCGGCATCTTGCTGACGATCTCCTGATCCTTTACATCGGTGACGATCTTCAGCTGAGCCTGCTTGGCGGGAATTTTGATCACAAAGCTGGTGGGATAGTTGTTGCTGGACACGGGGCTTTTCCAGTAATCTCCCGCACCTGTGATGATGGGCTCCATTTCCGCTACCTCCTGGGTGTCGTCGGCATGGAGGATGGTGGCCCAGGCTTTGGTGGAGCCGGTTTTGTAGTCCGTCATATCCCAAAGGCTGATGGTCTCACCGTTATCCAGATTCAGATCCATCCAGGTCCAGCGCCAGTCCATGTGTATTTTGATGGTCTTCTGCTCCTGCTTCGAGAACTGCCACTGCCGGTCAAACCAGGACTCTCCGGTGATGGGATAGGTCTTGTTTCCGATGGTCAGGCTTCCGGCGGAATCCATGTGGGACATGGAATACTGCCGCACCTTGCCGCCCAGGAAGGTCATAAAGCTGCCGGTTCCGGCATTGTAGATACATTCTCTCTTCTGCTGCATGGTGCAGTTTACCTTGCCGTATTTCATTTGGGCTTCCACATGGATCTGCTGCGGGTTGCCGCTGATGGTGCCCATGGGGCAGCTGACAGAAAAGCCTTTGCCGTAAGGGGTGTCAAATTCCTCGATGGCGCAGCGGAAGGCAGGGTAGATCTTGTCCTCATAATGATATTCGCCGGTGGTTTCATCGTACACCGAGAAGTTGGAATCCACGAAGGAAACCGGGCCGAATTTCGGAATAATAATGTGATAAAGCCAGTTTACAAGATGTCCCTCCGCTTCAAAATGACCGATGGCAAACCAGGAATTTGCCTGGTAATCCTTCTTGAAGGGCAGATCGGTTTTTGGATTGACCATAGGTGTCTGATTCATTGTATTTACCTCGCCTGTTCGGTTTTGTATGCGTCGCCGCAGACATTGTTGACAAGCTCCACCACATTGTCCTTCTCGATGGGTTGGCCCTTGTAAGTGCCTGTGATCCTGCACAGTACCTGGCAGCCTGCGGACTTCATTTGCTCATGATAGAATTCCGGATCGCTGACCAGAGAAACCAGCTTCAGCTCCAGCTCCTCCTGGGGAACCTTGATGTGGATGATCCGGGGATAGCGGTTGCCGGAGCGCTTGGAGGTGTAAAGCTCCTCATAGGTCACTTCCGCCACCGCATTGTTCTGGCTTCCATCCTCATGGAGGAAGGTGGCAAAGCCGAAATGACCGTTGATCACATAGGCATCCCACAGGGACACCACTTCTGTATTCTCTTCATTCAGGGACATACCCAGCCACAGCCAGGAGGGCTGGAATTTGTTGCCCAGCTTCACCACAGATTCCTTGCTGGACAGATGGTAGCCCCACTGCCGGTCAAACCATGCGGTGGTATTTTTGATCTCATAGGTCTTTCCCTCAAAGGTAAAGGTTCCTTCGATCTTCATAATGGGGAAAGAAAACTGATAGGAATCGTTGGAGCCGAAGTGGATCAGACCGGTGGTGCCGTTGTACAGTACCTGCTCCGTAGGAGTCAGAACCACATCCACCCCTTCCGTCTGGCATTGCACCTTCAGACGCATTTGCTTTTCATCTCCATCCAGACCGCCCCATGCAGACCATACATGGAGCTTGTCACAGGAAGCGCCGGCCTTGGCACCTTCCCTGACAGACAGGGCATTGTGCTTGCAGATATCCTTGGTTGCATTGGTGATCACAAACTCCGCAGCCACGATCCGTCCGAGAACACCCAGCTTGACGATCTGCTGGTGCCATTCAAAGGCAAACTTCTGGCCGTCTGCTTCAAAATTGCTGATCACATACCAGCTGTCAAAGACACCCTTGCCGATGGCGGGCATATCCCGCTTCACATCCACAGACAGAGGAAACCCAAGGTTTTTCATTTCGTTCTTTGTCATATTTGCCTCCTGAATTATGATAAAATTTGATTTTTTATTTTCTGATACACTTGTTTCGTAATTGACATTTGCTTCTGATATCAGTATAATCAATTCAAAAATAATGTACAAGGAACAGACTTTTCCCGGTGTGCAATAATAGACACATCCGGCAAAAGTGCTTCCGTACGCAGGAGAAGACGATGGATATGAAAATGGATCTCAGAATACGAAAAACCTACCGGGCCCTTACGGATGCCTTTATTCAGATGATGCAGGAGATGGATTTTGCCGATGTGACGGTGAATGAGCTGTGTGAGCGCAGTCTGGTGGGCAGAGGTACTTTTTATAAGCATTTTGCAGACAAGTATGAGTTTCTGTCCTTTCTGATCCGGGATCAGTACGGCAGCTTTCTTTCGGAAATCTCCGCTTCCATGCAGCACCATTCTCCCTATGAATTTATTGCGGAGCTTTTCCGCTCCTGTCTGGACTTCCTGGAAAGCTCTCCGGCCCTTATGTCCGCACTGAAAAACGCACAGGGCTCCTCGGTGATTGAAAAAACAGTTGCAGAGGTGCTGATCCCGGATATGACCCAACGGATGAAAGAAATGAAATCCATGGGCTATGACATTCCCTTTGATCCCCACCTCACCGCCGAATTGGCAGTCAGCATCGGAAACCAGACCGTTCTTTGGTGGCTGCGCAACCGGGAAAGTGTACCGAAAGAAAAATTCATGTCCTTCCTGCACAGAAACGTCGATGCGCTGATGTCTCCGGGAAACTCACAGAAATAAAGGCTCGCCAGTCGCCGCTGAAAGCAGATGACTGGCGTCTTTTCAGCACAAAAGGGTGCCCCCAAATCAGGGCACCCTTTCGCTTATTTGTTTTATTTACGCAAAAATACACTCAGCATCGACGATTTCCTCTGCCCGGTTTCGGATGCTATTCATAGCGCCCACCCAGGCCATTTGATCCTGCGTTTTCAGTTGCTCGGTGATACCTTCCTTTTCGGCCAGTTGCTTCACCAGCCGGTCAAACATTTCAGTTGCCCGGTTGTCGATCTCCGCAAGGTGGCTGTTCAGTTTGCCGCTGAGTAGCAGTGTGGCGTGCAGCACCGGACGATGCTCCTTGATGTACCGCAGATACTTCCTGCCCCACATTCCAATAGGTTTGGTATCTTCTTCATCCAGCACCAAGCAAGGGATGTAATAATCTCCCTGCAATTCGTACCAAAGACCGTTATTATTGTTATAGATATACTTTTCCATGGTGTAATCCTCCTTGATATTTTGAGTGAGGTGAATCAAAACATGGGAGGGTATGACCATTATTCCTACTTATTCCCCTTCCCAGGCGCATCGGGCACAAGCCTGGATAATTGGGATGAGATGAACCAAAAGTACGCTAATTTTCATGGCTACATTTTGGCTACAAAAGATTTGCGGACGCTGCGGATTAGCCGGATAATCGGGATTTCGTGAACAAAAGCCGATCAAAAAGTGCGTTTTTTAACGAGAAATCAAGGGCGAGGGCTAGAGTGGGAATAAGCATTGCCCCCCACCGCCCACGGAACCATTCCGTGGGCGGTTTTGCTTTTCCCTACCGCACAAAAATGCGCTGCACACTTGCCCCGGTGCGCAGGGTGTAGTATGATGCAGAAAAAAGGAAAACGGAGTCGATGAACGTGGAACGAAAGCCCGTGTTTGGAAGCTATCTTGTCATTCCGCTCAAATATGACGGCGAGTTTGCCGCCGCTGCGGCGGAGCTTGCCCATGAACCGCTTACCACCATGGACCTGACGGAAAACGTGAAGGCCATGCTCAGCGGCGAAGGGGATTCCGCCGTGGGCAGATGCTGCCGCATTGAGGCGGAGCGGATCCGTGACTGTTTGACGGAGGGGAAGCAGGGCGCTCTCAGCATCCGCTGCGATTCCGGCACCCATCCCTTTGAGATCTGTACCGGATGGCTGTATGTGTTCCGCACGCAGGTGGCGTTTTTGTGCCTTGGCATCCGCTATGAACATATGGATGTGATCAACACCCTGACGGGCACGGGGCATGCGGACAACAAGGTTTCCGTGCTGCTGACGGGGGAGAAGGGCACCGGGGAGATCGACCTTGAAGCACGGCTCAGGGCGTTTTGCGAAAGCCTTGGGCTGCGCAAGTTTTTCGATGGACCTTCCTCCGTGCTGCTGGAGGCATATGCCTGCACGCTGGGCGTGTTCCCCAAATACTTTCAGACCATGGAGGAGCTGCGGCGCATCACCTTCCGTCTGCACCAGATGATCCCCCTTGAAAGTGCCATGGATGACGGCTCCGAAGAGGATACCAGCTTCGTTTATGCGGTCAAATCCGAAGAGGAAGCCGCATACCGCTGGGGCTACTGCGTGGCATCCCAGAAGCTGAGCTATGCGGTGGCGAACAAGGGGATGGATTTTCCCTCCGAAATGCGTGATTTTGCGGCGGATGCGCTGCCCATCGTGCTGCTGATGCTGCAGCAGAAATATACCTGCCTGCGCTTCACGGAATTGATCGCCCAAAGGAAAAAGCCGCAGGAACTGACACGCCTCAAGCGGATGATGCTGGAATTCAAAGCCTTCGGCACGGTGACGCCTGCAAACCTTTCAAGGTGGCATAACATCAAGCAGATCTATGCCCACCTGCTGGAAGCCAACGATGTGGTATCTGCCGTGGATGACATCAGCACCAAGCTTTCCATTCTGACGGAGGAGCAGGAAGCCATCGAAGCCAAAAGGACGGACAGGATGAGCAACATCATCACGGTATTCGGACTTATTTCCATTCTCGATTCCGTGATATCCATCGTTTCCGCCCTCAAGGAGGGCGATCCCATCCTGTGGCATTGCTCTACTGCCACGGCGTCTGCGGTGCTGGTGCTGCTGCTTCTTGCATCGAGGCCGAAAAAACAGTAAAATATGGTATGAATAAAAGAAATATACGGGGGAAAATGTATGGAACAAGTCAAGATCATTTTGGATGTGGATACCGGCAGCGATGATGCGGTGGCGATCATCTGTGCTGCGCTTTCAAGCAAAATCGACCTGCACTCCATCTGCACCGTGTGGGGCAACAGACCTCTTTCCCAGACCACCGAAAACACGCTGCGTGTGGTGGATATGCTGGGCATCGGCGACAGGGTCAAGGTCTATCCCGGCTGCGAGACCTCCATGGTCTCCACGCTGCTTAAAAACCGCAGGGGCGGTTATGACGGCCAGCGCAAGAGCGTCAACGGCGGCGAAAAGGTGAGCATGCACCAGGAGACCATCGATGAGCTGCCCCCGAGCCGCACCAAGGCGCAGGACAAGCGTGCCGTGATGCACTATGTGGAGACCCTGATGGCAGGGGAGGATGGCGAATTCACCCTTGTGCCCGTGGGCCCCCTGACGAACATCGCCACAGCCCTTCGGGTGGAGCCCCGCATTGCAAAGAAGATCAAAGAGATCGTCCTCATGGGCGGCGGCTGCAGAAGAACGAATTCCACCGCTGCTTCCGAGTTCAACATCTGGGGCGATCCGGAGGCTGCGCAGATCGTGATGACCTGCGGCGCAAAGATCACCGTGGTGCCCCTTGATGCCACCCACAACGCCTGCATCAACAGCGACGAGGTGGAGGAACTGTATGCCCTCGGCACCCCTGCCGCCACCTGCGTGGCGGATATGGTGAAGCACCGCATTGCCGCCTACAGCTACCTGCAGCCCATGGCAAGGCTTGACAGCGCGCCCATTCACGATGCGCTGGCGGTGTGCTCGCTGATCGATCCCGATGTGCTGAAAAACGTGCAGCTCGTCCGCTGCGATGTGGATATTTCCGGCGGCATTGCCGACGGGCAGACTATCGTGGATCCCCGTGCCTATACCGACCTGCCGAAGAACGTACACTTCGCCTTCGATGCGGACAGGGACCGCTTCAGCGCACTGCTGTTCTCCATCCTGCGGGGCGAAAACTGATCCTTTGTATGAAAAAAGCCGCTGCGGCAATGTGCCGCAGCGGCTTTTATGTTTGTTGTCAGCGGGGTTCCTTTCCCTGCTGGAACATGCGGATCATCTCGCCCGTCAGGCTGATACCCTCATCCTCGTAGGGAATCTCATCCCGGGAGAACCACTCGGCCATGGAAAGCTCGTTTTTATCAAGGGTGATGGTCTCGTCATCCCCGTCAAGGTCGCAGTAGTAGCCCACGGAAAGGTTGCCGGCGATGCCCCAGGGCTGGCTTTTGTAATAGCGGATGTTCTTGACCTTGAGCCCAACCTCTTCCATCACCTCACGGGCAACGCCTTCCTCCGCCGTTTCGCCGATCTCGATGAAGCCGGCAAGCATGCCGTAACGGGTGTAATTGCGGTTGGCGTATTTGCTTAAAAGCAGCTTGTCCCCGTGGGTGACGCCGATGATGGCAGCCGGGGCGATGCGGGGGAAGATCATGTTGCCGCAGGCGGCGCAGCGCATCATGCGCTCCTTGTCATCGTGCTTTGTGGGGGCGCCGCACCTGCCGCAGAAGCGGTTGTTACGGTACCAGCAGTAAATGTGCCATGCGGTCATCATGGCGTGGCAGGCATCCCTGGAGGCAGGCTCCCGGAGCTTTGCGGCAGGGATGTATGCATACCGTTCGTCCGCACAGTCGCCTGCTGCGCCGAAATAAAGGAAATAACGCTTTTCCTGCATGGTGAAGGCATAGCGGAAGGGCTCGTCGAACCAAAGCTGCCAGCCTGCAAGCCAAAGCGATGCTTCGCCCACGGTGGGCAGATGAAGAAGACCGTTTTCATCCCGGCGGACGAGGATCTCTCCGCCACGGATGCAGACGGCGATATCGTCCTCCCCGGGCAGCTGATATTTGTACTGGTTATCGAGCGTGCCGAATGAAAGATCCTGCAGCATGGTGTGTTCTCTCCTTTTTTATTCAAAAACCAGTATAGCACAGCGGTGAAAGGGCGGCAAGGCGAAGAGAAATGTGATCTCATCACGGAAGGCTTTCAAAAAAACGGGTATACTAAGGCCATCAAAAGAAAGAGACCAAGGAGGAACAGAAAATGTCCGCTCTGAACATCAATAAAAACAATTTTAATGAAGAAGTACTCAACAGCGAAAAGCCGGTGCTGCTCGATTTCTGGGCACCCTGGTGCGGCCCCTGCAGGATGGTGGTACCCCTTGTGGAGGAGATCGCCGAGGAAAGGCAGGATATCAAGGTCGGCAAGGTGAACGTGGATGAGGAACCGGAGCTTGCAAGACAGTTCCGTGTCATGAGCATCCCGACGCTGGTGGTCGTCAAGGAAGGCAAAGCCGTGAAGCGCTCCGTGGGCGCCAAGCCCAAGGAGGAGATCCTTGAGATGGTCGTATAAAAGAAAGCAGAAACACTCTCCTCTGTCATCATGAACATAAAAAACCACTGCCCCGCCTAAGAAAGCGGGGCAGTGGTTTATTTCGCATTATTGATCGCACAGTTCACGGAGCTTTTTCTCGTCGAGCAGCTCCACCGTGCCCCGGGAAAGGCGCAAAAGCCCATCGCTCTGGAAATAGCGCATCAGCCTTGTGACCACCTCACGGTGGGTGCCAAGGTGGTTGGCAATGGTTTCATGGGTGATGTGCAGCGTGGTGCTTTCTTCAATGACGGATTCCTCCAGCAGCAGGGCGGCAATGCGCTTATCCATGCTTTTCCAGAGGATCTGCTCGATGCGCCACATGGCTTCCGACAGCCGGGCACCCATGATCTCGTTCATGTAGTTGGCAAGGGGTGCGCTTGCCTGCATCACATCCCGGAAGGCATCCGGCGGAATGACGCAAAGCTCCGCCTCCGTTTCCGTTTCAATGGTGATGTCAAACTGCAGGCTGTTCATGATGCAGGATGCGCTCACCATGCAGATGTCACGTTCAAACAGGCGGTAAATGGTGATCTCACGCCCCTCGGGGGAAAGGATGTAGCCCCTGATCCGCCCGGAGCGAATGAGCAGAAGACCGGTGCATTCGCTGCCGTCGTGAAGGATGGTCCCTTTTCCCACCGTACGGGAAAAAGACGGGCCGGAAAGCCGCTGCTGCTGCGCAGCGGTAAGCTTATCCCACATGGGGAAATGATCCCGAAAATCCATAAAAGAAGACCTCCTTTATCCGTAAAAACAGTATAAATGAGGTCTTTTGCGCTGTCAATTATGGGTGGAAAGTCTTTTTTTACTGATCCTCGCCGAAATCCGCCTTGTATGCGGCAACGAGCTTCTCCGGCCAATCGGACACGGGCTCAAGCCTGCCGGTGAAGAAGCGGAGGGTCTTGGGCTCATGCACGAAGCGCAGACCGCCGATGAGATCCCTGTGGTCAAAGAGCCACTTTACACGGTCAATGACGTATTCCACCTGGGAAAGGGTGAACACACGGCGGGGGAGAGCAAGGCGCACAAGCTCCATGGAAGCGAAGCGCTCACTGCCGTCCGCATTGCGCTCTTCGGAAAGGGTGCCGCGCTCCATGCTGCGGATGCCGCTGCAAAGGTACAGCGCACACACGAGGGCGCCGGCAGGGTACTGTTCCTGCGGAATGTGGGAAACGAAGTCGCTGGCATCGATGTGGGCGCCAAGACCGACGCCGGGGGTGATCACGGGCACGCCGAGGGAGTCAAGCTCCTTCACGCAGTAATCGATGAACCGGGGGCCCTGGGAGATCACATCAAGATCCATGGTCTCTTCAAAGCCCACGGTGAGCGCTTCCATTTCCCTGACGGACAGGGGAAGGCAGCTTCTTGCCTATGCCCACGAGATCACCGCACTGACGGACGCCTTCATGCAGCGCATCAGCTCGCCGGAGGTGCCTGCGGGCTACATCCATTTCGTGACGCCGGATTCCGTCTGTGAGGATATGCTTCTTCGCAACTATGCGGATTTTCACCGCCACTATCCCGGTATCGACCTGAAGTTCACCAACGCCGACACGGCGGTGATGTTCGATATGCTCGACCGCAACGAGGCGGATGCCGTCATTACCCTTGATAACCACATTTACCGCAAGGAATACGTGATCGCAAAGGAAGAAGCGGCAGGGGTGCACTTTGTGGCGAATCCCCGTTCCCGCTTTGCGGGGAAAAAGGGTCTCTCCATCCGGGATATCGCGGATGCGCCCTTCATCCTGACGGAGAAGGGCATGGGCTACAGGCGTGTGCTCGATAAGGAACTTGCCAGGCGTTCCATTGAGATCACCCCCATCCTTGAGGTGGGCAGAACGGATATCATCATCAGGCTGCTGGAGGAAAACGACTGCATCTCTTACCTGCCGGACTTTACCACCGAGAAACAGGTAAGGGAGGGAATGCTTGTGTACCTTGATGTGGTGGATGTGAAAACGGAGATCTGGAAGCAGCTGATCCATCACCGTGATAAATGGCTTTCCAATGCCATGCAGCTGTTCCTTTCCTATGTGAAGGAGCACGAATTCGGCGAACGGGCATAAACAAATAATAAAAAAGAGCCTCTCTCTTTTGAGACAGAGGCTCTTTTTCGAATTTTTATGCGGCCTGGCGCTTTTCGATGCGGCGGTTGCGGAACCAAAGCGCAAGGTCTGCGCTGACCATGAGCAGGTTGAGGATGTAAAGCGCCATCACGATATCGGGGTTGAACATGAGCTTGTGGATGATGCCCGAGATATAGCCGACGATGATCGCCACGGAAAACAGGGGGCTTTTGCCGCCTGTGGAGCGGCTGCGGTAGGATTTTACGAGGGAAATGGGCCACGCAAGGCCGAAACAAAGCAGCATGACAGCTTCAAAAATACTCATGGGGGATATCCTTTCTTTGTTCAAATACTGCGCCTTCGGCCGGAAGGGGAAGGGCGCATCCTGTTAATCATGCTGCAAAGTGCGGTTTTTTTCAAGAGGGAAAAAGTATCCCATTGGAAAGAAAGTTGCAAAAACCGACAAATGGGGCTTGTGTTCGGATGGTAAAATACGGATAATGAAGAAGTAAACCAAATCTACAGGAGGATCGTTCAAATGCGTGTTTTTATCAGTGCCGATATCGAGGGTACCACCTTTACTACCCTTTGGGATGAGACCGAGCTTGGGCACCATATGTATGCTGCCGCCGCAAAGCAGATGACTGCGGAAGTCAAGGCTGCCTGCGAAGGCGCCATCGCCGCCGGTGCGGACTACATCCTTGTGAACGACGCCCATGATTATGCCGTCAATCTCGATGTGAACGAGCTGCCCGAGTGCGTGGAAGTCATCCGCGGCTGGAGCGGCGCTCCCCTCGGCATGGCGGACGGCGTGGACGAAAGCTTTGATGCTGCCATGTTCGTGGGCTACCACAGCGCAGCGGGCCGCAACGGCAATCCCCTTTCCCATACCTTTACCACCAAGACCACTTCCGTGAAGCTCAACGGCATGGTCTGCTCCGAGTTCCTGCTCTTCAGCTGGGCCTGCGCCATGAAGGGCGTGCCCACCGTGCTTCTTTGCGGCGACAAGATGCTCACCGAGGACAGCGAGGGCCTGCACCCGAAACTGCACACCGTGGCGGTGAAGGACGGCTTCGGCGGCTCCACCCGCTGCCTGAACCCGAAGCTTTCCTGCAAGCTGATCCGTGAGCAGGCGGAAGCTGCCATGAAGGAAGAGCTTGCGGAGGCGAAGATCGCCCTGCCGGAAGAATTCGTGTTCGAAGTCAGCTACAAGGAGCATAAGGATGCGGTGCGCCGCTCCTACTTCCCGGGCTGCCGCCTTGTGGGCGACCGCACCGTGGTGCTCGAGACCAAGGATTTCGAGGATGTGCTCCGTGCCGTGCAGTTCATCCTGTAAGGAGGAGCCCATGAAGGTATTTATCAGTGCCGACATTGAAGGCACCACGCTGACCACATACTGGAACCAGACCAGCACCCTCAGCGATGCGCAGGCAAAGCCCCACTGCAGGCAGATGACCGCCGAGGTCAAGGCTGCCTGCGAAGGTGCCATTGCCGCCGGCGCCACCGAGATCCTCATCAAGGACGGTCACGGCAGCGGCATCAACATCGACATCAACGAGCTGCCCGAGTGCGCAAAGCTCATCCGCAACTGGGTGGGCGATCCTCTTTCCATGGCCTCCGGCTGCGATGAGACCTTTGATGCCGCTATGTTCGTGGGCTACCACAGTGCCGCCGGCCGCAAGGGCAACCCCCTTTCCCACACGGAGAGCACCCAGTCCACCTCCGTCAGGCTCAACGGCATGGTGTGCAG
The DNA here is from genome assembly GCA_017435905.1 of Clostridia bacterium. Taxonomy (GTDB): domain Bacteria; phylum Bacillota; class Clostridia; order Christensenellales; family CAG-138; genus UBA1685. The sequence goes on along the minus strand of JAFSEB010000046.1, from coordinate 60,355 downwards.
CGAGTTCCTGCTTTACAGCTGGGCCTGCGCCATGATGGGCGTGCCCACCGTGATGCTCGCCGGCGATAAGATGCTCACCGAGGACAGCCAGGGCATCCACCCGAAACTCAAGACCGTTGCTGTGAAGGACGGTCTTGGCGGTTCCATCCGCTGCCTGCACCCGAAGGTTGCCTGCGATAAGATCCGCGCTGCGGCGGAGGAAGCTCTCCGGCAGGATCTTTCCGATGCCCTTGCGGAGCTTCCCGACCACTTTGTGTTCGAGATCTCCTACAAGGAGCACAAGGTGGCGGCACGCATGTCCGCCTACCCGGGCTGCAGGCTCATCGATCCGCTCACCGTGCGCTTTGAGTCCGATGATTTCATGGAAGTGCTGCGCTGCGGTCAGTTTATTATGTAATGTAAATGCAATGTGCGTTCGGCACGGCAGGAAAAACTGCTATGTCGTTTTTCGCACTTTTTCCGTAACATCATCACGGAAGAAAGGGAAATAATCGGGTATGCTATGACCATAGAATACAAAACAGCCAAACGGAGGTACCCGATATGAGGTTAAAAGATAAAGTAGCGATCATCACAGGCGGCAGCAGGGGCATCGGCTATGCAACGGCAGAGCGCTTCCTGCAGGAGGGTGCCACCGTCATCCTCACCGCCAGCACGAAGGAATCTGCACAAGCCGCAGCGGCAAAGCTGCAGGAAAAGTATCCGGAAGCCACCGTGGCGGGCATCAGCCCCGATCTTTCCAATCTGAAGTCCGTCCGGGAAGCCTTTGCGGAAACGGCGGCGAAATACGGCTGCGTGGATATCCTTGTGAACAATGCCGGCATATCGGAAAGCACGCCCTTCACCGAATACACCGAGGAGACCTTCGACAGGGTCATGGATCTGAACGTCAAGGGCGTGTTCAACGCCACCCGTGCCGCCAGCGAATGCATGGTGGCGAAGGGGGAAGGGGTCATTCTTTCCACCTCCTCCATGGTGAGCATTTCCGGCCAGCCCAGCGGCTTTGCATACCCGGCATCGAAATTCGCCGTGAACGGATTGACGGTGTCCCTTGCAAGGGAGCTTGGCCCAAAGGGAATCCGTGTCAACGCCGTTGCCCCGGGCATCACCGAGACCGATATGATGAAGGCTGTGCCCAAAGAGGTCATCGAGCCGATGATCGCCCGTATCCCCCTTCGCCGCCTCGGCAAGCCGGAGGATGTGGCAAACGCCTTCGTGTTCCTTGCATCGGAGGAAGCCTCCTATATCACGGGCGTGGTGCTCAGCGTGGACGGCATGGCAAGAACGTAGTGTGACATTATCACGGAAACGCAGTTGGAAAACTGCTATCATAAGCACAACAAAAGAGAGACGGCTCCCAAAGGAAAGAGGAGCATGACAAAAAGATAAAGAGACTTGAAGGAAAAGGAAGGAGACAAAAACCATGATCAAAACGAAATTCTACATCTGCAGCCATTGCGGCAATATCATCACCAAGATCCACGATTCAAAGGTACCCGTCTTCTGCTGCGGCGAAAAGATGAAAGAGCTTGTTCCCAACACAGTGGAAGCGAGCGGCGAAAAGCACCTTCCCGTGGTGAAGTACGAAAACGGCGTTCTTGAAGTGAATGTGGGTGCGGTGGATCATCCGATGATCCCGGAACACTACATTGAGTGGGTGTTCGTGGAAACGGAGAAAGGCGAACTGCGCAGGGCACTCGTCAGCGGCGAAGCGCCCAAGGCAGTGTTCAACCTTGGCGATGAGAAGCCCAAAGCGGTCTTTGCTTACTGCAATCTCCACGGGCTGTGGATGAGCGAAGTCAAATAACAAAACGGACAGAAACAAAGAAATGCAGCACCGCCTGCCGGGAGACCGGCAGGCGGTTTTTCGCATAATACAAAAAAAGTGTGGCAAGCCGGCGAAGAACGGCGAAAAAAACATCCTGCCCATCTATGTTATTGATAAATATAAATAAGATTTTTGATAAAAAGGAATTTTACAATCATACACGGTGGAAATACAATGTAGGGGATATTGAAAGGGAAGGACCGTGCTATCATGGAGACCAAAGATATCCCTGCGCTTTCGGAACAGGAAACCGAAAAAGCGGAAAAAAGAAAATACCGCATTGCCATGCTGTGCGCCTACCTTGGGCACATCATCTGGGGCTTCAGCCTGCTGTTCACAAGGATGGCTATCCGTGTGGCGGATCCGGATGTGCTGCTGGCGTGGCGCTTCCTGGTGGCGACGCTGATCATGACCGTGCTCGTGCTCACAAAAAGGGTACATGTATCCTTTAAGGGCAAGCAGTGGGGGCCTGCCATTCTGCTCGTTGTGCTGCAGCTGATCTACTACATCACGGAAAGCTACAGCGTCTACTATACGAACACCACGTTTTCCGGCGTGGTGCTGGCGGTATCGCCGGTGCTGTCCATCCTGTTTGCGCTGCTCTTCCTGAAGGAATACCCTTCAAGGCGGCAGGTGCTGTTCTGCTTCCTGCCCGTGATCGGCGTGATCGTGATGACGCTTTCGGGCAGCTCCCTCGGCATCATTCAGCCCATCGGCCTTGCCTGCCTGATCGTCACCTGCGTGGTTTCCGGTGCCTATAAGACCGTGAACCGCAAAACGGCGGAAAGCTTCAGCTCCTTCGAGCGCAGCTATTTCGTGCTGGCGGCTTCCGCTGTCGGCTATGTGATCATGGCGCTTGTTTCCAACGGCTTCGACATCAAAGCCTTTGTATCGCCCCTTGCAGATCCGCAGTTCCTGATCCCCATGCTGGTGCTCAGCGTGTTCTGCTCCATCGGCGCAAACCTGCTCGTCAACTATTCCGTGAAGAGCATGACCGTGATCAAATATTCCTCCTTCGGTTCGCTTTCAACGCTCTGCTCCATGTTTGCCGGCGTCATCTTCCTCGATGAGCCGCTCACCGTCGCCATCTTCATCGGCGCCGTGCTGATCCTTGTGGGCATCCACGAGGTCACGAAACAGAAATGACCGGCAGAATAAGACAATCGCCCTTCCCGCCGCAGCGCAGGACGGGCTTTTTTTATATGAATCATGTCCCGAAACGTTCCGTGTTGCAAAAGCGCCATGTTCGGGTTATGATAATAAATGGAAAAGCATGGCTGCACAGCAGCCGCAGGATATATCTATTTTTTCATATCAAGGAGATGGATGCATGGGCGTTGAGAAAAAGTACGGTTACAAATTCGGCTATATGGAACCCGGTGAGCGCAATCTGATCACGGATGTTCCCGGCGTGCGCGTGGGTCATGTGACGCTGCAGGGCGAGGAGATCAACACCGGCGTAACGGCGGTCATCCCCCACGGCGGCAACATGTTTCAGGATAAATGCGTGGCGGCAGCCCATGTGATCAACGGCTTCGGCAAGAGCGCCGGCCTTCTGCAGGTGCAGGAGCTTGGCACCCTTGAAACGCCGATCCTTCTGACCAACACGCTGAGCGTCGGCACGGTGACCACGGCACTCGTGGAGTATATGCTGGAGCAGAACGAGGATATCGGCGTTTCCACCGGCACTGTGAACTCCGTTGTCATGGAGTGCAACGACGGCCATCTGAGTGATATCCGCGGTCTGCATGTCACAAAAGAGCATGCCCGTCAGGCCATCGAAGCGGCGGCGGAGACCTTTGAAGAGGGCGCTGTCGGCGCCGGCACCGGTATGAGCTGCTATTCCTGCAAGGGCGGCATCGGTTCCGCTTCCCGTGTGTTTGAACTTTACGGGCAGAAATACACCCTCGGCACGCTGCTTCTGACCAACTTCGGCAGCCTCAGGGATCTTGCCATCGGCGGCGACAGGGTGGGCGAAAGGATGTACCGGGCGGAAAAGGCCAAGGCGGAGCAGGATAAGGGCAGCGTCATCATCCTCATCGCAACGGATGCGCCCCTTTCCGCAAGGCAGCTTGGCAGGGCTGCAAAGCGTGCCCAGAGCGGTCTTGCCCGCACGGGCAGCATCAGCGGCAACGGCAGCGGCGAGATCGCCCTTGCCTTCACCACCGCCAACAGGCTCAGCCATTACGGCAGCGGCAAGGCGGAGACCATCAGCCTCCTTTACGAGGATGATATGGATGTCATCTTCCGTGCGGTGATCGAATGCGTGGAGGAATCCGTGATTAGTTCCATGCTGCATGCGAAGACCACAAAGGGCAGAGCGGGCCATGTGCGCCTTTCCCTGGCCGAAAGGATGCAGAATATTGAAAACAGCCATAAATGTCCGTAATGGAAAGACAAACATGAAGTAAACGTGTATACAGGTATTTTGTATACACGTTTATTTCTTTTTTGTAATAAACATATGTCGGAAAAGCTGTTGAATTATTTTCCGTAAGATTATAAAATACAATAAGCGCATTCCATTGCGTGCATTTTATGTTGCCGTCCCCCACGGCAGCGAAAAAAATAAAAGAGGAGAGAACAAACATGGAGAAACTTCTTGCCCTCCTGATGGCCATCGTGATGGTCATGGGCGTGTTTGCTGCTTGCGGCGGCAACACCGAACCTGGAGTTGCTCCCGAACCCGAAGCTTCCACCGCTCCCGAAGCTTCCACCGCCCCCGAGGCCTCCGAAGCCCCCGAAGCTTCCGAAGAGCCTGAAGCCACCACCGGCCCCGACGGCCGCGAATTTGCTGAAGAGCAGGTTTACCGTGCCCTGTACTCCGGCGAACTCGACACCATGAACTACCTCTACTCCGGTTCCACTGCGGAACTCGTTGTCGGTGCAAACTGCGTTGACTCCCTCGTGGAGAACGACGCTTACGGCAACATCGTTCCCAGCGCTGCCGAGAGCTGGGAAGTCAGCCCCGACGGCCTCACCTGGACCTTCCATCTCCGTGAAGGCCAGTACTGGTACGATGCAGACGGCAACCAGAAGGATCCCGTTACCGCGCATGACTTCGTAGCCGCTGCCCGCTATGTTTGCGACGCCACCACCGAGTGCTCCAACTCCTACCTCATGGAAGGCTGGATCGTAAACGCTGAAGAGTCCATCTACTACACCGCTTATGCTAATGCCGCCGTTGAAAAGGGCACCGAGTCCGGCAAGGATCAGGATGCTGTCATCGACGAAAACGGCGTCATCTGGGAAGGCAGGAGCTGGGACGACGCCACCGAGAAGTACACCGAGTGGGTCGAAGTTCCCGTTGTCACCCCCGACCAGGTCGGCGTTGTTGCTGTTGACGACTACACCCTCGAGTATCACCTCGTAAAGGTTCGTCCTTACTTCCTCACCGTTCTCCAGTTCGGTACCTATTGGCCCGCCCCCGCTGCTCTCCTTGAGGAGCTTGGCAAAAACTTCGGTATGGACAACTACAGCATGTGGTTCAACGGCGCTTACATCCTTTCCACCTTTGAGCCCCAGTCCAAGCGCATCTACACCAAGAACGAGAACAACTGGGATGCCGAGCATGTTTACATCGAGCGCATCGAGCAGACCTACAACACCGAATCTGCCACCATCTCCCCCGAGCTCTTCCTCCGCGGTGAGATCGACGGTACCGGCCTGAGCTCCGATATCGCCGCCGAATGGCTGGCCGATCCCGAAAAGAGCCAGATGGTTTCCACCAGCCGTGTTACCGGTGACTACTCCTACTTCATGGGCTTCAACTTCGAACCCACCTTCGATGAAGCTTACAACCCCGACAACTGGGTGATCGCCGTTAACAACGAGAACTTCCGTAAGACCATCTTCCACGCAATCGACAGGACCAACTACATTGCCGCCCGTTACCCCGGCGACGATCCCGAGGTCCACAAGATCAACTGCGTGACCCCCACCGGCTTCTCCGTCAACAACGGTAAGGACTTCACCATGTACGGCGAGCTTGCCAAGTACACCACCGGCGAATCCTTCAACGAGGCTCTTGCCCTTGAGTACAAGGCCAAGGCTGTGGAAGAACTGACCGCTGCCGGCGCTGTCTTCCCGATCCAGGCTCCCATCAACTACAACCCCTCCACCTCTGCCTGGGGCAACGCCTCCGTCGTTCTCGAGCAGCAGCTTGAAGGCCTCCTCGGCGCCGACTTCATCGATATCATCGTCGTTGAATATGCCGGTACCAGCTTCCTTAACGAGACCCGCCGCAACGGTAACTATGCTATCCAGGAGCTCAACTGGGGCGCCGACTTCATGGATCCCGAGACCTGGGCAGATCCCTTCCATGATCCTGAGCAGAGCTACAACTTCTTCGTACCCGACAGCACCGGCTACCGTGTGTTCAAGGATACCAAGTCTGCTGAAACTCACGCTCTGATCGACGAGTACTTTGCTCTCTGCGAGCACGCCCGTACCTGCGTCACCGATATCGATGAGCGTTACGAAGCCTTCGCCGCTGCCGAAGCCTTCTACATTGACCACGCCATCGTTGTCCCGATGTTCATCTCCGGCGGTTCCTATCAGGCTACCAAGCTCAACGGCTTCGAAGGCCAGTTCGCCATGATGGGTCAGGCCACCAGCCGTTATAAGGGCCAGCACGTATATGCCACTGCCATGAGCATGGATATGTACGACGCCCAGTATGAAGCTTGGCTCAACGGCGGCGCTGCCGAATAAGCCACACACTTTCCAATAAGCTAAGCTGCTTATAAAAAGGGGGGCTTTACCGCCCCCCAAACCATTCAAAAGAAGCGGCTCTGCTCTGTCTTTGCGGGGTAGAGCCCTTTTTCGAGCTTATCAATCTTATCGTTTTACTGATCTTTACTGTCTTTTTTATCGAAAATTGAAGGAGAAGCAAAAGTGCTGAAATATACTTTGAAGCGACTTCTGCGCTCGGTGCTCACGTTGGTGATCCTCATCACCATCATCTATGCGCTCCTGCAGTTCATGCCGGAAGAGGGCTATTTCAAAAACTATGAAAAGATGTCCCGCGTGCAGATCGATACCGCCCTGCGCAATATGGGTCTGAAGGATCCGCTGTATATTCAGGTTGGCCGTTTCATCAAGAACCTTCTCATGGGTGACCTTGGTGTTTCTTACCGTTACCGTGTCAACTACCCCATTTCCGAGATCGTGAAGTCCAAGATCGGCGTCTCCATGCGCCTCGGTCTCATCTCCATGGCTGTCAGCCTGCCGCTTGGCATGTGCCTTGGCGCATTGATGGCCCGTAAAAAGAACGGTCTTGCCGACCGTCTGGGCAACGCTTACATCGTGTTCATCCAGGCCGTTCCCAACGCCGTTTACTTCATCTTCATCCAGCTTTACGGCTCCAGCCTGCTGGGTGTGAACATGCTCTACCAGGAAGGTGACTGGACCACCCTCATCCTGCCCGTTACCTCCCTTGCGCTGCCCTCCATTTCCAGCTATGCCATGTGGCTGCGCCGCTACATGGTCGACGAGACCAACAAGGACTACATCAAGCTGGCCCGTGCAAAGGGCGTTCCCAACACCACCATCTGGTTCCGCCACGTGTTCCGCAACTCCGTTGTTCCCATGGTGAACCTGATCCCCGGCAGCGTCCTGATGACGATCTCCGGTTCCATCTACACCGAGTCCCTCTATTCCATCCCCGGCATGGGCGGTCTCCTTGTAGACGTTATCAAGCGCCAGGACAACAGCATGGTGCTTGCGCTGGTCGTATTGTTTGCGGCTATGAGTATCCTCGGCCTGCTGCTGGGCGACATCCTCATGGGCATTGTTGACCCGCGCATCAGCTTCGCAAAGAAGGAGGGCTCCAGATGAGCAGCAAATACTCCCCGAACGAAAAACTCAGCCGCAAGCTGGAAGAGAGCGTTGAGCAGAATCTTACTGAGCTGGCTGTCAGCGAGAAGGACGATCTTAACGCAGAAGAGATCGCAGCACTTGACAGCGACATGTTCGATTTCGTGGAATATGACGAGACCGAAGCGGAGCGCATCGGTTACTCCAACTATTCCTACTGGCGCAGCACTTTCCGCATGTTCTTCAAGAACAAGATGGCGGTGGCAATGCTCACTATCATGCTGGTGCTGTTGGTATTTACCTTCATCCAGCCCCTGCTCCCCAACCAGTTCGATGCCAACCAGGTCAACTATTACGATGCCCACGCCGTGTGGATCGATGTGACCGAAGACGGCACCGCTACTATCTCCGGCGTAAAGTACACCAAGGGAGACTATGCCGTGGAGCTCAAGGAGGGCGAGACCCTCGCTTACGTCAAGGTTCCCGAGACCTGGGGTACCCCCAAGTTCTTCGTGCAGGAATCCGGCGGCGAAGCTGTTGAGGTTGCCGCAAATCAGGATCCTGCCAACCCCGAATGGTACTATACCGCTGTTTCCGAAGAGCAGCCCCATATGTATGTGACCAGCGCCGACGGCGTTGAGACCACCTACCATCAGGCTGTTTGGGTGACCTTCGATGAACCCACCGGCGGCGTTTACTCCCGCAGCGTAAAGCAGACTGTCGGCGAGATTGTTGCCGATGTGCCCGAAGGCCACATCCTTACCTACTTCTTCCTGCCCGAAAGCTGGGGCAAGCCCAATGTTGTTGCCGCCGGCATGCTCCGCGGCAGCGAAGAGAAAGAGCTTGAACTCACCGCAGACCCTGCGAACGCCGGCTGGTACTACGCCTTCGTTCCCGTGGAGCAGATGCGTCTTGTGATCACCTCTGAGGATGGCTCCCTGAAGACCAAGAACGACGGTATCGCCAAGGTTGGCGATCCCATGGAGATCGTACCGCAGGTGGGCTTCGTTGAGAACCAGCGTCCCAACGAGATCTTCTGGTTCGGTACCAACGATATCGGTCAGGACCTCTGGTCCCGTATGTGGAGCGGTACCCGTACCTCCCTGCTTATCGGTATCGTGGTTGCCCTTGTTGAGGCTGTTGTCGGTATTCTTGCCGGTCTCCTTTGGGGTTATGTCCGCAAGCTGGACTTCATCTTCACCGAGATCTACAACATCATCAACAACATCCCCAGCACCATCATCCTGATCCTTGCGACCTACATCATGCGTCCGAGCGTCATCACGCTGATCATCGCAATGTGCATCACCGGCTGGATCGGCCTTGCCCGCTTCATCCGCAACCAGGTCATCATCATCCGTGACCGTGACTTCAACCTTGCATCCCGCTGCCTCGGTACTCCGACCCGCCGCGTGATCATGAAGAACCTGCTGCCCCACATGGTATCCGTCGTTATGCTCCGCATGGCTCTTGCCATTCCCGGCGCCATCGGCAGCGAAGTGTTCATGGCTTACATCGGCCTTGGTCTGCCGATCAACATCCCGTCCCTCGGCAACCTTGTTAACAAGGGCCGTGCCCTCATGATGGCACCCACCCTTCGTTATCAGCTGATCATCCCGGCGGTCATCCTGTCCGTCATCACCATCTGCTTCTATCTGGTCGGTAACGCCTTCTCTGACGCCGCCGATCCGAAGAACCACGTATAAGGAGGTCTTAACATTATGGAACGCGAAGTCATTTTGTCCGTAAAAGACCTTAACGTCAAGTTCAGCCTCCGCGGTCAGGTGCTCCATGCCATCCGCGGCATCTCCCTTGATCTTTACAAGGGCGAAAGCCTTGCCATCGTGGGCGAATCCGGCTCCGGCAAGTCTGTTTTCACCAAGAATTTCATCGGCCTGCTCGATAAGAACGGCTGGGTGGACAGCGGTGAGATCATCTACAACGGCATGGACCTTGCCAAGTTCAAGACCGAAAAGGAATGGGTCAAGATCCGCGGTAAGGAAGTTGCCATGGTCATGCAGGACCCCATGACCAGCCTGAACCCCCTGAAGACCGTTGGCTGGCAGATCGAAGAAGCCCTCAGGCTCCACCAGGATCTTTCCGGTGAGGCTGCCAGGAAGAAGGCCATCGAGATCCTTTCCGACGTTGGCATTCAGGAGCCCGAACGCCGCTATAAGCAGTATCCGCACGAGTTCTCCGGCGGTATGCGCCAGCGTGTCGTTATCGCCATCGCCATGGCATGTAACCCCAAGATCCTCATCTGCGACGAGCCCACCACTGCGCTTGACGTTACCATTCAGGCACAGATCCTGGACCTCATCCGTGAGCTGCAGAAGAAGTATCAGCTGACCACCATCTACATCACCCACGACCTCGGCGTGGTCGCCAACGTTGCGGACCGTATTGCGGTCATGTATGCCGGCGACATCGTGGAGATCGGCACCTGTGATGAGGTGTTCTATCAGCCGCAGCATCCCTACACCTGGGCGCTGCTCAGCTCCCTGCCGCAGCTTGGCATCAAGGGCGAAGACCTTTACTCCATCAAAGGTACTCCTCCGAACCTGTTCAACAAGGTTCGCGGCGATGCCTTTGCTCCCCGTAACCCCAAGGCGCTCAAGATCGACTTCCTGCACCGCCCGCCGTATTTTGAGGTGAGCCCCACCCATAAGGCGCGTACCTGGCTGCTCGATCCCCGTGCACCCAAGGTGGAACCCCCGGCATCCCTCAAGAACATCCGCAAGATCCGCGGTGCAAAACTGATTGAAGACGGAGGCGAAGAATAATGGAAAACAACAACCGTGAAGTCCTCCTTTCTGTCAAAGACCTTGAAGTGACCTTCGGCAGCAAGCGCAAGCCTTTCAAGGCGGTCAAGGGCGTCAGCTTCGACATCTACAAGGGCGAGACCTTCGGCCTTGTGGGCGAATCCGGCTCCGGTAAGACCACCATCGGCCGTGCCATCATCCGCATCAACCCCACCAGCGCCGGCGAAGTCATCTTCAAGGGCGAGAAGATCAACGGCAAGATCTCCCGTGAACTCGACAAGCGGGTCACCCAGCAGATCCAGATGATCTTCCAGGATCCCATGGCTTCCCTCAATGAGCGCGCCAAGGTAGACTACATCGTCTCCGAAGGCCTCATGAACGTGCAGAAGGATCTTACCAAGGAACAGCGTGAGGCAAAGGTCTCCAAGGCGCTTTCCGAGGTCGGTCTGCTTCCTGAGTTCGCCAGCCGCTTCCCGCACGAGTTCTCCGGCGGTCAGCGTCAGCGTATCGGTATTGCCCGCAGCCTTATCATGGAGCCGGAATTCATCATTGCGGACGAGCCCATCTCCGCTCTTGACGTTTCCATCCGTGCACAGGTGCTCAACCTCCTTTCCGCCCTGCAGAAGGAGCGCGGCCTTACCTATCTCTTCATCGCTCACGATCTTTCCGTTATGCGCTTCATTACGGACCGTATCGCCGTTATCCATAAGGGCGTGATCGTGGAGCTTGCAGAGACCGAGAAGCTCTTTGCACATCCGCTGCATCCCTATACCCGTGCTCTGCTTTCCGCCATCCCCATGCCGGATCCCATCTCCGAAAAGCAGAAGAAGCTTGAGACCTACGATCCCTCCATGCACGACTATTCCGTGGATAAGCCGGTTTGGACCGAGATCGAAGAAGGCCACTTCATCATGGGCAACGAAAAGGAACTTGCGGAATACCGCGAGCGCCTGAAGGACTAAACAACGGTCAGCGCATATGAACCCTAAAGGGAACCGAACAAAACAATAAAAGACTGATATTCGCCCTTGCGCAGCGCAAAAAAATCTTTGCAGCTGTGTAAGGGCGGGTTGCGGTCTTTTTGTTGCTTTGGTAAGATAAATACAGACTGAAAAAAGGAGAAAATAACCATGTCCAAACGTGCAATTATCATCTCTATGATCGCTCCCTATTTCTGCGAACCCAAGCCCCTCTGCGAACCCGATGATGAAGGCTGGTACGGCCATATCGTAGAGATCCTGGAAGAGGCGGAAAACGGTTTTTATAAGATCCGCACTCCCTACAACTACGTGACCTACGTGGAAGGCTGCCATCTGCTGATGGATGATGAAGCCTGCGAAAAGTGGGAACAGGCCGACCTGCGCCGTGTATGGGCTGCCTTTGCGGACATCCAGATGGGCGACGGCGTGAAGTTCTCCAAGCACATCACCCTTTGCCGCGGCGCCCTCGTTGAGTATGTGGCGGATCCCGAAAAGCCTCTTGGCTGGGCGAAGGTACGCCTTGCTGACGGCCGTGAAGGCTTTGTGCGCCAGAACCAGCTGGGCAACTACTACAAAGAAGCTTCCGCCGGCGAAGAAGAGTTCCGCAACAACGTTTGCGAAGCTGCGAAGATGTACATGGGCGTCCAGTACCGCTGGGGCGGCAAGACTCCCTGCGGCATCGATTGCTCCGGTCTTGTGGGCACCGCATACCTGCTCAACGGTGTGAAGATCTACCGCAACGCCAGCATCCGTGAAGGCTTCCCCTGCCACGCCATCGACCGTGCCCATATGAAGAAGGGCGACCTTCTCTTCTTCCCCGGCCATGTTGCCATGTACCTTGGCGATGGCATGTACATCCATTCCACCAGCCGTGCCGGCAGCGATGGCGTTGTGCTCAACAGCCTCATCCCCGGTCATCCCCTGTACCGTGATGATCTTGCCAAGAGCATCAATGCGGTCGGTTCCATTTTTTGATCGCTGAAGCCGGAAACAAACACCAATAACAAAAAAGGAGGGCCTGAACCGTGAACATCAACAGCAACTTCAAGCACCTCAATGTGGGCCTGCCGGAGGACATTCTTCGCAGGAAGACCTGGGGCGATTTCGAAGGTGCCGTGCGCCTGATCGATAAGCACCTTGCAACGGACATTCCGGAAGCACTCCGTGCCTGCCTGATCTGCGAAAGGGAAATGATCCTGCGCCTGCCGGATGATTACTCCTACACAAGGGAGACCGCCCTTGCAAAGATCCGTGCAGCCATTGCGGATTTCACCGAAGAAGAATTCGATGAAATGGTGGACGACAACAAGATCGACTGGATCTATATCAATGGCGAGCCCCATTATTTCGACGCCTTTTACGGCACGCTCATCAAGACCAATGCGGAATTTGCCAAGCGTGCGGGCATCGTGGACAAGGGCCATGTGGACGGCGAAGACAACGCCAAGGAAGGCGAGGAGGGCATCCTCGACCGCAGCGCAAGGCTGATGCGTGAAAACGGTGAAATGACCTGCCGCATCCGCATCCATGCAGGCGTCCGCATCAAGGATGAATACTTCGAGAAGGGCAAGCTTGTGCGTGTGCATGTGCCGATCCCGGCCGCCTGCGACCAGCAGAGCGAGATCCGCTTTGAAGCCTTCTCTTCCGAACCCACTTACATCGCCCCCGAAGATGCGCTGCAGCGCACCGTTTACTGGGAAGAGGTGACGGAGGAGAACCACGAATTCTGGGTGGAATATTCCTATGTGCACAAAGCACCCTATGTGGACCCCGCCAAGATCGTGCCCAATGCGGTACAGCCCACCTTCCATACGGAGGAGATCGCACCCCACATCGTCTTCACTCCCTACATCCGTTCCCTTGTGGAAACGCTGACCGAGGGCGTGACGAACCCCGTTGAAAAGGCACGCATCTTCTACGATTTCGTGACCACCAAGGTGAAGTACTCCTTCATGCGTGAATACTTCGGCCTTGAAAACATTGCCGAAAGCTGCGCACGCAACTTCCGCGGCGACTGCGGCGTACAGGCACTGCTGCTCATCACCCTTTGCCGCTGCGCAGGCATCCCTGCACGCTGGCAGAGCGGCCTTTATGTGGAGCCCGGAGATGCCGGCATGCATGACTGGGTACAGATCTACATTGCCCCCCATGGCTGGATGTATGCGGATCCCTCCTTCGGCGGCAGCGCATACCGCAACCATAACGAGAAGCGCAGGCAGCACTACTTCGGCAACCTTGAGCCCTACCGCATGGTGGCAAACCGTGAGTTCCAGGCGGCTTTCGATCCGCCGAAGACCCACTGGCGCAAGGATCCCTACGATAATCAGGCAGGCGAAGTGGAATACGAAGACCGCGGTCTGACCGGCCCCGAATACAAGCGCATCTTCAATGTGCTTTCTCACGAAGAAATTTAATTTTGCATAGAACGGAGAAAAATCAATGAAAAAGACCCTTCCCTACAACGAGGCCCAGATCCGCGAGATCATCAAAGAGTACCCCACTCCCTTCCACATCTATGACGAAAAAGCCCTGCGCTCCCGTATCCGTGCGCTGCAGAAGGCTTTCTCCTGGAACGAAGGCTACCGTGAGTACTATGCCGTAAAGGCATGCCCCAACCCCGTCCTCATGCAGATCATGAAGGAAGAGGGCTGCGGCATGGACTGCTCCAGCTACGCAGAGCTTATGCTGAGCGAATCCGTGGGCATCACCGGCGATGGCATCATGTTCTCCTCCAACGCTACCCCTGCCGAGGATTTCGAGTATGCACGCCGCCTGAACGCCACCATCAACCTTGATGACATCTCCCACATCGACTTTCTCGCCAAGCACGGCGGCATCCCGGAGGTCATCTCCTGCCGTTTCAACCCCGGCGGTGAGTTCAAGATCGGCACCCAGATCATGGGCAACCCGGCAGAAGCAAAGTACGGCTTCACCCGTGAGCAGCTTACCGAGGGTATGCGTAAGCTGAAGGAAATGGGCGTGAAGGAATTCGGCATCCACTCCTTCCTGTCCTCCAACAACATCGATAACATGTATTATCCCACCCTTGCGGCGCTCCTCTTTGAGGTCGTCAAGGAACTGAGCGAAGAGCTCGATATCAAGATCGGCTTCGTCAACCTTTCCGGCGGCGTTGGCATCCCCTACCGTCCCGAAGATGCCGAGACCGACATCCAGTTCGTTGGCGATAAGGTCAAGGAAGCCTACGAAAAGGCATTCGCCGGCACCAACATCAAGCCCCGCATCTTTACCGAGCTTGGCCGCTATGTGACCGGCCCCGTGGGCACCCTTGTGACCACCGTCCTCCATGAGAAGAAGACCCATAAGGACTTCATCGGCTGCGATGCCTGCGCTGCAAACCTGATGCGTCCCGCCATGTACGGCGCTTACCACCATGTTACCGTCCTTGGCAAGGAAGATGCGCCCTGCGATCATCTTTACGACATCACCGGCTCCCTCTGCGAGAGCAATGACCGCTTTGCCATCGACCGCATGCTGCCCGAGATCGAGATCGGCGACATCATCGCCATCCACGATACCGGCGCCCACGGCTTCTCCATGGGTTACAACTACAACGGCAAGCTCCGCAGCGCCGAGCTCCTTCTCCGTGAGGATGGCAGCGTGAAGCTCATCCGCCGTGCCGAAACCACCAAGGATTACTTTGCTACTTTTGATTTCCTGGGCTTGCCCCGTCTTGATGAGGTGAAATAATGAATCAGGTTTCCCGTATCCCCCTTGCACAGCTTCCGACTCCCTTCTATAAGCTCAACAACGTCAGCGCTGCCATCGGCCGCAATGTGTTCATCAAACGTGATGACATGACCGGCGTCAGCCTTGGCGGCAACAAGGTCAGAAAGCTCGAGTACCTGCTGGCAGATGCAAAGGAACAGGGCTGTGATGTGGTCATCACCACCGGCGGTGCCCAGTCCAACCATGCCATGCTGACTGCGGCCTGCTGCCGCATGCTGGGGATGGAACCCATCCTGATGCTCAAAAAGCGCGGCGTCATGGGCCGCAAGGGCAACCTTCTCCTTGAGGCGCTGATGGATGTGGATGTCCGCTTTGTGGATACCCCTTCCTACGATGTGGTTTATGAGGAAATGGATAAGCTGGCGGAGGAACTCCGTGCAGCAGGCAAAAAGCCCTACCTGATCCCCGTGGGCGGCAGCGTGCCCCTTGGCACCGTGGGCTATGTGGATTGCGCAAAGGAGATCTTTGAGCAGGCGAAGGCCGCAAACGTGAAGATCGACCGTGTGATCTGCACCGCCGGCAGCGGCGGCACCCTTGGCGGTATCCTGCTTGGCACCATGCTGTATGGCGAGGGCGCAAAGGTCACCGGCATTGCCGTGTGCGACGATCCCTTTGAAGAGATCACCGAAGAGCTTGTGAACGAGTGCGCCAAGATCCTTGGCGTGGACGTTTCCATCACCAGGGAGGATGTGGACGTTCGCCGTTATTACGGCGCCGGCTATGCCATGCCCTCCAGAGAAGGCCTTGCTGCCATTCAGCTGATGGCACAGAAGGAAGGCATCATGGTGGACCCCGTCTATACCGGCAAAACCTTCGCCGGCCTGCTCGATATGTGCGAGAAGGGCGAGATCAAAGAGGGCGAAAACATTGTGTTCCTGCACAGCGGCGGCGCAGCCAGCCTCTTTGCCATCGATCCCGAAGACGTGGTGGAAGCATAACAGCATCAACACAAACAGGCCGGGGCGCTTTGCGCCCCGGCTCTTCAACAGGAAGGAAAACAGTATGAAAAAGACAATCGGTATCATCGGCGGCATGGGGCCGCTTGCCACGGCGGATCTGTTCCGCAAGATCGTGCTCCTTGCGGATGTTTCTTCCGATCAGGGTCATCCCCGTGTGCTCATTGACAGCAATACCGAGATCCCCGACCGTACCGCTGCCATTCTTTCCGGCGGCGAAAACCCCATTCCTGCCCTTGCAACCTCCGCAAGGACGCTGGAGCGTGCCGGTGCGGATGTGCTGATGATGCCCTGCAACACGGCGCACTTCTTCTATGATGGCGTGAAGGCGGCAACGAGCCTGCCCATCCTGCACATGCTGCAGCTGACGGCGGAGGAGATCGACCGCCGGGGCATCAAGACCGTGGGCCTTCTTGCCACCGACGGCACCATCAACACGGGCATTTACGAAAAGCTCTTTGAGGAGCACGGCGTGAAGGTCATCAAGCCCGATGCGGAGCACCAGAAGCTGGTAATGGGCGTCATTTACGATGGCGTCAAGGCCGGCAACATGGATTTTGACACCGCACCCTTCTGCGCCCTGCTTGACAGCATGCTCGAAGAGGGTGTGGAAAGCTTTGTGCTCGGCTGCACGGAGCTGCCCATCGCCTTTGATGACTACAAGCTGCCTTACCCGGTGGTGGATCCCACCCGTGTGCTGGCGGAAGCGGCGCTCAAATTCGCCGGCGTGAAAGTAAAAGAATAAGAAACACAAACAAAAAAGACAAGGCAAAAACTGCCTTGTCTTTTTTATGATGCTATTTCAGTGCTTGGAAAACGCATAGCTCAGGCCCAGCATGATGTACATGACGCCGAACAGGTAGGGCATGAACATTTCGCCTTTTTGGGGTCTGTGGCGGAAACAGTCCGTTAACAGCAGGATCTCGCCAAAGTAGGCAAGAGCGCCGATGATGTAGGCGAGGGCTTTGAGGGTCATGTGCCCATAATCGAAGATCATGGAAAGGAAGAAGAGCCATGCGGCAATGACCGCAAGGGCATTGCGGAGGAACAGGGAGCTGGGGCTGAGGTCGCTCAGGGATTTGCGGTGTTCGGGTTCCTCCTCCTGCGCATGGTGAGAGTGTTGTTCCTGCTTTATTTCTGCCGGTTTTTCGTGCTTGTGACCGAAGTGAAACAGACTGTGGTGCTCATGCACATGGCCGCAGTTTGGACACACAACGCCCGGCGTTTCCTGCCCGGAAGCAGCAGAGTCGAGATTGACTTGATCGGTTTTCGTGTATTCCATGAAAAGAATAATCCTTATTATGAATCTTATAGCTATATTGTATTAGAAAAGCGAATGAAACGAAAGTGTTTCCGCCAAAAAAGATGGGGAGGAAATGTGAACTTTACAAAAAAGCGCCGCACGGTGACCCGTGCGGCGCAGCTGCGCTGTTTTTACAGATGCTTTGCGATCTCGGATGCAACGGCTACGTTGTTGTAAACGAGCTTGATGTTGGAGGCAAGGCTGTTGCCGCCGGTGATCTCGTGGATGCGCTGGAGAAGGAAGGGGGTGGTGGCTTTGCCGCGGATGCCCTTTTCCTTGGCTTCGTCTACGGCGTCCTGAATGACCTTCTCGATGTACTCGGAATCAAGAGCATCCTCTTCGGGGATGGGGTTGGCGACAACCATGCCGCCCTTGTAGTCGAGCTCATACTGGGCACGGATGGCGGCGGCGATCTCTTTTACATCGTCCATACGGGCATCAACGGGGAGACCGGTGTTGCGGGTATAGAAGCCGGGCAGCTCATCGGTGCCATAGCCGATGACCGGCACACCACGGGTCTCAAGGTATTCCATGGTGAGGGGCAGGTCAAGCAGGCTCTTGGCGCCGGCGCAGACCACAACAACGGGAGTCTTGCCGAGTTCTTCAAGGTCGGCGGAGATGTCCATGGTCTCCTGTGCGCCGCGGTGTACGCCGCCGATGCCGCCGGTGGCGTGGATGCGGATGCCTGCCATGGAGGCAAGGATCATGGTGCCGGTCACGGTGGTGGCGCCGTCAAGCTTACGGGCGACCAGCAGGGGGATATCACGGCGGCTGGCTTTGATGACCTTGGTGCCGGTACGGGCAAGGTAATCAAGCTGTTCATCGGTCAGGCCGACGCAAAGCTTACCGCCAAGGATGGCGCAGGTAGCGGGTACGGCACCGTGGGCACGGGCCACCGCCTCGCAGCCACGGGCGGTCTCCAGATTCTGCGGATAGGGCATGCCGTGGGAGATGATGGTGGATTCAAGGGCGATGATGGGCTTGCCGGTGGCAAGGGCATCCTGCACCTCGGGGGAAATAAGAAGATGGTCTTTCAGCATGGTATATACTCCTGTTACTGTTAATAAATGCATTGGAAGGAATGGAAAGCAAAGCAAAAAATCATCCATTCTGCCTATATTATACCGAATCAAAAGGTATTCCACAATAGATGCGAATGTGATAAAATGACATTCAAAACAAATTATTTGCGGAGGAGGTAATCCGCCAAAATGAAACGCTTTTTTCAGGCTTTCCTCAAGGCGCTGGCCTATGCGCTGCTGTTTGTGGGCATGCAGTTCCTCGTCAGCTTTGCAATGATGTTTGCCTTTGGCATCGAAATGGGTGTGGAGGCAGGCATGTCCGGTACCATGCCGGACATGACCGCCATCGAAACGGCGCTGACGGAAAAGCTGATGGAGTCCACGGGCACGCTGGCGCTTGTTTCCGGCATCCTGACGCTTCTCATGCTGTGGCCCGTGTTTGCAACGCAGAAAAAGAGCTATTTCAACGAAATATCCCTGTACCCCTTGGCGCAGGGCGCCATTTGGCCGCTGATCGGCATTGGCATCAGCTCCGTGTTTGGCGTAACGCTGCTGCTGTCGCTTCTCCCCATTCCGGAAGAAATGATGCTCGAATATGCGGATGCGGCAGCCTCCCTCGGGTCGCCCACCTTCCTTGATGCGGTATCCACGGTGCTCATTGCCCCCATTGCGGAGGAAGTGGTGTTCCGCGGTCTCGTTTACACAAGGCTGCGCCGGGGCATGCCGGTTTGGGCTGCCTGCCTGATTTCAAGCCTTGTGTTTGCCCTGCTGCACGGGCAGATCCTCTGGATCGCCTATGCATTCGTGCTGGGCGTGCTGTTCGCCGTTGTGATGGAACGCACGGGCACCGTTTGGGCGACCGTCATCATGCATGTGGCATTCAACCTTGTGGGCGGCTACCTGACGGAATACCTGCCGGCAAGCGTGGTGCTTTTTGTGCTGTCGCTGGCTGCGCTGGCGGTATGCTGGAAGTGGCTTTGCCGCATTTATCGCAGTAAATAAAAGGAGATCAAGATGAAAGATCCTATGGAACAGGCTATTATCAAAAAACTTGCCGCAGCGGAGGAATGCGTGTGGATCAACCCCGCCCTTACGGATGCAGCGGCTGCCCTTGCCGCCATTCCCTACGGGAAAGCGGATGTGAAGGATGCGGCAGACCGCCTGCTGCGCTTTGCCCCCTATATTCGGGAGGTGTTCCCGGAAACGGAGGAGAATGGCGGTCTGATCGAATCGCCGCTGACGGAGATACCGCATTTTGCGGCATGGCTTCGCAGCGAAATGCCGGAGACCCTGCCCGGCAGGCTGTTCCTCAAGCGTGACAGCGACCTGCAGGCGGCCGGTTCCGTGAAAGCACGGGGCGGCATTTATGAGGTGCTGAAGCATGCGGAGACCCTTGCTATGGCTGCAGGGCTTCTCAGCGCAGAGGAAAACTACACGAAGCTTCTTTCCCCCGAATGCAAAGCCTTTTTCAAACAGCATGAGGCGGCGGTGGGCTCCACCGGCAACCTTGGCCTTTCCATCGGCATCATGAGCGCAGCCCTCGGCTTCCGTGTCACGGTGCATATGAGTGCGGATGCAAAGCAGTGGAAGAAGGATCTTCTTCGCAGCAAGGGCGTTACCGTCATGGAATACGACGGCGATTATTCCGAAGCTGTACGGCAGGGCCGTGCCATTTCCGATGCGGACCCCATGAGCTATTTCGTGGATGATGAAAACTCCGTGGATCTTTTCATGGGTTATGCGGTGGCGGCAGAGCGGCTTGACGCCCAGTTCGCAGCACAGGGCATCACGGTGGATGCACAGCATCCCTTGTTTGTGACCATCCCCTGCGGCGTAGGCGGTGCACCCGGCGGCATTACCTTCGGTCTGAAGCTGCTTTACGGTGACAATGTGCATGTGTTTTATGCGGAACCTACCCAGTGTCCCTGCATGCTGCTCGGCCTTGCCAGCGGCAAAAACAGCGACATCAGCGTGCAGGATATCGGTCTTCACGGCCGCACCCATGCGGACGGTCTTGCGGTGGGACGTCCATCCGGTTTCGTGGGCAGCGTGGTGAAGGAGCTGCTTGCCGGCGAATACACGGTGGAAGATTACAGGCTGTATGACCTGATGCGCGCCCTGCTTGACACGGAAAGCATCTTCATTGAGCCTTCCGCCTGTGCAGGCATCATTGCCCCGGCTATGCTGGGCGGCAGTGCAGATATGCAGGCATATATCGCAGAAAAGGGCCTTGCACCCCACATGGAAAATGCCGTGCATGTGCTTTGGGCCACGGGCGGACGCCTTGTGCCGGAAGAAATGCGGCAGGAATATGTGAACACGCATTTGAAGTAAAACGAAAAGACCCCCGGCTGCATTGCCGGGGGTTTCGTTAAAGATGGGAGCGGTTTGCGTATGCATCCCATCCGGCTGCGGAAGAAAACGGCTTTTTCACCCTCCCGTTGGTTGAATTTCCCCCACTCAACCAACGGTATGTGTATTTTTTCTCCCAAATCCACTATGCTGAAAGCGAAAGGAGAAAAGGAATGGATCAGATCAAAATCGGAAAATTCATAGCCGCATGCAGAAAAAAGGAAAACCTGACGCAAATGCAGCTGGCGGAAAAACTGAACATCACCGACAGGGCGGTATCGAAATGGGAAAGGGGCAAAGCGATGCCGGATTCCTCGATCATGCTTGCGCTGTGTGATGTGCTCAACATCAGCGTCAATGACTTATTGTGTGGGGAGGTCGTAACCGTGGAAAACTATAACAGGGAACTGGAAAATAACCTGCTGGAAATGATACGCCAAAAGGAACAGGCGGATAAACACCTGCTGGCTTTGGAGTGGGTGATCGGCATCATGACGGTGGTCATTCTGCTTTCATTGGTCGGCGTTGCTTCCTATGTGCAGATGGAGACCGGGCTGCGTGTCGCGCTTATCGTGCTTGGCTTCATCCTGTTTTTTGTGGGAGCCTTTTTTGCCCTGCGGATCGAGCAGGTGGCAGGCTATTACGAGTGCGGAAAATGCGGACACCGCTATGTGCCCACCTATAAGACTGTGAATCTTGCAATGCATGTGGGCAGAACACGCTATATGCGCTGCCCCGAGTGCGGGCAAAGATCCTGGCAGAAAAAGAAGCTTACCAAAGAGTAAGCATACAGCGGCAATAAGAAAGCCAAGCTGCATTTGCAGCTTGGCTTTGTTTTGCATCAGTCGATTTTTTATTTCTTTTCCACGCCAAGGATGACCTTTTCGCCGTTGACATCCCATTCCTTGACATAACCGGCGGCTTCACCGGCGGCTACGCTGTCAGCAAGGGTATCGGCGGCGATCTCTTCGCCGTGGGCGGCAAAGATGGCGGCGATACGCTCGGTGCCTGCATAGGTGACGGCGATGTGGTCGGTGACCTCAAAGCCGGCTTCCTTACGCATGGTCTGCAGCTTGGACACAAGCTCACGCACGAAGCCCTCTTCGATAAGCTCTGCGGTGAGGTTGGTGTCGAGCACCACGGAAAGATCACGGTCGGTCTGGCTCACGAAGCCTGCCTTCTGCATGGGCTCGGTGAGAACATCCGCTTCCGCCAGGGAAACGGCCACGCCTTCCAGGTCGAACTCGTAGTTCTTGCCGGCCTTGTGGGCAGCCACGACGAGATCGCCGATGCCTTCGCCCTGCAGGTAGGCGTTGATCTTGGGCAGCACCTTGCCGTAACGGGGGCCAAGGGTCTTGAGCTGGGGCTTCACCTTGTAGCTGATGAAGGCGCTGGCATCGGAAACGAAGCTCACTTCCTTCACGTTCAGCTCGTCCGCAATGATGTTCACATACATTTCGGGGAGCTCGCTGCCCTGCACATACATCCTTGCAAGGGGCTGGCGGTTCTTCACATTCGCAGCGTTGCGGGCCGCACGGCCGAGGACCACGATGTTGAGAACGGCTGCCATGTGCTCTTCAAGGGCGGGATCGATGAAGGATTCTTCCACCGCCGGGAAGTCGCAAAGGTGTACGCTTTCGGGGGCGGTTTCATCCACGCTGCGGACGAGGTTCTGGTAGATCTCTTCCGCCATGAAGGGGATGAAGGGTGCGCTCAGCAGCGTCATGGTCTTGAGCACGGTGTAAAGGGTCATGTAGGCGGCTTCCTTATCGGCCGTCATTTCCTTGCCCCAGTAACGCTCACGGCAGCGGCGCACATACCAGTTGGAAAGCTCATCGGTGAAGGCGGAAAGGGCACGGCCGGCCTCGGTGATCTTGAGGGCGGCAAGGTCTTCATCCACGGTCTTCACGAGGGTGTTGAGACGGGAGAGCACCCACTTATCCATTGCGGTGAGGTTTTCGGACCTGAGCGCATACTTGGTGGGATCAAAGCCGTCGATCTCCGCATAGAGGATGTAGAAGGCATAGGTGTTCCACAGGGTGCCCATGAACTTGCGCTGTGCTTCGGAAACGGCTTCTGCGGAGAAGCGGCTGGGCAGCCAGGGCATGGAACCGGTGTAGAAATACCAGCGGACGGCGTCGGCACCCTGGTTGTTGAGAACGGTCCAGGGATCGACCACGTTGCCCTTGTGCTTGGACATCTTGAGACCGTCCTTATCGCACACAAGGCCGAGCACCACGCAGTTCTTGAAGCTGGGCTCATCGAACAGGCAGGTGGAGATGGCAAGCAGGGTGTAGAACCAGCCACGGGTCTGGTCAAGGGCTTCGCTGATGAAGTTGGCGGGGTAGCGGCGCTCGAAGAGCTCCTTGTTTTCAAAGGGATAGTGCCACTGGGCGAAGGGCATGGAGCCGGAATCGAACCAGCAGTCGATGACGACGGGTTCACGCTTCATCTTGCCGCCGCAGGCTTTGCAGGGGAAGGTGATGGGATCAAGGAAGGGCTTGTGCAGCTCGATATCCGCAGGAACTTCGGGATTCAGTTCGCAAAGCTCCTGACGGCTGCCCACAACGTGCACCTCGCCGCACTCTTCGCATACCCATACCGGCAGGGGAGTGCCCCAGTAACGCTCACGGGAAAGACCCCAGTCGATGACGTTCTCAAGGAAATTGCCCATGCGGCCTTCCTTGATGGTCTCGGGGATCCAGTTGACCCGGCGGTTGTACTCGATGAGCCTGTCCTTGATGGCGGTCATGCGGATGAACCAGCTTTCACGGGCGTAGTAGATGAGGGGGGTGTCGCAGCGCCAGCAGAAGGGATAGCTGTGCTCAAAGGGCGGAGCGGCAAACAGGTGACCGCTTTCCTTGAGCGCCTCGAGGATCATGGGATCCGCTTCCTTTACGAAAACGCCGTCCCAGGGGGTGCCGCCGCACATTTCGCCGCGGGTGTTCACCAGCTGGATGAAGGGCATATCGTTTTCTGCGCAGACACGCTGGTCGTCCGCACCGAAGGCAGGGGCGTTGTGAACGATGCCGGTACCGTCGGTGGTGGTGACATAATCATCCGCCACGATGTAGTGGGCACGCTTCTTGCCGCAGGCCTTTGCGGTGAAGTCAAAGAGGGGTTCGTAATCACGGCCAACGAGCTCGCTGCCCGGGAATTCACGCACGATGGTCACACCCTCTTCGCCGAGAACGGAGGGAACAAGATCCTTCGCAAGGATGAAGGCCTCGCCGTCCTTTTCCGCACGGCAGTAAACCACGTCTGCGTTTACGCACAGGCAGACGTTGGAGGGAAGGGTCCAGGGGGTGGTGGTCCAGGCAAGGAAGGAAGCGTCTTCATCCACGCAGCGGAAGCGCACCGTGGCGGAAACTTCTTTGACATCCTTGTAGCCCTGCGCCACTTCGTGGGAGGCAAGGGCGGTGCCGCAGCGGGGGCAGTAGGGCACGATCTTGTGACCCTTGTAAAGAAGCCCCTTTTCGTGGATCTTCTTGATGGCCCACCATTCGGATTCGATGTAGTTGTCCTCATAGGTGACGTAGGGATCGTCCATATCGGCCCAATAGCCGACACGGTCGCTCATCTGCTCCCATTCGGACTTATACTTCCATACGGATTCCTTGCACTTCTGGATGAAGGATTCCACGCCGTATTCTTCGATCTGCTCCTTGCCGTCAAGGCCAAGCATCTTTTCCACTTCAAGCTCAACGGGCAGGCCGTGGGTATCCCAGCCGGCCTTGCGGAGCACATCGTAGCCCTTCATGGTGCGGTAACGGGGAATGATGTCCTTGATGGCACGGGTCAGGATGTGACCGATGTGGGGCTTGCCGTTGGCGGTCGGCGGGCCGTCGTAGAACGTGTAGGGCTCTGCGCCCTTGCGAAGTTCCACGCTCTTTTCAAAGATCTTGTTTTCCTTCCAGAACGCAAGGGTCTCCTTTTCACGTTCCACGAAGTTCAGCGAGGTAGAAACTTTTTTGTACATGCTTTCACTCCTAAGCGTTATTGAAAATAAAAAACTGCGTCCCAAAACGGGACGCAGGACGCTGCGCGGTACCACCCGGATTGACGGCATACGCCGCCCGCTCCATTTGCGCTGTAACGTGCGCTCACGGCGCAGCTTACTGATAAAAGTTCGGCTGCGCACTCACGGGGGATGCGTGCAGAACCCGTTTCCCGCTGCGCTCTCACCGTGCCGCAGCTCGCTTGGGGGCGGTTGTTTGCCGTGTGTCCCGTTCATCGCATTAACTATTTTATTATAGCGGCAAAGAAAGAGTTTGTAAAGGGAAAGAAAGCCTGTTCTTCCTATGAAAATGCGTGCAAAACGGCAGACGCCCGGAAATATGCGGCAGGTTTTCCGTAAGTTCACAACAAAGAGCGAAATGGTGTTTGAACAGTGCTGCTTTTTGTGGTAAAATCACAAGGATAGTTATCCTCGCAAGAGGTATGCTAATCGTGTTGGACCCACAGGAGGATATGTTTTTGAAAAAGTTTAAGACACCGCTGATATATCTTGCCATCATCCTTGTGATCGTGCTTGCCATCACCGGGCTTGAAGGCGACAGGAACGCCGAAACGAAAAAGGTGGAATACACCGATTTTGTGGAGATGGTCAGGAAGGGCGAGGTCGCCATGGTGGAGATCACCGAGCGTGAGCTCATCGGCCTCAAGACCAATTCCGAGATCGATAAGACCCTTTTCCCGGCAAGGTATGATTTCTACTGCTACATTCCTTCCGAGCAGAGCTTCCGCAGCACCATGAACGCCGTGGCGGCGGAAAAGACCGGCAAGGATGCGGATGCCATCACCGAAGCGGATTACAGCTTTAAGTATACCTACAATCCGCCGCCGGAGGCTTCCATCTTCGAGCTGATCCTGCCCTACATCATCATCCTCGGTGTGTTTGCGGTATTCTACTACTTCATGTTCCGCTCTCAGGGCGGCGGCAACCAGATGATGAGCTTCGGCAAATCCCGTGCACGCACCCACATTGACCCCAATAACAAGGTCACCTTTGCGGATGTGGAGGGCGCCGAGGAGGAAAAGGAAGAGCTGAAGGAAGTCGTGGAATTCATGCGCTCCCCCAAGCGCTTCACCGAAATGGGCGCCAGGATCCCCAAGGGCGTGCTGTTGGTGGGCCCTCCGGGCACCGGTAAGACCCTGCTTGCCAAGGCTGTGGCCGGCGAAGCGGGCGCACCCTTCTTCTCCATCTCCGGTTCCGACTTTGTTGAAATGTTCGTGGGCGTCGGCGCAAGCCGTGTGCGTGACCTGTTCACCACCGCAAAGAAGTGCGCACCTGCCGTTGTGTTCATCGATGAGATCGATGCGGTGGGCCGTCAGCGCGGCGCAGGTCTTGGCGGCGGTCACGATGAGCGTGAACAGACGCTGAACCAGCTTCTCGTTGAAATGGACGGCTTTGCCGCCAATGAAGGCATCATTGTGCTGGCTGCCACCAACCGCCCGGATATCCTTGACCCGGCGCTGCTGCGCCCCGGCCGTTTTGACAGGCAGATCACCGTCAACACCCCGGATGTGAAGGGCCGTGAAGCCATCCTTCGCCTCCATGCAAAGGGCAAGCCCCTGGCGGACGATGTGGACCTTACCGTGCTTGCCAAGCGTACCCCCGGCTTCACCGGTGCGGATCTTGCCAACGTGCTCAATGAGGCTGCCATTCTTGCTGCCCGTTTCAAGAAGAAGAAGATCTCCATGATCGAGCTGGAAGAAGCCATCACCCGCACGGTGGTGGGCCCCGAAAAGCGCAGCCGTGTTATCACCCCCGAGGATAAGCGCATCACCGCTTACCATGAGGCAGGCCACGCCATCGTGGCAAAGAAGCTCAAGAACTGCGATCCCGTGCATGAAGTCAGCGTCATTCCCCGCGGCATGGCGGCAGGCTACACCATGACCATGCCCGAGAACGATGACAACCATATGTCCCGCGGTAAGATCCTTGACGAGATCGCCATGATGCTCGGCGGCCGTGTGGCGGAGACCGTAGCCCTTGACGATATCTGCACCGGCGCTTACAACGACCTGCAGCGTGCTACCGCCCTTGCCCGTAAAATGGTCGTGGAATTTGGCATGACCGATGCCATCGGCCCCGTGTTCCTCGGCGGTCAGGCGGAAGTGTTCATCGGCAAGGATTGGGGCCACCAGCGCAACTTCTCCGAAGAGGTGGCGGCAAAGGTGGATGCGGAAGTGCGCCGCATTCTTGATGAGCAGTTTGCCCGTGCAAAGGAAGCCATTGAATCCGATCTGCCTGCCATGGAGCGTGTTGTGGCGGCGCTGATCGAATACGAGCGCATCACCGGCGAAGAGTTCGAGAAGATCTACGACGGCGAAGAAGTGCAGCTTGTTTCCTACCGTGAAAAGCAGCAGGAGCTTGAGAAGGCGGATCCCGAAGTGCTCGCAGCGGAAGAAGCGGAGCGCAGGCAGAAGGAAGCGGAAGAGGCGGAGCGCAAAGCCGCCGAAGCCGCCAAGGAAAAGCCCATGTGGGATAAGCTGCGTGAGGATGCGGAAGCCTCCGAAGAGGATAAGAAAGACGAATAACACAAAGAACCGGGGGCGGCATGTGCCGCCCCTTCCCATATGAGAAAAGGAGAGTTTATGCAGCCCTTTGATCTTCACACCCATTCCCTTTATTCCGACGGCACCGCATCCCCGGCGGAGATCGTACGGGAAGCGCAGCGCCTTGGCCTTGCCATGGTGGCCATCACCGATCACGATACGGCGGATGGCGTCAATGAAGCCCTTGCCGAGGGGGAACGCATCGGCATGAAGGTGATCCCCGGTGTGGAATTTGATGTGGATTACGATGTCACCATGCATATCCTTGGCCTTGGGATCGATGTAAACGCCCCTGCGCTGCAGGAAGCGGTCAGGGAAAGCGCACGGAAACGGGATATCCGCAACCACGTCATGATCGAAAAGCTCCGTGCCCTCGGCATGGATATTTCCATGGAGGATGTGCACAGCGTGGGGCTCAAAACACGGCTGCACATTGCGGAGGCGCTTGTCAGGAAGGGCTACGCTGCCACTTGGGGCGAAGCCTTCGACAAGTATATGCTCAAGGGGCGTCCGGCCTTCGTCAGGGCGGAAAATCTGCCCATCCGGGAAACGGTGGAGGTCATCCACAAGGCAGGCGGCATTGCCGTGCTTGCCCATCCCTGCCAGATCCGGGGCGACAAGCACAAGGCGATCCTTGCAGCGGTGGAAGGCGGCATTGACGGCATTGAAGCCTATTACCCCGGCACCACCGATGGGGAAAGGGTGCTGTATTTGTCCCTTGCCGCCCAGTACGGGCTGCTTGTATCCTCCGGCAGCGACCACCACGGGGCAAACCGCCCGGCAGCCACATTGGGCTGTGCGTTTCAGGATGTGGAGGTGCTCCGCCCCATATTCGAAAGGTTTATGGCATAAAATGCTTTTTTGCCGCAAATGCAGGAGACGTCATGCAAAACACACGCCCGCTTCGCTGCGCTTTCACGCAGGACGGGCGTTAATTTTTCCCCAAACGCAAGTTTTTGAAAGACGCCATTCAGCGGCTTTCGTGCGGATATAAACAAAACTTATCGAAAACGGCGAAAGGTGTTGCTTTGATTGCAGCGCAAGTTGCTTCTTTTGTGGATTTTTGTTATAATTTAAGCGGTGAAAAACGGGATTCTTTCCGGTGCACCAAATACATAACGATCGATAGGGGAAAGAAACAATGCTTGTCGGAAACGATCATATCAAGATTTTTGCGGGCAGCGCAAGCAAACAGTTTGCGCAGAAAATGTGTGATTACCTCGGCAGCCCCATGGGCCACAGCACCACGATCCATTTCTCCGAAGGCAATACCTATGTGCGCTTTGACGAGTGCATCCGTGACATGGACGTTTACTTCGTTCAGACGATCGGCCTTCATTCCAACGATGAATTCATGGAGCTGCTGTTCTACATCGATGCAGCAAAGCGTGCCAGCGCCAACTCTATTTCCGTCATCATGCCCTTCTTCAGCTATGCCAAGGGCGATAAGAAAGATGAACCCCGTGTTTCCATCCGTGCCCGTGTTTGCGCAGATGCCATCGAGCAGTGCGGCGCAGACCGCATTGTGACCATGGACCTTCATGCAGCGCAGATCCAGGGCTTCTTCACCAAGCCTGTGGACAACCTGTATGCCAACTCCCTCCTTTGCGCCTATGCAAAGCATAAGGGTATCGTGACCCCCAACACCGTTGTGGTATCTCCCGATGCCGGCAGCGCCAAGCGTGCCCGTGCCATGGCGGATGAGATCGGCTGCCCCGTTGCCATCGGCGACAAGATGCGCTCCGGTCACGATGAGAACGCCAAGGTCCTCGAGATCATCGGCGATGTTAAGGGCAAGGACTGCATCGTGGTGGATGACTTCACCATCTCCGGCGGCACGCTGGTAGACGTGGCGACCGGCCTGAAGGAAAAGGGCGCCAACAACATTTATGCTTTCCTTTCCCACGTTGTCATGAACGAAAAGGCCGTCAAGCGCATTGAAGACAGCCCCATTTCCCTGCTCGTTTCCACCGACTCCGTTGAGTGCGAGCCTGCGCTTCACAGCGACAAGATCGACATCATCTCCGCTGCGCCCATGTTTGCGGAAGCCGTTCGCCGCATCCACGACCGTGAGCCCGTCAGCAACATGTTCGATTATGCGCCCCAGCGCATGCTCGATATGAGCTTTGCCAAGCAGGTCTCCATCCTCGATCTGAAGAAATAAGCGCATATACGCATATACACAAACGCCCTTCCGGTTTATCCGGAAGGGCGTTTGTTTTATTCCTGCAGCAAATTTGCCATATCCTCCGGCAGCGGTGCGGTGATGTCGAGCACAGCGCCCGTCAGGGGGTGCTTAAGGTGCAGTAAATGGGAATGGAGCGCCGGTCTTTCGATATGGGGGTGCCGTTCCCCGTAAAGCCAATCCCCTGCAAGGGGATGGCCGAGGGAAGCCATGTGCACCCGAAGCTGGTGCGTGCGCCCCGTGTGGGGGATGAGCCTGAGCAGCGTGAAGCCGTTTTTTCGGGCAAGGACTTCATATTCCGTCAGCGACGGAGCACCGTCCGCCCGGACTGCCCGTTTGTAGGTGGAGTTTTCCGCAAGGCCGATGGGCGAAGAGATGCTGCCGCTGCCGCTTTCCACATTGCCGCAGGCGATGCCCCTGTATTCCCGATAAAAATCGGCGGTGTGCAGCTGCTGCCGGAGAAGCTCGTGCATATAGCCGTTTTTCGCAAAGGTGATCACGCCCGTGGTGCCCCTGTCAAGGCGGCTTACGGGGTGAGGGAAGTCTTCCGGGGGAAGATAGGCCGCAAGGGCGTTTTCAAGGGTCAGCTCCTCGGGATCACGGGTAGATTGGTGCACCGCAAGCCCTGCAGGCTTGTTGAGGATCAGGATGTCTTCATCCTCATACAGCACGGGAAGCGCTGCCGGCATGGGCTTTGGCCGCGGCGCATCCGGTGCATCTCCGATCTCTGCGGTGAGCACATCGCCCGTCTGCACCCGTGCGGTGGTGAAGGCACGGCGCCCGTTGAGCATAATGCCCGTTTCACGCAGCTTCAGCCTGCGTGTCAGCGATTCCGATATCCGCATTTCACGCTGCAGCAGGCTTTTGATATCACGCCCTGCAAGGGCTTCTGTCACAACGAGTGTGAGGGTACGCATGGTGCGCTCCTTTCGTGATTTGTTTCAGTATACCATAAAAAATCCCCGACACAAAATGTGCCGGGGATTGAAGCTGTTCGTTACGAAATGATCCCGTACAGCAGCTCGCCGTAGGTGGGGAAGGGCCAGCACCGGGCGGCGGTGATGCCTTCAAGGGCATCCGCCGTTTTGCGAAGGGCAGCCATTGCTTCCAGCACATGGCTCTTGTAGGCATCCGCACGCTCCTGTACGCCTTCGGTGCGCTGTGCGGCGCTGAGCACTTCGCTGAGGGTGGCGCATTCGCCGTAAAATGCGGCGCTGAGGGCGGAGATACGGGAGAGGGTCTCTTCCTCATAGGTGCAGGGAACGCCGGGTACAGCGGCCTTTTTGGCGTTGATAGCGGCAGCAAGCTCGCCTGCATAGGCGGTGACCGCAGGCAGGATCTCCTTTTTCGCCATGTCGAGCATGGTCAGCGCCTCGATATTGACGATCTTCGAGTAGCTTGTGAGAAGGATCTCCCGTCTTGATACCATTTCCGCCCGTGTAAGGACACGGTGGGCGGTGAAGAGCGCCACGTTCTTGTCGTCAAGGAAGTGGCTGAGGGCATCCGGCGTGGTGCGAAGGTTGGAAAGCCCGCGGAGCTCCGCTTCCTTCAGCCATTCCTCACCGTAGCCGTTGCCGCTGAAGATGATGCGGCGGTGCGCCTTGATGGTATTGCGGATGAGGTCGTGAAGGGCTGCGGTGAAGTCCTCTGCTTTTTCAAGCTCGTCCGCAAAGCGGGAAAGGGTCTCCGCCACGGCGGTGTTGATCACCACGTTGATGCCGGAAATGGAGGCGGAGGAACCGGGCATACGGAACTCGAACTTGTTGCCCGTGAAGGCAAAGGGCGAGGTGCGGTTGCGGTCGGTGGAATCCTTCGGGAAACGGGGCAGCACATGCACGCCGATCTTCATCTGTACCTGTTCCTGCACGCTGTATGCGGTCTCGTTTTCGATGGAATCCAGAATGCTTTCAAGCTCATCCCCAAGGAACATGGAGATGACCGCCGGCGGCGCCTCAAAGCCGCCAAGGCGCTGGTCGTTGCTAGCGGTGGCGGCGCTGATGCGAAGAAGATCCTGATATTCATCCACCGCCTGAATAACGGCGCAAAGGAACAGCAGGAACTGGGCGTTTTCGTGGGGGGTGTCGCCGGGCTCCAGCAGGTTCACGCCGGTGTTGGTGGCAAGGGACCAGTTGTTGTGCTTGCCGCTGCCGTTGACGCCTGCAAAGGGCTTTTCATGGAGCAGGCACACAAGCCCGTGCTTTTTCGCCAGCTTCTGCATCACTTCCATGGTAAGCTGGTTGTGGTCTGCAGCGATGTTGGCGGTGGTGAAAAGGGGCGCAAGCTCGTGCTGTGCAGGGGCAGCCTCGTTGTGCTCCGTCTTTGCCAGCACGCCAAGGCGCCAAAGTTCTACGTCAAGCTCTTTCATAAAGGCAGCGATACGGGGCTTGATGGTGCCGAAATAGTGGTCATCCAGCTCCTGACCCTTGGGCGGCATGGCGCCGAACAGGGTGCGGCCGGTATAAAGCAGGTCCTTGCGCTTGGAAAGCAGCTCTTTGTCGATGAGGAAGTATTCCTGCTCCGGGCCCACGGTCACACGTACGGAGGTGACATCATGGTTGCCAAAGAGCTTGAGCACACGCATGGCCTGCCGGTTCACGGCTTCCATGGAGCGCAGAAGGGGTGTTTTTTTATCCAGCGCTTCGCCGCCGTAGGAGCAGAAGGCTGTGGGGATGCAAAGGGTGCCATCCTTGATGAAGGCGTAGGAGGTAGGATCCCATGCGGTATAGCCACGGGCTTCGAAGGTGGTGCGAAGACCGCCGGAAGGGAAGCTGGAGGCATCGGATTCGCCCTTCACAAGCTCCTTGCCGGAAAACTCCATGATGACATGGCCGCCCTTGATGGGGGAAATGAAGCTGTCGTGCTTTTCCGCAGTGATGCCGGTCATGGGCTGGAACCAATGGGTGTAGTGGGTAGCCCCCTTTTCAATGGCCCAATCCTTCATGGCATTGGCCACCACGTTGGCTACGGAAGCATCCAGCTGCCTGCCGTCACGGATGGCATTTTGCATGGCCCGGTATGTTTCCTTGGGAAGGCGTTCCTTCATGACGGTGTCGTTAAATACCAGGCTGCCAAAAAGTTCGGATACGGTGCTCATCGGGTTCCTCCTGAGAATGAAAAGGTAATACTTTTGCCGGAATTATACACTTTGCGTTCGCTCCTGTCAATTAAAATGGCGGAAGTGTAAAAAAGAAAAAGCGCCGGTTTCCGGCACTTTTTGCAAAAGAAACAAAAGGCATTATTCGCCCTTTACGGCGTTTGTGATGAAAGCCGCTACCTCGCCCACGGGGATGTGAAGGGCGGCGGCAAGCTCGCCGTGCAGCAGCTCCTGCGCACGCTTCAAAAACCGCTCCTCCACATGGCTGTAGCTTCTTTTTGATGCGATGGCCTGCGCATTTTTGGTGTAGATGATGCGAATGAGCTTCACGAGGTTTTCGATGTCGTAGGTCTGCAGCATTGCCTTATATCCCTGCTGCGCTTCACGGCTGCCGGAAAAGGAAAGCTGTTCCGGTTCCATGGAAGGAATGCGGCGGATGAGGGCAAGCGCCTCTTCCTCCGTCAGGATGGGGCGCATGGTAACGGAAACATCCGTAGGGGCATAAACGGTGCCGCTGCGGTAAAGGGGTGCAAGGGTATAGTAAAGCTTTGTCTGATCAAGGGATGAAAAGGGCGCCGGGCCGATGGAGACGACTTTGCACACGCCGTCGCCGCCATAGATGATCAAATCGCCTTCCTTGTACATGGAAAGTCTCCTTCTTTGGAAATATGATGCCTCAAACTGATTTTACCACAGAAAAACGGTGCTATGTAAGCAGAAAAAAGCGCCTTCGGCAATGTGCGGAAGGCGCAAGGCAGCTTATATCAGCCAACGATTTTGAAGCCCGCTTCCGTTAGTTCTTGCTTGATCTCGTTGATCTGGGCGAAATCACGGGTCTCCATGGCAACGGTCAGGAAGCAGCTGGTGATGGCCATGTTGGGGTCGCTGTACTCGTGGTTCACACGCACCACGTTTGCGCCGCAGCGGGCGATGATCTCGCTGACGCCCACAAGCTGACCGGGCTTATCCTCAAGGGCGATCTGCAGCGTGCTGCTGCGGCCGCTGGTCATAAGACCCCTGGTGATGACCCTTGAAAGGATGCTTACATCAATATTGCCGCCGGAAACGATGCACACCGTCTTTTTTCCTTCAATGGGCAGCTTATCGAACATGGCAGCCGCCACGGAAACGGCGCCTGCGCCTTCTGCAACGAGCTTCTGCTTTTCCATCATGGCAAGGATGGCTGCGGCGATCTCATCCTCCGAAACGGTAACGATCTCATCCACATATTCCTTCACAAGGGCGAAGGTATTGTCGCCGGGGCGCTTCACGGCAATGCCGTCCGCAAAGGTGGCAACCTTGGGCAGCGTGACGGTATCGCCGGTGCGGACGCTTTCGTACATGCTGGGGGCATTTGCCGCCTGCACGCCGTATACCTTCACGTTGGGATTGAGGTGCTTTGCCGCATAGGCAACGCCGCTGATGAGTCCGCCGCCGCCGATGGGTACGATGATGACTTCCACATCCCGCATCTGTTCCATGATCTCAAGGCCGATGGTGCCCTGACCTGCGATCACCTCGTCATCGTTGAAGGGGTGGATGAAGGTGGCACCGGTCTCCTGCTGCTTTTTCACGGCAGCTTCATAGGCATCGTCATAGGTGCCCTTTGTGAGGCATACCTCTGCGCCGAGGGCTTTTGTGGCTTCCACCTTGCTGATGGGGG
Source organism: Clostridia bacterium (assembly GCA_017435905.1). GTDB lineage: Bacteria > Bacillota > Clostridia > Christensenellales > CAG-138 > UBA1685. Next base: position 26,085 of record JAFSEB010000046.1, on the reverse strand, counting down.
CGCTGTCGGGCATGTAAACAACGCTCTTTGCGCCCTGCCGTGTGGCGGCAAGGGCAACGCCCTGGGCGTGGTTGCCTGCGCTGCAGGCGATGATGCCGGCAGCCTTCTGCTCTTCATTGAGCTGGCTGATCTTGTAGTATGCGCCCCGCAGCTTGAAGCTGCCCGTTACCTGCAGGTTTTCGGTCTTCAGGTACAGCTCCGCCTTTGTGGGCAGTTTGGGGGCGGCAATAAGGTCGGTCATTCTGGCGACCTCCTTGAGAACATATGCCGCATGGTAGATCTTATCGAGGGTCAGCATTCGTTATTGTCCTTTCCGGCAAGGTAATTGATGAACTGCTGTGCCGTGCGGCCGGAAACGCCGCCGTGGCGGATCTCCCAGCGGTTGGCGAGAAGCAGGAGCTCCTTTTCATCCATATCTACCCTGCCCGTGCGCCTGGCAAGGCCGCGCACGATGTCGTGGTACTGTTCCCGGTTGGGAACGGAATAGTTGATGGCAACGCCGAAACGGCTTGCAAGGGAAAGCTTTTCTTCCATCGTATCGCTGCGGTGGATATCGCCCTGAAACTCCATGTCATTGCGGTCGTTCCAGGTCTCCTTTACAAGGTGGCGGCGGTTGGAGGTGGCGTAAAGCAGCACGTTATCGGGGCGTGTTTCCACACCGCCCTCAATGACCGCCTTGAGGAACTTGTATTCCACCTCGTGCTCTTCAAAGGAAAGGTCATCGATGAAGATGATGAAGCGGTAATTGCGGTTCTTGATGGCGGCGATGACGGCGGAAAGCTCCCGGAACTGGTGCTTGTAGATCTCGATCATGCGGAGACCTTCTCCGGCATACTCGTTGAGCACCGCCTTCACGCTGGAGGATTTGCCCGTGCCGCTGTCGCCGTAAAGGAGCACGTTGTTGGCGCTGCGCCCGTAAACGAAGGCCTCCGTGTTGGCGATGAGCTCCTTTTTCTGTACCTCATAGCCGATAAGGTCGGAAAGGGCGATCTTATCCGCATTGTTGATGGGGATAAATTCCACACCGTTTTCTGCCTTGCGGATGCGGAAGGCTTTGTTGAGGGCGAACATGCCCACGCCATGATCCCTGTAAAAGTCGGTGATGGTGCTGAAAAACGCCTCCTCATCCTTTGCGGAGGAAAGGGCAAGGGACAGGGCACGCACCTCATCGCTGACGCTCTTGTAATAGCTCTTTTCCGGCTTTTCCACGGCGTGATAGTCGGAAAGGATGCTGAAGCAGTCAATGCCAAGCTCCGCTTCGACAGCGGAAAAGTCATAGTCGAAAAGCTGCTTGAAAATGCGGAAATCCGCCTTTGCAAAGCGGTTCACGCTGCCCTCCTTGGCACCCCGGCGCTCTGCGGTAAGGGTGAAGGAGTTTTCGTTTGTAATGAGCAGGAAGGTGAGGTAATTGTGCCACAGGTTGGTGTCAAAGCCATACTTGGTGGCAAGGCCAAGCAGCCGCTTCACTTCGCCGTAAATGCGGCAGACCGTTTCCTGCCTGTCGGCGCCGTTCCGGTGGTTGCGGAAAACGGCGGCAAGGGAAGCAAGAATGCTTCCCTCACCGAGGTCACGGTATAAGATCAAATTCGATACAAGGCGATCCATATGTTGCTTCCTGTCAGATGGCGGCAAGGATGGCATCGGTCATGGCGGTGCAGCCAAGGGGCGCCTTGTCGCTGGAGCCGATGATATCCGCCGTGCGAAGACCTGCTTTCAGCACGCTGTCCACCGCCGCTTCGATGGCGTCCGCTTCCTTTGCAAGACCGAAGGAATAGCGGAGCATCATGGCTGCGGAAAGGATGGTGGCAATGGGGTTTGCCTTATCCTGCCCGGCAATATCCGGTGCGGAGCCGTGAATGGGCTCATAAAGACCGCATTTGCTGTCGCCGAGGGAGGCGGAGGGCAGAAGACCGATGGAACCGGTGATCTGGGATGCCTCATCGGAAAGGATGTCGCCGAACATGTTGGAGGTAACGATGACATCAAACTGGGAGGGGCAGCGCACCAGCTGCATGGCGGCATTGTCCACCAGCATGTCGGAAAGCTCCACATCGGGATATTCTTCCGCCATGCGGTGCATGATCTCACGCCACAGGCGGCTTGTTTCAAGCACGTTGGCCTTGTCGATGCTCATGAGCTTTTTGCCCCGCTTTTGCGCCGTTTCAAAGGCAACACGGGCAATGCGCTCGATCTCCATCACGCTGTAGGCTTCGGTGTCGTAGGCTTCGGGGCCGTATTTGCCTTCACGGCGGCCCCGCTCGCCGAAGTAGATGCCGCCGGTCAGCTCACGGACGATCATCAGATCAAAGCCCTTTTCCACGATGTCCGCACGCAGGGGGCATTCTTCGCTGAGGGCGCTGTAAAGCTTTGCAGGGCGCAGGTTGGTATAAAGGCCGAGGGCGCTGCGGATGCCGAGAAGACCCTTTTCGGGGCGGAGGGCAGCAGGGTTCTTATCCCACTTGGGGCCGCCCACTGCGCCAAGCAGCACGCTGTCGGAGGCACGGCAGCCGTCAACGGTCTCCCGGGGCAGGGGCGTGCCGCAGGTATCGATGGCGATGCCGCCCATCAGGTAATCGGTAAAGGTGAAGGTGTGGCCGAAGCGCTCGCCGATCTTTTCAAGCACACGCACGGCGCTCGATACGATCTCGGGGCCGATGCCGTCACCCTTGATGAGTGCGATGTTGTAATTCATTCCTTTTCCGCCTCCTGACGGGCTTTGAGGTAGGGGAGAAGACCGCCGTTTTCAATGATGCGGGTGATGAAGGCCGGGAAAGCGGTGGCTTTGAAGGTCTCTCCGGTGGTCTCATCGACGATCTCGCCGGTGGTGAAGTCCACACTGATCACATCGCCGGCGCTGATCTTTTCGGCGGCTTCCGGGCACTCGAGGATGGGGAAGCCGATGTTGATGGAGTTGCGGTAGAAGATACGGGCGAAGCTTGCTGCGATCACACAGGCAACGCCGCTGGCCTGAATGGCGATGGGCGCATGCTCACGGGGGGAACCGCAGCCGAAGTTGGCGCCGCCCACGATGATCTCGCCCTGCTGCACACGGCTTGCAAAGGTGGGATCGATATCTTCCATGCAGTGCTTGGCAAGCTCTTCCGGGGAGGGGGCGTTGAGATACCTTGCAGGGATGATCACATCGGTATCGATGTTGTCGCCGAATTTATGCACGATGCCTTTTGCCATAGCTGCTTATTCTCCTTTCATGATCTCCTGGGGGTCTGCAATATAGCCCATCACGGCGCTTGCGGCGGCAACTGCCGGGGAAGCGAGCACCACTTCGCTCTTCACATGGCCCATGCGGCCCACGAAGTTGCGGTTGGTGGTGGAAACGGAGCGCTCACCGGCGCTCATCACGCCCATGTGACCGCCGAGGCAGGGGCCGCAGGTGGGGGTGGAAAGGGCGCAGCCGGCAGAAATGAAGGTCTCTGCAAGCCCTTCTTTGATGCACTGCATGTAGATCTGCTGGGTGGCAGGGATCACGATGCAGCGGACGCCCTTGGCAACACGCTTGCCGGCAAGGATCTTTGCCGCTTCACGAAGATCGCTGATGCGGCCGTTGGTGCAGGAGCCGATGACCACCTGCTGGATGGGCATGCCCTTCACTTCCTTCACCGTTTTGGTGTTGGAGGGCAGGTGGGGCAGGGATACGGTGGGTTCAAGGGCGGAAAGGTCGATCTCCACCTCACGCACATACTGCGCATCCGCATCCGCTTCGTATACGGTGTAGGGGCGCTCAACACGGCCCGTTACATACTCAATGGTCTTTTCATCCACGGGGAAGATGCCGTTCTTGGCGCCGGCTTCGATCGCCATGTTGGCAATGGTAAAGCGGTCATCCATGGAAAGGGCTTTTACGCCTTCGCCGGTGAATTCAAGGGACTGGTACAGCGCACCGTCCACGCCGATCATGCCGATGAGGTGCAGGATGACATCCTTGCCGCTCACATAGGGCTGCAGCGTGCCCTTGAGCACCACCTTGATGGCGGCAGGCACCTTGAACCAGTTTTCGCCCATGGCCATGCCGGCAGCCATATCCGTGGAGCCGACACCGGTGGAGAAGGCGCCGAGAGCGCCGTAGGTGCAGGTGTGGGAGTCAGCGCCGATCACGCAGTCGCCGGGGGCAACAAGACCCTTTTCGGGAAGGAGCGCATGCTCGATGCCGGCTTCGCCCACATCGTAAATATGGGTGATGTTATGCTTTGCGGCGAAGGCACGGGCCTGTGCGCAGAGCTCTGCGGATTTGATATCCTTGCAGGGGGTGTAGTGATCGAGAACGATGGCGATCTTGTCCTTGTCGAAGATCTTGGTCAAACCGGCCTTTTCAAAGGTGGTGATGGCAACGGGGGTGGTGATATCGTTGCCAAGAACGAGATCCAGCTTCGCTTCGATCAGGTCGCCCGCCTTGACGGAATCAAGGCCTGCATGGGCGGCAAGGATCTTTTCTGTCATGGTCATGCCCATATGTTATGCCTCCTTATCGGTTTCGCTGTTGGGGAAGGTATCCTGCAGGCGGTTTGCCGCATCGATATAGGCAAGGATACTCGCCTCGATGATGTCCGTGGAAAGACCCCTGCCGGGGAATACACGGCCCTGTGCGCAGAGCCTGAGGGTAACGCTGCCGAGGGTATCCTTACCTTCGGAGATGGAGTTGATGGTGTACTCCGCAAAGGAATGGGGAACGGGTTTCATGATGGCATCGATGGCCTTAAAGGAAGCATCGATGGGGCCGTCGCCAAGGCAGACCGCTTCAAAGCGTTCTTCGCCCCGTTTGAGGCTGATGGTGCTGGTGGCGGTGGTGAAGTTGGAGGTGTGCACCGCAAACCAGTCAAGCTCGTAGCCGCCCACCGCCTTCGCTTCCTTCTTGGCGCTGTGGGCAACAAGGGCTTCAAGGTCCGCATCGCTGACGGTTTTTTTCTTGTCGCAGAGGATCTTGAATTCCTCGAAGCAGCGCAGCAGCTCTTCCGTGGAAAGGGCGTAGCCCAGTTCCTTGAGGCGGGTCTCAAAGGCATGCTTGCCGCTGTGCTTGCCGAGCACGATGTTGTCCGCCCGGATGCCGATGGATTCGGGGGTCATGATCTCATAGGTCTGCTTGTTGGCAAGCACGCCGTGCTGGTGGATGCCGGATTCATGCATGAAGGCATTTTTGCCCACGATGGGCTTGTTGAGGGGCGCACTCTGACCGATGATGTCATAGACCGTTTTGCTGGCACGGTAGATCTGGGTGGTATCGATACGGGTGGTGGCTTTGTAGATATCGCCCCGGGTGCGCATGGCCATGACGACCTCCTCCATGGAGGTGTTGCCGGCACGCTCGCCAAGGCCGTTGATGGTGCACTCGATCTGGGTGGCGCCGCCAAGCACGCCCGCAAGGGAGTTGGCGCATGCCATGCCAAGGTCGTTGTGGCAGTGCACGGAGAAATCCACCGTGTCGCTGTTTTCCACGTTTTCACGCAGATATTCGATCAGCCAGCGCATCTCGGAGGGGGTGGTGTAGCCCACGGTATCCGGGATATTCACGGTGGTGGCACCGTTGCGGATGGCAACATCCACAATCTTTGCAAGGAAGGCGGGATCGCTTCTTGTGGCATCCTCTGCGGAAAACTCGATGTTGCTGCAGTAATGCTTCGCATACTTCACCATTTCTGCGGTGCGTGCGAGCACCTCTTCGGGCTTCATGCGCAGCTTGTATTCCATGTGCAGGGGGCTTGTGGCGATGAAAAGGTGGATACGGGGATCCACGGCATCCTTCACCGCTTCCCATGCGGTGTCGATATCCTTCACCGCAGCACGGGCAAGGGATGCAACGGAGCATTCCTTTACCGTACGGGCAATGGTCTGTACGGATTCAAAATCGCCGGGGGAGGAGATGGCAAAGCCGGCTTCGATGACATCCACCTTCAGCCGTTCAAGGCAGCGTGCCACTTCGATCTTCTCCCGCAGGTTCATGCTGCAGCCGGGGGATTGTTCGCCGTCACGGAGGGTGGTATCAAAGATCTTGATCTGCTTCATGCACACTTACCTCGTTTACTGCAGGATGGCGCCCTTATCGGCGGAGCTGACGAGCTTTGCATACCGGGCAAGGTAGCCGGTCTTCACCTTCGGTTCCGGACAGACCCAGTTTGCGCGGCGGCGGTCAAGCTCTTCCTCGGAAACAAGCAGGGTGATCTCACACTTGGGGATGTTGATGTGGATCCTGTCGCCCTCTTCCACAAGGGCGATGGTGCCGCCTGCCGCAGCTTCCGGACTCACATGGCCGATGGAAGCGCCCCGGGTAGCGCCGGAGAAGCGGCCGTCGGTGATGAGGGCAACGCTTTCGCCAAGACCCATGCCGCAGATGGCGCTGGTGGGGTTGAGCATTTCACGCATGCCGGGACCGCCCTTGGGGCCTTCGTAGCGGATGACCACCACATCGCCGGGGTTGATCTTCCTGTTGTAAATGGCGGTGATGGCCTCTTCCTCGCTGTTGAACACACGGGCAGGGCCTTCGTGCTCCATCATGCTGGGGGCAACGGCAGCCTGCTTTACCACGCAGCCGTCCTTTGCAAGGTTGCCCTTCAGCACGGCGATGCCGCCGTTTTCGCTGTAGGGGTTCTCAATGGGGCGGATGATCTCGCTGTTGCGGTTTTCGGCAGCTTCTACGGTGTCACGCATGGGCCTGCCGGTGACGGTCATCACATCAAGGTTCAGAAGGTCACGCTTCGCAAGCTCCTTCATGACCGCCGGAACGCCGCCTGCAAGGTCAAGGTCTTCCATGAAGGTATCGCCGGCAGGGGCAAGGTGGCAGAGGTTCGGGGTGCGTGCGCTGATCTGGTTGCAGCCGTCAAGGCTGACCTCCACGCCGGCTTCATGGGCGATGGCAGGCAGGTGCAGCATGGTGTTGGTGGAGCAGCCAAGGGCCATATCCACGGTTTCCGCATTGCGGAACGCCGCTGCGGTCATAATGTCACGGGGACGGATGTTCTTTTCCACAAGCTCCATGATCTTCATGCCGGCGTGCTTGGCAAGGCGAAGGCGTGCGCTGTAGGCGGCAGGAATGGTGCCGTTGCCGGGCAGTGCCATGCCGATGGCTTCCGCAAGGCAGTTCATGGAGTTGGCGGTGTACATGCCGGAGCAGCTGCCGCAGGTGGGGCAGGCATTTTCTTCGTAATCGAGAACGCCCTTTGCATCAAGGGTGCCGGCATGGAATGCACCGACGGCCTCAAACATGTGGCTGAGGCAGGTGCGCCTGCCGTCCTTCAGCTTGCCTGCAAGCATGGGGCCGCCGGAGCAGATGATGGCAGGAATATTGAGACGTGCCGCCGCCATCAGCAGGCCGGGCACGTTTTTATCGCAGTTGGGGATCATCACAAGGCCGTCAAACTGGTGGGCCATGGCCATGGCCTCGGTGGAATCCGCAATGAGGTCACGGGTGACGAGAGAGTATTTCATGCCGATGTGTCCCATGGCGATGCCGTCGCATACGGCAATGGCAGGGAACATGACGGGCGTGCCGCCGGCGGCGCGCACACCTGCTTTGACCGCCTCGGCGACCTTGTCAAGATCCATGTGGCCGGGGACGATCTCGTTATGGGAGCTGACGACGCCGATGATGGGGCGGGAAAGCTCTTCCTGAGTATAGCCGAGCGCATAAAGAAGGCTGCGGTTGGGGGCGCGTTCCACGCCGTTTTTGATGTTGTTGGAAAGCATGGCGGTTTACCTCGTGTTGGGAAGGATTGCTTTAGGGTTGCGGCGGGCGAAGCCTTCGCCCGCCACAAGAGGATTCAAAAGTGAAGTGCGTTTAGTTGGAGGCGTTGTCAAGGTCGGAGTCGTTCTTCCAGAGCATCTGCTCACGCAGCTGCTTGCCGATGACTTCCATGGGGTGCTTGGCGAGCTGCTCACGCTTGGAGTTGAAGAAGCAGCGGCCGTTCTTGTTCTCGGCGATCCACTTGCCGGCGAAGGTGCCGTCCTGAATGTCCTGCAGCACGGCCTTCATGTTGGCCTTGGTCTGCTCGTAGGGAAGTACACGGGGGCCGGAAACGTATTCGCCGAATTCAGCGGTATCGCTGATGGAGTAGTTCATGGCCGCAACGCCGCCCTTGTTAATGAGGTCGATGATGAGCTTCATCTCATGGATGCACTCGAAGTAGGCGTTTTCGGGCTCGTAGCCGGCCTCAACGAGGGTCTCGAAGCCGCAGCGCATCAGGTCAACAACGCCGCCGCAAAGAACGGCCTGCTCACCGAAGAGGTCGGTCTCGGTCTCGTCATGCATGGTGGTCTCCATGATGCCTGCACGGGCACCGCCGATGCCGGCAATGTAAGCGAGGGCGATATCATAGGCCTTGCCGGTGGCGTTCTGTTCCACGGCGATCAGGCAGGGAACGCCCTTGCCTGCCACATACTGGGAGCGGACGGTGTGGCCGGGGCCCTTGGGGGCAGCCATGAATACGTCAACACCGGCAGGGGGGACGATCTGCTTATAGCGGATGTTGAAGCCGTGGGCGAATGCGATGGCCTTGCCCTCGGTGAGGTTGGGGGCGATGTCAGCCTTGTACATATCGGCCTGTGCTTCGTCGTTGATGAGGATCATGATGATGTCGGCAGCCTTGGTGGCATCGGCAACGGTCATCACGGTGAAGCCGTCCTTTTCCGCAACGGGCCAGGATTTGCCGCCCTTGCGCAGGCCGATGATGACGTCGCAGCCGGAATCCCGAAGGTTCAGCGCGTGTGCGTGGCCCTGGGAGCCGTAACCCACGATGGCGATCTTTTTGCCGTCGAGCTTGCCGAGATCACAGTCTTTTTCATAATACATTTTTGCCATAGTTGAATTCTCCTTTTTCTTTGGTGTCTTCGTAAATTGTATCAGTACCGCGTTCCAGTGCGATCATGCCGGTACGCACCAGTTCGAGGATGCCAAACTCTTTCACAAGGTTTTCGATGGCGGAAGCCTTGCTTTCCTCGCCGATCATGGCAAGGGTCAGTGTGGTGGGGGAAACATCGATGATGGAAGCACGGAAAATGTTGGCGATCTGAATGACCCGGTTGCCGATCTCGCTGGTGGGCACATTCACCTTGATAAGGATCAGCTCACGGCGAATGGCGTGTTCCGGGGCAAGCAGCTTCACCGAGTGAACGGGGAGCAGCTTCCTGAGCTGGTTGGAAAGCAGGTTGATCTGCTTGTCGTCCGCCAGCACTTCGATGGTGATACGGGAAATCTTGGGATCATCGGTGGTGCCCACGGCAAGGGACTCGATGTTGTAGCCTTTACGGGAAAACAGGCGGGATACCTGGGAAAGCACGCCCGCTTCGTTATCCACGAGCACGGAAAGGGAACGGCGCATGGTACGGTCCATAATGCTTTTCCTCCTTTAGTCGATGATGAACTGGGTGATACGGCTGCCGCCGCTCACCATGGGGCGGACCATCTCGTCCTGCTCGATGGCGCAGTCGATGACGAAGCCGTGGTTCCACGCAAGCGCCTCACGGATGGCATCTTCCAGCTGTTCCACGGTGCATACATGCCTGCCCCTGAGGCCGTATGCCTCGGCAAGCTTCACGAAATCGGGACCGTGTTCAAGGGTGGTCTCGCTGTAGCGCTTGTCATAAATGAGCGTCTGCCACTGGCGCACCATGCCGAGGGTCCTGTTGTTGAAGATGAAGGTGATGACGGGGATATCGTAATGCTCCTCGGTGGCAAGCTCGTTGCAGTTCATGCGGAAGCTGCCGTCGCCGGTGATGTGGATGACCGTCTTTTCCGGGTTGCCCACCTTTGCGCCGATGGCTGCGCCAAGGCCGAAGCCCATGGTGCCAAAACCACCGGAAGTCATCAGCTGGCCGGGATAATCGTAGTGGAAGTGCTGGATGACCCACATCTGGTGCTGGCCCACATCGGTAGCGACCATGGTATCCTCGGGCATCAGCCTTGCGATGGAATCACTGATCTGCTTGGGTGTCAGGGTATCGCTTTCTTCTTCGTATTCGGTCTCCGTCTTGAAGGAGAATACATAATCTTTCCAGGGGGTATGATCCATCTGGTCAAGCTCGTCAAGGAGCAGCTGCAGCACCTGCTTCGCATCGCCGATGATGTGGTGATCTGTCTGCACGTTCTTGTTGATCTCCGCACGGTCGATGTCGATCTGCACGATCTGGGCCTGCTTGGCGAAGCTTGCGGGGTCAAGTGCCACACGGTCGGAGAAGCGGCAGCCGATGGCGATGAGAAGATCGCAGCTGTCGCAGGCCATGTTGGAAGCCTGCGAACCGTGCATGCCGATCATGCCGGTGGTGAGGGGATTCCTGCCTCTGAAGCCGCCGGCGCCCATCACGGTGACGCAAACGGGGGAATCGATCCGTTCCGCAAAGGCAAGAAGCTCTTTATCCGCCCTGCCTCGCACCACACCGCCGCCGCAGATGAGGAGGGGCTTTTCGCTTTTGCGGATCATCTCCGCCAGCTTTTTCACATCCGCCATGTTGGGTTCGGGTGCCTTGAGGTCGTGGGAAGCACGCTTGATGAGGGCACCGAGGCGGCCTTCGCTGCCGTGCTGTTCACGGGTAAGGGGGATGTATTCCGCCTTCTGTGCGGTGGCGTTTTTCACGATGTCGATGAGGACGGGGCCGGGGCGTCCGCCACGGGCGATGGCAAAGGCCTGCCGCACCACGTCTGCGATGTCATCGGCACTTTTTACCATATAATTACACTTGGTGATGGGCATGGTGATGCCGGTGATGTCCACTTCCTGGAAGGAATCCTTGCCCACCAGGTTTTCGCTGACGTTGCAGGTGATGAAGACGACGGGGGAAGAATCCATATAAGCGGTGGCGATGCCGGTTGTCAGGTTGGTGCAGCCGGGGCCGGAAGTGGCGAAGCATACGCCCACCTTGCCGGTGGAACGGGCATAACCGTCCGCTGCGTGGGCAGCGCCCTGCTCATGGGATGTGAGAATGTGGCGTACCCTGCCTTTGTAGCTGCAAAGAGCGTCGTAAACGTTGAGGATGGTGCCGCCGGGGTAACCGAAAATGGTATCGACGCCCTGCTCCATCAAGCATTCCATCAGGATCTCTGCGCCAGTCAGTTGCATGTGTTCAAACCTCCTGCTTCCGCCCGGTTCTTGCCGGGGGATGATGTATTCTAAATGTTTTTTTAACGGTTTTAAAAAATCCCTGAAGCCGTTATCGGCTTCAGGGACGAATCAATCGCGGTACCACCCTGATTATCGCCGCTGCATGCCAAATGCAAACGGGCGATCACTCAAATTCAAAGCTCAGTCAAGCTTATAGCCTGTAACGGGGCGACCGGAACGCCTTACTGTTTTGTTGGGGCGCTCTGCTCGGGAAGGAGGCTGCCGCAGCATCTTCCGGACCGGCTCACAGCAGCCGCCGGCTCTCTTGACCTTCTGATGCGGGCATAATTCCGTCTGCGCATTTTTATAGTATGACCAATTGCAGAGAATCATAACACAACATCAATATATTGTCAAGCCGCATGGTGGAAAATAATATATTTTTACGGAGCATAAAATGTATTGCAAAGGATAAGGAAACCTGATACTTGACATGAAAGTATATATTATATAAAAGGAAGAAACTCCTGACCGCGGCGAAAAATGGGAGCGAAGAACGGCCGGCACGGGAAACTTCTCACGGACATGTAAAACAGCTGTTCGCCGTTTATTAAGATTTATTAAAAGATGTCCGTGCTGCGTTGACAAAATACCTGTGTGGGGTATACAATCAGGCATGCCAAAACAAGGCAGATCAAAAACGAAAGGAGAAAAGAGAGAAAAAATGAAACGGGATTGGATGAAACGGATCGTGGCACTCACACTGTTCCTGGCGGCGGTCCCCATGATGGCTGCCTGCACCGAAACGGGTGCGCTCCTGCCCGGGGTGAGTGAGGAATTGCTGAGCAAAGTCAATGTAAATGATGTGATGGAAATTGCAGCCGCAACGGGCGTCGAGGATCTTGATGCGCTGGCGGCATATTATAACCTGTATGCGGCCGATGGAGATGGGGAAACCTCCGCCGAAGCGCAGCAGGAACAGTTTGCGGCATCCGTACAGGATGCTGCTGCCGATCCCGGTGTGCCTGCCGCACCTGTGGAAGAAAGCTACGAAGCGCCTGCGGCAGCAGCTGCACCGCAGATCACCGCAGCGCAGGAAGAGACTGTCAGCTATGTCAGCACCCTTACCTATGAGGGCGGCATCCCTGCCTTTGAAGGCAGCAGCGATGTGGAGTACTATTGCTGGAACGGCGACTATTACTGCTGGGATGGCGATGCGTACTACTGCTGGAACGGTGAAAACTGGGAAGGCTGCTGGAACAGCAACAGGAATGGCTGCTTCAGCGGTGAATACTACTGCTGGGACGGCAACGGCTGGTACGGCTGCTGGGGTGCCGATGAAAACGGAAATGCCGTTGGCGGCAGCTGGGATTACAGCGAAAATTCCGGAAGCTACAGCGGCGGCTGCCGGGGCGGACGCAGGGGCGGACGCTGGGCATAATGCGCAATATATGAAAACGGGGTCTGAAAACGCCCTGAATACAAGGATATTCCGGATATACCCCCCATATATGGAAAGAAACAGCCTCGAAAAGCACGGCTTTTCAGCAAGCTGAATTTAGCAAAACCATAATAAAGAAGCAAATGACCTTTGTAAATAAAAGAAAAGGTCATTTGCTTTCTTTATGTTCGGCAAAAAACAGCCCTTCGCTCATCGCATCCCGCACACTGCAAAAGCTGAAACAGGAACGAAAGAAAGGTGGCTGATTTCGGCACTTTTTTCAGGATGGCTTCAGTGAAGTGAAGCGAAAGCGAATGCATGCGGACAACAGAAAAAAAGCATGCATGCAAGTGAAAAAACAGGTGCATGCATGAAGAAATGTAATGTGTATCAGGAACAATGCAAATATTTTCAGCGTTTGATTGTAAAAAACGACAAAAAAGCAAAAACTTCGTGAAAAGCCTATTGACAAATACTCGGAAGGGGTATAACATTTAGATACCCTATTTGGGTATCTCTTTTACCCGTGCGGTTCCGCATGGGCATATAAATAAAAATGTTTATTTGAAGTGAATCCTGTTGAAGCAAAAGATTTCGCCAATGTTGTTATGCAAACGCAAGGCGGCTTTCTTCGTTTTTTTGAAACGTGAGGCAGGATGGAACGGTTGCCTGTTTGTCCGGCAACCATCCCGACAAACACAATATATACCCCCGTCGGGTATTTGTCAATACGAAGGGCGTCGCATTTTTCGAATTTAAGAATTTATTCACAATTCTGCCCGATTTCCAAATTCGATCTTGATTTCGGCTTTGCCGAATTATTGCAGCCGTTTCCGCGCAATCCCAAACCACGCGGAAATGATAAGAAACAAATTGCGAAAGGAGAACGTCAATGAAGAAACTGGCAGCAATCACCCTTATTCTGGCTCTGATGCTCCCCCTGCTGGTCGCTTGCGGCGGCGATAACACCACCGCTCCCGAAGCTTCCACTGCCCCCGAAACCTCCACCGCTCCCGAAACCTCCACCGCTCCCGAAGCCTCCACCGAACCCGAAGCTTCCGAAGAGCCTGAAGAGGTAGAGGAACCCTTCGCCATCTACGAGACTGACGAAGAGATCTACATGGCCAACCTTGGCGAGTTCTATGAGTACTACAACGCCGCCATGGAAGCTGCGACCGTATCCGAGCGCCATGCCCTCCTCGCCGTTGCGGAAGCAAAGGCTCTTCAGGCTTCCACCGGTGCTCCCATGTACGGCCCCGTTGCCGGCTACATCATGACCCGTCAGGTCTACCGCAGCGGCGGTTATGCTCCCTGGCGCGGCGGCATGACCAACTACTGCGACTACATCCTCACCAACGAGATCATCACCGCTGAGGATTACGCAGAGACCAAGAAGATCTACCTCGAGTGCCTCGGCACCGGCACCTATGCCACCAAGGTCAAGGAATACCTTGCCGGCAAGGGCTACACCTTCAGCGACACCGTTGTTGACACCTTCGTTGACAACGCCACCACCTGGGACATCTTCGCTGCTGCCACCTCCAACGACAGCAAGCTGATCGGCCCCTCTTACGACTTTCTCTACGTTTACAATCCCGAAGGCGTTCTCACTCCCCACCTTGCGGAGAGCTATGAGATCTCCCCCGATGGCCTCACCTACACCATCAAGATCCGCCCCGGTATGGTCTGGGTCGACTCTCAGGGCCGTAAGGTTGCGGACATCGTTGCTGACGACTGGGTAGCCGCTGCACAGCATCAGGCTGACCTTCAGGATGCCTACACCCTCGGCAGCTACGTTGCGGGCATGACTGCTTACCTCACCGGTGAGACCACCGACTTCTCCACCGTCGGCGTCAAGGCGCTTGATGACCTCACCCTCCAGTACACCCTCAACACCCCCTGCACCTATTTCGATTCCATGTGGCAGTCCATCGACTTCCTGCCCCTCTGCCGCAGCTACTTCCTCTCCCAGGGCGGTGCGTTCGGCGTTGCTGAGTATTCCGAAGCTGCTGCTTCCTCCAGCTACACCTACGGTATCGACCAGAACCATATCCCCTACAGCGGCCAGTTCCTCTGCACCAACATGACCGAGAAGAACTCCGTCAACTACGTGCTCAACGAGAGCTACTGGAATGCTGCCAACGTTACCCTCAAGAACTTCAGCCTCGTTTATGATGATGGCAGCGACGTTTCCCGCGCTTATGACAACTTCATGAACGGTCTGACCACCTACATGTATCTCCGCGCTGCCCAGATCGAGACCGCAAAGGCCAACGGCGACTTTGAAAAGTATGCCACCACTTCCGAGACCGGCCGTGCGACCTTCCTCTTCTGGTTCAACCTCCATCGCCAGACCTACGCCAACATGGCTGACGGCGCCGGCGCTTCCATGAAGACCGATGCCGAGAAGGAGCTCAGCTGCGCTGCGTTCCAGAACAGGCACTTCCGTCTTGCTCTGAACTTCGCCATCGACCGTGCTTCCTACATCTCCCAGAGCGTTGGTGAGGATCTGAAGTCTGTCAGCATCCGCAACACCATGACTCCCGGCACCTATGCTTCCCTGGCAGAAGAAGTGACCATCGACATCAACGGTGAAGCCACTACCTTCCCCGCCGGCACCTGGTACGGTGAGATCGTGCAGGCTCAGCTGACCGCCGATGAGTTCCCCGTAGTTGTTTGGGACGAAGCCAACCTCTCCACCGACGGTTGGGATGGCTGGTACAATCCGGAACTCGCCGCTCAGGAACTGGCTCTTGCCATCGAAGACCTGAAGACCATTGGCTTTGAAGTCAGCCCTGACAACCCGATCGTCATCGACTATCCGCACGTTGGCTACAATGAGACCGGTCAAAACCAGGCCTACGTCCTCAAGACCTGCATCGAAGCTGCTCTTGGCGACTGCGTCCGCTTCGACCTGATCCCGCTGAACAACGCCACCGAGTTCCTCAATGTACAGAACAACACCACCTGCGGTGCTGAGCACAACACCGACATGGGCGGCCTCGGCGCCATCGGTTCCGACCACGGCGATCCGCAGTGCTACACCGAAGCGCTCCTGCCCTACGGCGACGGTTATCTGACTCCCAAGATGGGTCTCTGGTAATAACCGGCTGAAGCGCACGCTTCAAACAAAACCTTAGAGGCAAACTTGCAGGGCAGGGGGTTCGCCCCCTGCCCTGTCAAAAAAGGGAGAAAGAAATATGTTAAAGTATTTTTTTAAACGCGTTGGCCGCGGCTGTGTATCCGTGGTGATCGCGGTCTCCATCATCATGGTTCTTCTGTTCTATGCGATGGATAATACGCTCATCTTCTCGGAAGATGAACAGTATGCAAAGCTGGCTAACAACCAGAAGATCAGCTACATGTATACTACCTGGGAGAAATACGGCTATCTTGACCTTATCTCCTATAACGATTACCTGAACGAGCTTGTTGCAAAGGGCGAAATGGATGAGGAATTCAAGTCCACCATCGCTTCTATCGGCAGGACTGCAGAACAGGATCCCGAGGCTGCAAAGCCTTACATCCAGCAGTATTTGGATTACTGCGAAGAAAACGGCTATACCGTCAAACGCCTTGATGCCGTTATGGCAAACTCCAAGCGCATTGCAACGGGCGGCGCAGCTATGCTGTTTGCCTACATCAATACGCCGGTGCACGAGAGGGTATGGGATTTCTTTTCGAGCCTTCTCACCTTTGACGACATCAACTATGTGGAAGAGGACATCGGCGAGCGCGGCCTGACCTTTACCTGGTATGACCCTGCTTACGGCGGCGAGAAATTCTCCCCGGCCATTCTCGGTAACGGCACGCTGCATAAGTATCTCCTTTATTTCGATCAGTACTTCCCCTATGTACACCAGAACTTCGTGAAACTTACGCTTGGTACATCCTTCAGCGTCAACAAGGGCGTGGATGTATTCCAGACGATGACACAGCGGCAGGGTACCTACGTGCCTACCACCACCTATTACCCCACGGGTCTTGTGGCGGAAAGTGCGGATGACCTGCACAGCGCAATATATGCTCCCGGTTCCCGTGAGCTGAACCTTGTTCTTGCCGACCGTTATACGGATGATTACACCAACATCAACCTCCATAAGGACAGCAAGTCCAAGATCTTCTATTCCTTTATCATCAGTATCCTTGCATCCTTCTTTACCTACCTCCTCGGCCTGCCCCTCGGCATCCTGATGGCGAAGAAGAAGGATACCTGGGTGGACAACCTCGGCAACGCATACGTGATCTTCATGATCGCCGTGCCGTCCCTTGCGTACTACTTCATGTTCAAGGCGGTGGCGGTGAAGATCGGCCTGCCGGTCATCTTCTCGCTGGACAACCCCACGGTGCTGATGTACATCACGCCGGTGGTGGCAAGCCTTGCAAGCTCCGTTGCCGGTACCATGAAGTGGATGCGCCGCTACATGGTGGACCAGATGAACTCCGATTACGTGAAGTTCGCCCGTGCAGAGGGCCTGAGCGAGTTTGAGATCTTCGCAAAGCACATCTTCAAGAATGCGGCGATCCCGATCACCCACGGTCTCCCCAACACCATCATCATGGCGCTGTCCGGCTCCATCATGATGGAACGTATCTACACCATCCCCGGCGTCGGCGGCCTCCTTGTGGAAGCGATCGGTGCCTATGACAACCAGGTGATCGTCGGCGTTGCGCTGTTCTACGGCGTACTGTCCATCATTTCCGCCGTTCTCGGCGACATCACGATGGCCATTATGGACCCGCGTATCTCCTTTACGACTAAGGCAAGGTGATCAAGATGACAGAAACAAAAGAAAAGCTTTTTGATCTTGCGCATACCGGCTTGACGGATGAACAGCTCTTCCAAAGGGCGCCGCAGGATGCGGCGGCGGTGGAAAAGATCGTTGCGCCCCGTTATTCCTACTGGCGCAGCGTAGGCCGCGTGTTCTTCTCCAAGAAGTCCAACATCCTTGTCATTGCCATGATGGTGCTGATCCTTGTGTTCACCTACATCTATCCCACCTTCACCGGCTATGACAAGTTTGAGAACATCATGGATCCCCTCTCGAAGCACCTGACCCCCGCAGCGGCGATCGAAAAGTATGGCTTCCATATTAAATGGATCTTCGGCACCGGCGAATCCGGCCAGTCCACCTTCGATGCGCTGTGGTACGGCTCCCGTATCTCCATCTCTCTTGCGATCCTCTGCACCATCATCAACTTCTCCATCGGTATCATGATCGGTGCGCTGTGGGGCTTCTCAAAGAAAGTGGATATCATCATGAACGAGATCCGCAACGTCATTGCCAACGTTCCCGGCACCCTCGTTACCTCCGTTCTCGTTCTTGTATTCTCCCCGAACTTTGCAACGCTCGTGTTCGCCATGTGTGTTACCGGCTGGATCGGTATCGCCTACTCCATCCGTACGCAGGTCATCATTATCCGTGACCGTGAATACAACCTTGCTTCCAAGTGCCTCGGTACCTCAACGCTGCGCATTGCAACGAAGAACATCCTGCCCTTCATGATCTCCTTCATCGTGACCATGATGGCGAACTCCCTGCCGGGCTACATCGGCTCCGAAGCGTTCCTCAGCTACATCGGCCTCGGTATTTCCGATACCACCCTCGGTAAGCTCGTTTACAACGCACAGCCTGCCATGGTCACCCCCGGCTGGGGCTGGGAATTCTGGTGCCCCGTTATGCTGTCGGCCTTCATCTCCATCGTTCTGTTCCTCGTGGGCCAGAGCCTTGGCGACGCTGCCGACCCCCGTACCCACATGCTGTAAGGGAGGGCTTTTAAATGGAAGAAAAGAAAGTATTGCTCTCCATCCGCGATCTTTACGTCCGCTTCCGTGTGCGCGGCAGGATCCTGACCGCCATCCGCGGCGTATCGCTGGATATTTACGAAAACGAATCCATCGCCATCGTGGGCGAATCCGGCTGCGGCAAATCCGTTCTTACCAAGACCTTTGCCGGCATGCTGGATAACAACGGCTTTATCGATCAGGGTGACATCATCTTCAACGATGACGAATTCACCGAGACCGTTGCCCCCGTGCACTCCCTTGCGGAGAAGATCATGGCACAGGCGGAAAAGAAGCTCAACGAGTATTCCAAGCTGGAGCTTGGCGCCAAGACCTATCAGGCCATGCGTGCCCTTGAAAAGGAAAAGCAGGAGCGCCTGACCCTTGACGAGGCAGAGCAGACCAAATTTGAAACCACCCGTAAGGAACTCGTTTACCGCCGCACGGAAGCTTTCAACCGCAAGCAGGCTTATGACCGCCGCACGGAAAAAGGCATGATCCGCGAGGCGCAGGCGGAGATCGATGAGTGCGACCGCAAGATCAAGGCGCTTGACGCCGAGCGCAAGGCACTTGTCAAAGATCACACTGCGAAAACCAAGAACGATGCGGCCTACAACAAGGCATATGCGGAAAAGATGGCAGCCCTCAAGGCACAGTACAGGACCGAGTGCGCCGGCGAGATCAGCGAAGAGACCAAGAAGCGCAACGCTGTCATTGCCAAGGAAGTGTATCTTTCCCTGTACCGCTATCCCTCCGCAAAGTGGGCGCCGCTCATGCGCAAGCTCATGAAGTGCATGAAGACCGCTCTCACCATCGGCGTGGATCTGAACGATGAAAAGCAGCGCAACGGCGTCTTTGAAAACGTCATGTTCCGTGTGCGCTACGATCAGGGCAAGAACAACAAGCTCTACGGTTCCTCCGTACTGAATGTGGCAAAGACCTCCTGCGTTGCCAACTGGGCAGAGATCCGCGGCCGCAAGATCGCCACCATCTTCCAGGATCCGATGACGTCCCTGAACCCGATCCTGACCATCGGCCACCAGATCACCTCCGTCATCATGAAGCACCAGAACGTTTCCGAGGTGGAAGCGAAGAAGCGTGCCATCGTGCTGATGAAGAAGGTGGGCATCCCCAATGCGGAGATGCGTTTTGACGATTATCCCTTCCAGTATTCGGGCGGCATGCGCCAGCGTATCGTTATCGCCATTGCGCTTTCCTGCCATCCGAAGATCCTCATCTGCGACGAGCCCACCACGGCTCTTGACGTGACCATTCAGGCACAGATCCTGAAGCTCATCAAGGATCTGCAGAAGGAATTCAAGTATACCATCGTGTTCATCACCCACGACCTTGGCGTTGTTGCCAACGTGGCAGACCGTGTTGCGGTGCTGTATGCGGGCCAGATCATCGAGGTCGGCACCACGGAGGAGATCTTCTACGATCCCCGTCACCCCTATACCTGGGTGCTGCTTTCCTCCTTGCCGCAGCTGATGGACCGCGGTATGAAGCTTTACTCCATCGGCGGCACGCCGCCCTCCCTGTACAACAGGATCAAGGGCGATGCCTTTGCCCCCCGCAATCCTTACTGCCTCACGGTGGATACGCTGGAAGAACCGCCCATGTTCAAGGTATCCGATACGCATTATGCCAAGACCTGGCTGCTTGACCCCCGGGCACCGAAGATCGAAAAGCCTGAGATCATCCGCGATATCCACGGTACCCTGAGAAAAGTATTCAATATTTAAGGTGACTGCTATGGGAAAAGAGAAAAACAATAAGGTTTCGGAGATCAGAACCGGCCATTTCCCCGAGCATGGGCCCATCGCCGAGAACGGAAAAGAGATCCTTCTTTCCGTGAAAAATGTGGATATCAACTTCGGCAAGGGCGATAACATCGTCCGTGCGGTCAAGGATGCTTCCTTTGATATCTACAAGGGCGAAACGTTCTCCCTCGTGGGCGAATCCGGCTCCGGTAAGACCACCATCGGCCGTGCGGTGATCCGTGCCAACACCTGCTCCAAGGGCGAGATCCAGTATAAGGGCGTGCGCATTTCCGGCAAGATCCCTCATTCGCTGGACCGTGAAGTGGTCAGGAACATCCAGATGGTATTCCAGGATCCTGCCGCCTCCCTTAACGAGCGTGCCACCGTGGAATACATCATTTCCGAAGGCCTTTACAACTTCCATCTTTATGAAGACGACACCGACCGTGTCCGCAAGGTGGAAAAGATCATCGAGGATGTCGGTCTGCTGCCCGAGCACCTGACCCGCTATCCCCATGAGTTTTCCGGCGGCCAGCGCCAGCGTGTCGGCCTTGCAAGGGCCATGGTCATGGAACCGGAATTTGTTGTGGCGGACGAGCCCATCAGCGCACTTGATGTATCCATCCGCGCGCAGATCCTCAACCTGATGAACAAGTTCAAGGAGGAGCGCAACACCACCTACCTGTTCATTGCCCACGACCTTTCCATCGTGCGTTACATTTCCGACCGCATCGGCGTTATCTACAAAGGTAAGATCGTGGAGATCGCCACCTCGGAAGAGCTGTTCAACTACCCGCTGCACCCCTACACCCGTGCGCTCATTTCCGCCATTCCGCTGCCGGATCCCAAGCTTGAAAAGCACAAGGCGCTTTTCACCTACGATCCTTCCCAGCACGATTACAGCAACGGAAAAGAGCCGGAGCTCACGCTCATCGGTCATGACCACTATGTGTACGGCAGCGAAGAGGAGATCGCCGAGTATAAGAAGATCCGTGAGCGCAATGTGCCGCTCAAGACCCTTTCCATCATCGGCGTGAACACGGAAGCTCCGGATGAGGATGTGGAAGAAGAGAACCTTGCCACCAGCGAGGTCATCCTTGACAGACCCATCCACGATACCGGCAGCGCCATCTATGTGATCCTTTCCTTCCTGCTGCCCATCATCGGCATCATTGCGGCGATCATCTTCCGCAAGAAGAACTACATCCGCAATTTCAAGGCATGCAGAAAGGGCTTCATCGCTTCCTTCGGGTGCATCCTGCTGCTGATCATCGTGTTCCTGCTGCTGCTTGCATCCGCTGCGTTCTAAGATGAAGAGGCCGCTTGCAAACGACAGGCCCCTCATCGAGCGGGTCACCCATATCGAAATACCGGAAGGGCGGATCAAACTCAGGATCGCCCTCCTGGTAGTTGCGCTCATCGTCGCCGTCGGTTCCTTTGGGTATGGGCTTAACGCCCTGCTGACAACGGAACCGGGGGTGATGGAGATCACCGTATCCGATGGGGGAGAGATGACCTGCGGTGACGATTTCAGCTTTGTCTATGACCTCGGGGCGGGGGAGACCTCCGCCACCGAGGAAAAGAAAGCCCTGACAAAGCTTTACAGCGAATCGTGCATTGCCGCATACCGCATCTTCAATGCGGAAGCGGAGTATGAGGATCATAAAAACCTCTGCTACATCAACGCACATGTCAACGAAGTGATCGAAGTCGATCCTGCCCTTTACGGTGCGCTGATGCTGCTGGAGGATGCAGGCGTCAGATACCACTATCTTGCGCCGGTATACGGGTTGTACCGTTCCCTGTTCCTTTCCGAGGAACCGGAAGCGGCGGAATACGATCCGTACCGAAATGAAGCGCTGAAAACATTTTTCGCCGAAGCGGCAGCCTATGCCGCCGATCCCGGTGCCGTATCACTGGAATTTCTTGACGGAAACATGATTGTGCTTCATGTTTCGGATGCATATCTTCGCTTTGCGGAAGAAAATGACTTCGACCGCTTCCTGGATTTTTTCTGGCTGAACAACGCCTTTATCATCGATTATATTGCGGATGAACTGACAGCAAAGGGTTATGTCAACGGTTCGCTCATCAGCGAGGACGGATTTGTCCGCCAGCTGCGTGATGCGGACGAAGCCGTTACCGCCGTGCCCTTCCTGCACAGGGGCGAAGAAGGCGTGTTCCTGCTTGAAACACTTCCCCTTACAGGGCGCATCAGCGTTGTGCAGCTGCGTGATTATCCTGCGGAAAGCGCCGAACTTGGGTATTATTTCGTCAGGGAGGACGGTTCCTGCCTTCCGCCGTATATCGATGCCCGCAGCGGGCTTCCCAAATGCGCACTGCCGGAGCTGATCGCTTTTTCGGAGGATGCATCCTGTGCAAAAATTGCCATTGAAGCGGCAAAGATCTTCATTGCCGATACCTTTGATGAAGCTGCGCTCCACGCACTCAGCAAGGATGGCATTGATGCGTACTACTTTGGCGGCGGCGCTCTTCGCTGCACGGCAGAGTAACAAGAATACGTTTTTGTGAGCGGAAAAACCACTTTTGCCCTTCGTGAACAAACCATGCAAAATATGCATGTTAAGACCGCGAAAACGTAAATATAAATTACGGGATAAAATGGCTTTTTTCGCTTCCACAGCCCTTGACATGATACCTATACGGGGTATAACATATAGACGTACACTTCTGATATCAGTTAATTGCATGCATGTTTTTTGAAAGGAAGTACTTCTATGGCGAAACGTGAAGGGGGTTGCTGCTCCCATAAGACCAAGGAACGGTCTGAGGCGGAGTATAAAAAGCTGGTAAACCGGCTGAACCGAATTGAAGGACAGATCCGAGGCATCAAAGGGATGCTTGAACGTGATGCTTACTGCACCGATATTCTGATGCAGTCTGCCGCTGTTACCGCAGCGATCAATGCGTTCAACAGGGAATTGCTGACCAATCACATCCACACCTGTGTAGTGCACGACATCAGGGAAGGAAAAGATGAGGTCATCGATGAACTGACAGCAACTCTTCAGAAACTTATGAAATAATTGCGGGAAGAAAACAAACCGGAATTTGGAGGTTAACAAACAACTATGAAGCAATACAATGTCACTGGCATGAGCTGTGCCGCTTGCGTTGCCAGGGTCGAAAAAGCCGTGAATAAGGTTCCCGGCGTCACGTCCTGCTCCGTCAGCCTGCTGACTAACTCCATGGGCGTGGAAGGCAGCGCCAACCCGTCCGACGTCATCGCCGCCGTTACTGCGGCCGGCTATGGTGCTACCGAAAAGGGCGCTGGCCCCGCTGCAGGTGCTCCGAGCGCCGCCGCCAACGAGGATGCCCTCAAGGATACCGAGACCCCGAAGCTCAAGAAGCGCCTTTGGACCTCCCTTGGCTTCCTTCTCGTCCTGATGTATTTCTCCATGGGTTCCAAGATGTGGGGCTTCCCGGTTCCCGCTTTCTTTGACAAGAACCCCATCGCACTGGGCCTTACCGAAATGCTCCTTGCGATCATCGTTATGATCATCAACCAGAAGTTCTTCACTTCCGGTTTCAAGACGCTGCTCCACGGCGCACCCAACATGGATACTCTGATCGCCCTCGGTTCCTCTGCGGCGTTCGTGTACTCCACCTACTGCGTGTTCGCCATGACCGCTGCTACCGAGTTTGCCGACAAGCACGCCTACCTGCATGACCTTTATTTCGAAGCCGCCGCGATGATCCTCACCCTCATCACCGTCGGTAAGATGCTCGAAGCCCGTTCCAAGGGCCGTACCACCGATGCTCTTAAGAGCCTCATGAAGCTCGCTCCCAAGACCGCCAACGTCATCCGTGACGGCGAAGAGATGACCGTCGGCATCGATCAGGTCATCAAGGGCGACATCTTCGTAGTCCGCCCCGGCGAAAACATCCCCGTTGACGGCGTTGTCATCGAAGGCCACAGCGCTGTGAACGAAGCCGCCCTCACCGGCGAATCCATCCCTGTGGATAAGGCCGAAGGCGACCAGGTCAGCGCCGCTACGCTCAACCAGTCCGGCTTCATTAAGTGCCAGGCTACCCGCGTCGGCGAAGACACCACTCTCTCCCAGATCATCCAGATGGTCAGCGACGCTGCCGCCACCAAGGCTCCCATCGCAAAGGTTGCCGATAAGGTTTCCGGCGTGTTCGTTCCTGTCGTTATCTCCATTGCCGTTGTGACCACCATCGTGTGGCTCATCCTCGGCGAGACCTTCGGTTTTGCCCTTGCACGCGGCATCTCCGTTCTCGTTATCAGCTGCCCCTGCGCACTCGGTCTTGCTACCCCTGTTGCCATCATGGTCGGTAACGGCATGGGCGCCAAGAACGGTATCCTCTTCAAGACCGCTGTCTCCCTCGAAGAGACCGGTAAGGTCGATATCGTAGCCCTCGATAAGACCGGTACCATCACCAGCGGCGAACCCAAGGTCACCGATATCATCCCCGCCAAGGGCGTCAAGGAGAACGATCTCCTCAAGATGGCCTTTGCACTTGAAAGCAAGAGCGAACATCCCCTTGCCCGTGCCATCCTGAAGAAGGCTGACGAGCTCGGCATGACCGCCGATCCCGTGGATGACTTCCAGGCGCTGCCCGGCAACGGTCTTACCGCAAAGTGGAACGGCTCCGTGCTCAACGGCGGTAACTACAAGTACATCAGCACCAAGACCCCCGTTCCCGCCGAGATCAAGGCCGCTTCCGAGAAGCTCGCCGAGCAGGGCAAGACCCCGCTGTTCTTCGCAAAGGACGACAAGCTCGAAGGTATCATCGCTGTTGCTGACGTTATCAAGGAAGACAGCCCCCGCGCTGTGCGTGAACTCCAGAAGATGGGCATCAAGGTCGTCATGCTCACCGGTGACAACGAGCGCACCGCCCGTGCCATCGGCGCCCAGGCCGGCGTTGACGATGTTATCGCAGGCGTTCTGCCCGACGGTAAGGAATCCGTTATCCGCAAGCTGAAGAAGCAGGGCAAGGTCGCCATGGTCGGCGACGGCATCAACGATGCTCCCGCCCTCACCCGTGCCGATATGGGTATCGCCATCGGCGCCGGTACCGACGTTGCCATCGACGCTGCTGACGTTGTTCTCATGAAGAGCCGCCTCAGCGACGTTCCCGCTGCCATCCGCATGAGCCGTGCAACGCTGCGCACCATCCACCAGAACCTGTTCTGGGCGTTCTTCTACAACTCCATCGGTATCCCGGTAGCCGCCGGCTGCTTCGTCAGCTTCGGTCTCACCCTGAACCCGATGCTCGGCGCCGCCGCAATGAGCCTCTCCAGCTTCTGCGTCGTCACCAACGCCCTCAGGCTCAACCTCTTCAAGATGTACGATTCCAGCAAGGATAAGCCGCTCAAGTCCCACAAGAAGAAGGCGGAAGCCCCTGCCAACGAGCTTGAGAAGACCCTCCAGATCGACGGCATGATGTGCGGCCACTGCGAAGGCACCGTAAAGCGTGCTCTCGAAGCCATCGACGGCATCCAGGAAGCGGAAGCCATCGCCGCTGAGAACGTATGCTACGTGACCCTCACCAAGCCCGTTGACGAAGCTGCCATGAAGGCTGCTATCGAAAAGGAAGGCTACGTGCTCAACAGCGTATGGGCCGGCCGTCAGGCCAACACCGAGATCAAGAAGATCTACTGCGTGGAAGGCATGACCTGCAGCCACTGCGAAGGCACCGTGAAGCGTGCTCTTGAAGCCATCGACGGCATCGAAGAAGTTACCGCCAGCGCTGAAAAGAACACCGTGATCGTCATCAGCTCCAAGGCTATGACGGAAGCTGTCATCAAGGCTGCCATCGAAAAGGAAGGCTACGACTTCAAGGGCATCCTGTAAGCAAGAAGGATCATTTTCTCCACCGGCTTTGCTCCGGCAGGGCCGGTGGAACCAAATAACAACACCCACACATTTTTCAGGAGGATTTATCATGGAAAAGATCGCAAAAGTTGAAACCATCCACTGCGGCGGCTGCGAGCGTCGTGCTGTAAACGCTGTTAAGGATCTCCCCGGTGTTGAGAACGCTGTTGCCAGCAAGGACACCCAGCTTGTTACC
>JAFSEB010000045.1 GCA_017435905.1 Clostridia bacterium | reverse complement strand
GTCAGCGTGGCCGGGGCAGTCAACGTGGGCATAGTGACGTTTTTCGGTCTCATACTCTACGTGCGCGGTGTTGATCGTGATACCACGGGCCTTCTCTTCGGGCGCCTTGTCGATTTCGTCGTAGCGCATTGCAGCGGCCTGGCCCTGCTGTGCGAGGGTCATGGTGATCGCAGCGGTAAGGGTGGTCTAGCCGTGGTCAACGTGGCCGATGGTGCCGATGTTTACGTGCGGTTTTGTGCGTTCAAATTTTGCCTTTGCCATTGTAAAAATCTCCTTATCGAATTTGGGTAATATTTTTTGTGACGGCTGCGCCTTTATCAGGAACGCAGGCCAAGGATCTTTTTCGCTACGCCTTCAGACATCTGCTCGTAGTGGTCGAACTGCATGGTGAAGGTGCCGCGTCCCTGCGTGCGGGAGCGAAGATCGGTGGAATAGCCGAACATTTCGGACAGCGGGCACATGGCGTTGACCACCTGTGCGTTGCTGCGCATTTCGGTGCCTTCGATACGGCAGCGGCGCGCGGTCAGGTTGCCGATGACGTCGCCCATGTACTCTTCGGGCATGAGCACTTCCACCTTCATCACAGGCTCAAGCAGTGCGCACTTTGCCTTTTCAAGGGCTTCCTTGAGCGCCATGGAACCTGCGATCTTGTAGGCCATTTCGGAGGAGTCCACATCGTGGTAGCTGCCGTCCACAAGGGTGGCCTTGAAGTCCACGACTTCGTAGCCGCCGAGGATACCGCTCTTGGATGCGTCTTCGATACCGGCCTTGATGGCGGGGATGTATTCCTTGGGGACTACGCCGCCAACGGTCTTGTCTTCGAACTGGAAGCCGCTGCCCGGCTCGAGGGGCATGAATTCCACAACGCAGTGACCGTACTGGCCGTGACCGCCGGTCTGACGGACGTAACGGCCTTCTGCCTTGACGGCCTTGGTGAGCGCTTCACGGTAGGCGACCTGGGGCTTACCGACTTTGCACTCGACCCGGAACTCCCGAATCAGACGGTCCACGATGATCTCAAGGTGAAGCTCGCCCATACCGGAAATGATGGTCTGGCCGGTCTCCTGATCGGTGAAGGTCTTGAAGGTGGGATCCTCATCCGCCAGCTTCAGAAGGGCCATGGTCATCTTGTCCTGCCCTGCCTTGGTCTTGGGCTCGATGGCGACCTGGATAACGGGATCCGGGAATTCCATCGTTTCAAGCAGCAGCGGATTCTTTTCATCGCACAGGGTGTCGCCGGTGCCGGTCTCTTTGAGGCCGACGAGGGCGGCGATGTCGCCTGCATGCGCTTCTTCGATCTCGTTGCGGCTGGCGGCATGCATCAGCAGGATGCGGCCGATGCGCTCACGCTTGCCCTTGGAAGCGTTGTAAATGTAGGTGCCGGACTTGATGGTGCCGCTGTACACACGGAAGAACGCCAGCTTGCCCACATAGGGGTCAGCCACGATCTTGAACGCCAGCGCAGCAAACGGCGCAGTGTCCGAGCACTCGGTGGTGATGGTCTCATCGCCGTCGATGGAGGTACCCTGCACGGCCGGGATATCCAGCGGAGAGGGCATATAATCCACGATAGCATTGAGCAGAGGCTGCACGCCCTTGTTACGGTAGGAAGTACCGCAAACGACGGGAACGATGCGGTTGGCAATGGTGCCCTTGCGGATCGCCGCCTTGATCTGCTCTTCGGGGATCTCTTCCCCTTCGAAGTATTTTTCCATGATGCTCTCATCCTCGAAGGATACGGCATCAAGCAGCTTTTCGCGGTACTCTTCGGCGAGGTCACGGAGTTCCTCGGGGATCTCCTCGGTGCGGACATCCTTGCCCTCGTTGTCATAGTACACTACGGCCTTCATGGTGATCAGGTCAATGAGGCCGACAAAGTCGTTTTCAGCGCCGATAGGAAGCTGGATCGGCACAGCGTTTGCGCTGAGGCGATCCTTCATCATTGCAACGACGTTGAAGAAGTTTGCACCGGTAATGTCCATCTTGTTGACATATGCGATGCGGGGTACGCCGTACTTGGTAGCCTGACGCCATACCGTCTCGGACTGCGGCTCTACGCCGCCCTTCGCGCAAAAAACGGCAACAGCGCCATCCAACACGCGGAGGGAGCGTTCCACCTCCACGGTAAAGTCTACGTGACCGGGCGTGTCGATGATGTTGATCCTGTGGTTCTTCCAGTAAGCAGTGGTCGCAGCGGATGCAATGGTAATGCCGCGCTCCTGCTCCTGGACCATGAAGTCCATGGTGGCAGCACCTTCATGGGTCTCGCCCACCTTGTGGATCTTACCGGTGTAATACAGGATACGTTCCGTCGTAGTGGTCTTGCCGGCGTCAATGTGCGCCATGATGCCGATGTTTCTCGTCATCTCAAGGGATGTATCTCGTGCCACGTTGTTTCCTCCTTTCCCGCGGGTCCTTTTACTTATCTTATCAGTAGGTGAGGTTTGCCAAATAAACGGTTTGAAAAAGCTTTTAATTAGGCAAAAATCAAATCCGGCGGCAAAGGCCGGATTTGATCTCGTTTCAATGTTGGAAGTTTACCAACGGTAGTGGGCGAACGCCTTGTTGGCTTCGGCCATCTTGTGGGTATCTTCCTTCTTCTTGAAGGCGTTGCCCTGGGAGTTGGCAGCATCCATGATCTCGCCGGCAAGGCGTTCCATCATGGTGCGCTCACCACGGTTGCGGGCATAGTTAACAAGCCAGCGCAGACCGAGGGTCTGACGGCGCTCAGGGCGGATCTCGATCGGCACCTGATAGGTAGCACCACCAACGCGGCGGGCCTTAACTTCGAGAACGGGCATGATGTTCGCCATGGCCTGTTCGAAAACTTCCATGGGATCACGGCCGGTCTTTTCCTTGATGATGTCGAAAGCGCCGTAGCAAGCCTTCTGGGCAGTACCACGCTTACCATCGAGCATGACCTGGTTGATGAGCTTGGTTACGACCTTGCCACCATACATGGGGTCATCAAGAACTTCACGCTTGGGGATAAATCCACGTCTCGGCATAGCTTGAAAACCTCCTTATTTCTTCGGGCGCTTGGCGCCATAAAGGGAACGGGCCTGCATACGCTTGGCAACGCCGGCGGTATCAAGGGCACCGCGGATGATGTGGTAACGCACACCGGGGAGGTCCTTAACACGGCCGCCGCGGATGAGCACAACGGAGTGCTCCTGCAGGTTGTGGCCGATACCGGGGATGTAGGCGGTACCTTCGAGGCCGTCGGTCAGACGGATACGGGCGATCTTACGAAGCGCGGAGTTCGGCTTCTTGGGGGTCATGGTACGCACGGCGGTGCATACGCCGCGGCGCTGGGGGCACTTCTTGAGGATAGGGGAGTTGGACTTGTACTCCACCTGCTCACGGCCCTTACGAACCAACTGGTTAATGGTCGGCATGGTTTTCCTCCTGTCAAAATTACGATAATCTCTTTTTTATTGGATTCGATCTATATATGAAGAAAATCCCTTGCAACCCCTTGAAAGGGACATTTTCCACAACAGAAATTGTGCGCACGAAAGCAAAGCTGCGTCCATAGCGCAACGGAATAATTGTATCATCCAAAATGCGGTTTGTCAAACAAATTCGGGATTTTTTGCCCGTTTTTCAGCTGTTTTTTATGCGTTTTGGCTCTCTTCGGCAGCATCTTGGGGTTCGCCGCCGGTATAGAGACCGCTTTTGGCCCTTGTTTTGGAAAAGACGATGCGTGACATGCCCTTTTCCTCATAAAGCTCGAACCAGCCAAGCTTTTTGAGCTGCCGCAGCTTCTCAATGCGCATCACGGAAAGGTGCATTTCCTTGCCGTAGCGTGCAAGAAGCACATTGCGGATGACCTTACCTGCAATATGACCGCCCGCTGCGATCACAAGAAACAAAATGGCAGGCAGTGCCGGCATAAGAGAGCAGAGCGCTTCACGCAGCGGACGGATGCTCATCAGCAGCAGCGCCCCTGCAAGGCTGAAGGCGGTAAGCATGATGCTCACGTTCTGCAGCAGCGCAAAGCGTTTGCGGCAGCCTTCGCAGCAGGCGATCTGAATGGGCAGGATGGAGCCTGCACGGGCTTCCTTCTTGATGCGGAACACGCCCCTTGCGATCTTGCGCTTGGGTTCCGGGTGGGCGATATCCGTCAGCGCATAGCACTCTGTCTTCCCGGGCTCTTCCCCACGGCAGAAGAGGCATGTTTCAGAAAGGAACAGATCCTTTATCCCCTCCTCCGGCAGCAGGGCAGCAAGGTTGTCAAGATCGTGCTTGAGCGCTTCCATCTCCCCTGCGTTTCTGTCCCGAACGGTGCAGCTGTCGCAGCTTTCCATATTAAGCCTTGCGCAGTATTCCGTCCCAAAAAGGGGACAATCGGTCTTGGTGTAAGTCCTGTTTTCCATTGGCATTTCGTCTCCTTGGACGTATGAGACCCGGATGCTGCCCCAAAGGACGCATCCGGGTCTTGAATTTGAATGGATCAGTCGTTGGCAATGGGCTGTTCGACAGCCTCGGTCTCATTGACTTCCACATTGCGGTAGCGGCGGATGCCGATACCGGCAGGGATGAGCTTGCCGATGATGACGTTTTCCTTGAGGCCAACGAGCGGGTCCACCTTGCCCTTGATGGCGGCTTCGGTGAGAACACGGGTGGTCTCCTGGAAGGAAGCGGCGCTGAGGAAAGAGTCCGTAGCAAGGGCAGCCTTGGTGATACCGAGGAGCTTGCGCTTTGCCACCGCAGGCTGACCGCCGGCGATGATGGTCTCTTCGTTCTCACGCTCGAAGCGGAAGATGTCGATCAGCTCGCCGGGCAGCATGGAGGTATCGCCCGCATCTTCGATCTGCACCTTGCGGAGCATCTGGCGGATGATGACTTCGATATGCTTGTCGGCAATCTCAACGCC
Organism: Clostridia bacterium; assembly: GCA_017435905.1. GTDB lineage: Bacteria > Bacillota > Clostridia > Christensenellales > CAG-138 > UBA1685. The sequence goes on along the minus strand of JAFSEB010000045.1, from coordinate 65,732 downwards.
CTGAGAGCGGTAAGTGTTCTGCACTTCGGTGAGGATGTAGGCCTGCACGCCCTTAACGCCCTTGATCTTGAGGATGTCGTTGGGGTTCACGGAACCGTCGGTGAGCACATCGCCGGCTTCGATCACGTCGCCATCCTTCACACGCAGCTTTGCGCCGAAGGGAATGAGATACTTCTCGGCTTCGCCCTCATCGTTGGTGATGGTGGCTTCACGCTTCTTGCCTTCGCTGAGGGATACCTTGCCGCCGATCTCGCTGATGACCGCAAGGCCCTTGGGCTTACGGGCTTCAAAGATTTCAACAACACGGGGAAGACCCTGGGTGATATCCTCGGCGCTGGCAACGCCGCCGGTATGGAATGTACGCATGGTAAGCTGGGTACCGGGCTCGCCGATGGCCTGTGCGGCGATGATGCCGACGGCTTCGCCGATGTCCACATGGCCGCCGGTGGCAAGGTTGGCACCGTAGCACTTGGCGCACACGCCGTATTCGCTGCGGCAGGTGAGCACAACACGGCAGTTGACACGCTTCACGCCTGCGGCAACGATCTTATCGCGGGTATCATAATCGATCATGGTATCCGCTTCGCAAAGGATCTCGCCGGTCTCCGGATGGATGACGGGATCCACGGTGTAACGGCCGATGATGCGGTCGCCGAACTTTTCAACGACCTTGTTGCCATCCATGATGGCTTCGATCATCATGCCCTTGGGCGTTTCGCCGCGCTCGGCGAAGCAATCCTCTTCACGGACGATGACTTCCTGAGAAACGTCTACAAGGCGGCGGGTCAGGTAACCGGAGTCCGCCGTACGAAGAGCGGTATCCGCAAGACCCTTACGGGCGCCGTGGGAGGAGATGAAAAACTCAAGCACGTTGAGGCCTTCACGGAAGTTCGCACGGATAGGCACCTCGATGATCTGACCGTTCGGGTCAGCCATGAGACCACGCATACCGGCAAGCTGACGGATCTGCTGCATGGAACCACGGGCACCGGAGTCGGACATCATGGTGATGGGGTTGTAGGGGTCAAGGGTCTTCATCAGCGCATCGGTGACGTCGTTGGTGGCCTTTTCCCAAACATGGATGACGTTGCTGCGGCGCTCGGAGTCGGAAAGAAGACCCATGCGGAACAGTTCGTCGATGCCTTCGACTTCCTTTTCTGCGTTTGCCAGGATCTCGTACTTCTTCTGGGGAACGGTGATATCCTGGAAACCGACGGTGATGCCGCCGCGGGTGGAATACTTGAAGCCGAGAGCCTTGATGCGGTCAAGCACTTCGCTGGTGATGGTAGCGCCGTGACGGCGGTAGCAGCGGTCCACGATGCGCTTGAGGTCGCCCTTGGCAACGAGCTTATCCACTTCGAGCTGGAAGATATTCTCTTCCTTGCTGCGGTCCACATAGCCAAGATCCTGCGGAATGGCGTTGTTGAAGATAAGGCGGCCGAGGGAGGTCTCGATCACCTTGCGGCGCTTTTCGCCCTGCCATTCACGCTCCACACGGATGCGTACCTTGCTCTGCAGGGTGATGTCGCCGTTCTGGTAAGCCATGATGGCTTCATCCTCGTTGGAGAAGGCACGGCCTTCGCCCTTCACGCCGTCACGCTGCATGGTGAGGTAGTAGCAGCCGATGATCATATCCTGCGTCGGGCAGACGACGGGCTGACCGTCCTGCGGCTTGAGGATATTGTTGGAGGCAAGCATCAGGAAGCGGGCTTCCGCCTGGGCTTCCACGGAAAGGGGCACATGCACAGCCATCTGGTCGCCGTCGAAGTCCGCATTGAAGGCGGTACATACGAGGGGATGGAGCTTGATGGCACGGCCTTCCACCAGCACGGGCTCAAAGGCCTGAATGCCGAGGCGGTGCAGCGTAGGCGCACGGTTGAGCATGACGGGGTGATCCTTGATGACCACTTCAAGCACGTCCCACACCTCGGTGCGGACACGTTCCACCATGCGCTTGGCGCTCTTGATGTTGTGGGCAAGGCCATCCTCCACAAGCTTCTTCATCACGAAGGGCTTGAAGAGCTCAAGGGCCATCTCCTTGGGCAGACCGCACTGGAACATCTTGAGTTCCGGACCCACCACGATAACGCTTCGACCGGAATAGTCGACACGCTTGCCGAGGAGGTTCTGGCGGAAGCGGCCCTGCTTACCGCGGAGCATATCGGAAAGGGACTTGAGCGGGCGGTTGCCGGGGCCCGTAACGGGGCGGCCTCGCCTGCCGTTGTCGATGAGGGCGTCCACCGCTTCCTGCAGCATGCGCTTTTCGTTGCGGACGATGATATCCGGCGCACGCAGCTCAAGGAGCCTCTTGAGGCGGTTGTTGCGGTTGATGACCCTGCGGTAAAGGTCGTTGAGGTCGCTGGTGGCGAAACGGCCGCCGTCAAGCTGTACCATGGGGCGAAGTTCCGGCGGAATGACCGGCACCACATCCATGATGATCCATTCGGGCTTGTTGCCGCTCTTGAGGAACGCTTCGATCACCTCAAGGCGCTTGATGGCGTTGGCACGCTTCTGACCGGAGGAGGTGTTGATCTCCTCACGCAGTTCGACCGCCAGCGTGTCGAGGTCAAGCTGCTTGAGCAGCTCTTTGATGGCTTCTGCGCCCATGCCGGCCTTGAAGGCCTTGGCGCCCCACTTATCCTGTGCGTCACGGTATTCCTTGTCGCTCAGAAGCTGCTTGTACTGCAGGTCCGTCTCACCGGGGTCGGTGACAACGAAGGCTGCAAAGTACAGCACCTTTTCAAGGGCACGGGGGCTCATATCAAGGAGCATCTTCATCCTGCAGGGGATGCCCTTGAAGTACCAGATATGGGAAACGGGCGCCGCCAGCTCAATGTGGCCCATGCGCTCACGGCGCACCTTGGCGCGGGTCACTTCAACGCCGCACTTGTCGCACACAACGCCCTTATAGCGCACACGCTTATAACGGCCGCAGTGGCACTCCCAGTCCTTGGTAGGCCCGAAAATGCGCTCGCAGAAAAGGCCGTCGCGCTCGGGCTTCAGGGTGCGGTAGTTGATGGTTTCGGGCTTCTTTACTTCGCCGTGGGACCATTCGCGGATCTTTTCGGGCGATGCGAGGCCGATCTGGATTGCATCGAAATTGGTGAGTTCAAACAATGTGTTTCTCTCCCTTCCGTCCCGGTTGGTTCTTACTGTTCGCCGTCTTCGCCGTCAAACACGGTGAAGCCGTCAAACTGCGCATCGTCTGCCCCCTCTTCATCATCTTCGCCGAAGTCGAAATCATCGAATTCGTTGAATGCGTCGCCGGTGGTGGGCAGCAGCGTGGGCGCATCTTCGGTGCCCGCAATGTTCACATCGATGGGCGCACTGTCGTCTTCATCCACAAGCTCGCCGATCTTGATCTCTTCTTTGTTTTCCGCAAGTACCTTGATGTCAAGGCCGAGGGACTGGAGCTCCTTGATGAGCACCTTGAAGGATTCCGGCACGCCGGGCTCGGGCACGTTTTCGCCCTTCACGATAGCCTCGTAGGTCTTCACACGGCCGACCACGTCGTCCGACTTGACGGTGAGGATCTCCTGCAGGGTGTTGGCAGCGCCGTAGGCTTCAAGTGCCCAAACTTCCATTTCGCCGAAGCGCTGGCCGCCGAACTGGGCTTTACCGCCAAGGGGCTGCTGCGTGACGAGGGAGTAGGGACCCGTGGAGCGGGCGTGGATCTTATCGTCCACCAGGTGGTGGAGCTTGAGATAGTACATGTAACCGACGGATACACGGTTTTCAAAGGGTTCGCCGCTGCGGCCGTCGTAAAGGATGGTCTTACCGTCCGCATCACGGCCGGCCTGGGTGAGAAGACCCTTGATATCCTCTTCGGAGGCGCCGTCGAATACGGGGGTGGCGATGTGCCAGCCAAGGGACTTGGCGGCCATGCCAAGGTGCAGTTCGAGAACCTGACCGATGTTCATACGGGAAGGAACGCCGAGGGGGTTCAGCACGATCTGCAGGGGGGTGCCGTCGGGCAGGAAGGGCATATCCTCTTCGGGGAGGATGCGGGAAATAACACCCTTGTTGCCGTGGCGGCCCGCCATCTTATCGCCAACGGAGATCTTACGCTTCTGGGCGATGTAAACACGCACCAGTTCGTTGACTCCCGGAGGCAGTTCGTCTTTGTTTTCACGGGTGAAGACCTTCACGTCCACGATGACGCCGCCTTCGCCGTGGGGAACACGCAGGGAGGTATCACGGACTTCACGGGCCTTCTCGCCGAAGATGGCACGAAGGAGACGCTCTTCCGCCGTGAGTTCGGTCTCGCCCTTCGGGGTGACCTTACCGACAAGGATGTCGCCGCTTCTGACTTCCGCACCGATGCGGATGATGCCCCGCTCGTCGAGGTCTGCCAGCGCATCTTCGCCCACATTGGGGATGTCACGGGTGATCTCTTCTTCGCCGAGCTTGGTGTCACGGGCTTCGGTCTCATGCTCCTCGATGTGGATGGAGGTGTAAACATCCTCCTTCACGAGCTTCTCGCTGATGAGAACGGCGTCCTCGTAGTTGTAGCCTTCCCAGGTCATGAAGCCGATGAGGATGTTGCGGCCGAGGGCGATCTCGCCCTGCTCGGTGGAAGCACCGTCCGCAAGCACGTCGCCGGGCTTGACCCGGTCGCCGACCTTCACGATGGGCCTCTGGTTGATGCAGGTGCCCTGGTTGGAACGCTGGAATTTGATGAGTTTGTACTGATGGCGGATGCCGTCATCGGATTCGGTGACCACCTTATCCGCACTGACGGAAACAACGGTGGCATCCTCACGGGCAAGCACCACAACGCCGCTGTCGTGGGCGGCCTTGTATTCCATACCGGTGCCGACAACGGGGGCTTCCGGCACAAGGAGCGGCACAGCCTGACGCTGCATGTTGGAACCCATCAGCGCACGGTTGGCGTCGTCGTTTTCAAGGAAGGGGATCATTGCCGTCGCCACGGAAACAAGCTGCTTGGGCGAAACGTCAACGTAGTCCACTTCGGTACTCTTCACTTCGATGATCTGGTCGAGGCGGCGGGCGATGACACGGTCCTTATCGAACCAGATGCAGCCGTTTTCATGCCTGCTGGTGGGCTCGCTGGCCTGCGCCACGATGAAATCGTCCTCTTCATCGGCGGTCAGGTACACGATATCCTCGAGGATCTTGCGGTTCTTTGCATCCACCTTGCGGTACGGCGCTTCGATGAAGCCGTACTTGTTGATGCGTGCATAGGTGGAAAGGGAGTTGATCAGACCGATGTTGGGACCTTCAGGGGTCTCGATGGGGCACATGCGGCCGTAGTGGGAATAGTGAACGTCGCGCACGTCGAAGGTGGCACGCTCACGGTTCAGACCGCCGGGGCCGAGGGCGCTGAGGCGGCGCTTGTGGGTCAGTTCCGCAAGGGGGTTGGTCTGATCCATAAACTGGGACAGCTGGCTCGATCCGAAGAATTCCTTGATGGCAGCGGTCACAGGGCGGATGTTGATGAGGTTGGAGGGCATGGCGGTATCCATATCCTGCAGGCTCATGCGCTCACGCACAACACGCTCAAGGCGGGTCATGCCCACGCGGATCTGGTTCTGCAGAAGCTCGCCCACGCTGCGGATGCGGCGGTTGCCGAGATGGTCGATATCGTCGGTGCGGCCGATGCCGTAGTTCATGCCGATGAGGTAGCTGATGGAGGCCACGATGTCATCGGGCACGATGTGGCGGGGGATCAGGTCATACACATGGGCCTTGAGGAATTCCTTGAGGCCTTCTTCGTCCATATCCTTCGCCTCTTCAAGCAGCTGCATGAGGGTGGGATAGTGGACCTTTTCGTTGAGGCCTGCCTCTTCGGGGTCGAAGGGAAGGAACTGGTCCGCATCCACGAAGTGGTTGCCGAGCACCTTGATCTTCTTGTCCTCGATGGCAAGGTAAACGTACTTGATGCCGGCGTTCTCGATGGCCTTTGCGGCTTCACGGGAGATCGTTTCGCCTTCAGCCACGAGGAGCTCGCCGGTGGTCTTGTCAACAACGGTCTCCGCACTCACAAAGCCGGTGATGCGGGAAGCGAGGGAGAGCTTCTTGTTGAACTTATAGCGGCCGACACGTGCCAGGTCATAGCGCTTATCGAAGAAGAGCGCATTGAGAAGGCTGCGGGCGCTTTCTTCCGTGGGCGGCTCGCCGGGACGCTGACGCTTGTAGATCTCGATGAGGCCGTCCTCCACGGACTTGGTGGTATCCTTTTCAAGGGTCGTCAAAAGACGCTCCTCTTCGCCGAGGAGGTCGATGATCTCCGCATTGGTGCCATAGCCGAGGGCACGGAGCAGCGCCGTGATGAACACCTTGCGCTGGCGGTCGATCTTGACGTACATGATCTCGTTGGAATCGGTTTCGTACTCAAGCCAGGCACCGCGGTTGGGGATGACCTGTGAGGAGAACAGGTGCTTGCCCACCTTGTCGATGGCCTCGGTAAAGTACACGCCGGGGGAGCGCACGAGCTGGCTGACGATAACACGCTCTGCGCCGTTGATGATGAAGGTGCCCTGCTCGGTCATCAGCGGAAAATCGCCCATGAAGACAGGCTGTTCCTTCACTTCGCCCGTTTCCTTGTTGATAAGGCGGACGGTAACGCGAAGCGGAGCGGAGAAATTCACATCCCGCTCTTTGCATTCTTCCACGGAGTATTTAGGGTGGTCAAAGTCGATGTTATAGTCCACAAATTCGAGGACCAGCTTCTCGGAATAGTCGGTGATGGGCGAGATATCCGCCAACACCTCTTTAAGATCTTCCTTGACGAACCGCTCATAGGAATTCTTCTGAATTTCAATGAGGTCGGGCATGTCAAGAACTTCGTTGATACGGGAGAAGCTCATGCGCTTCCTTGTGCCCATCTGCACTTCATGCACCATCGCGTTCACTCCTATACTTTCACCGCATTTGCGGCTTGATTGCGGGGGCGCGTTACCCCAACGGACATTTTTCCCAATTTGAATATATTCCATACCCAAATTCAGCCAAATCTGCGCCTCAGCCCGAAAAAGCTGATAATTCGCACAGATTACCATGCTAACGCAGTTTATTATTGTATCACCGGCTGTCAAGCTTGTCAACGCATTCCGGGCGGTTTTTTCTTGTTTTTGGTGTTATTTTTGCTGTTTTTTGGAAAAACCATATATTTATAAAAGGAAAAAACAGCTTTACATGCAAGTGCGCCCCGGCGAAAAAAATCGCGGGGCGCACGGGAAGCGCGAAATATCACTTGATCTTGGCGAAGATCATCCTGCCGGCGGCGGTCTGCAGCACGCTTGTTACGGTCACATCCATGGTTTCACCCACACGCTTTCTGGCGCCGTCCACCACGATCATGGTGCCGTCGTCAAGGTAGGCAACGCCCTGACCTGCTTCCTTACCCTCCTTCATGACGGTAACGGTCATCTCCTCGCCGGGGATGACCACGGGCTTGATGGCATTGGCAAGCTCGTTGATGTTCAAAACCGGCACACGCTGCACGCCTGCCACCTTGTTGAGGTTGTAGTCGTTTGTCACCACTACGCCGCCGATGTCATAAGCAAGGCGAAGAAGCTTCGCATCCACCTCGGCGATGTCCTCATAGTCGGTCTCGTTGACACGGATGGGGATATCGAGCTCCTCCTGCATTTTGTTGAGGATATCAAGGCCCCGGCGGCCACGGTTGCGCTTGAGGGAATCCGCACTGTCCGCAATGTGGCGCAGCTCCTGCAGCACGAAGGCAGGCACCACCAGCGTGCCTTCCACAATGCCCGTGCGGCAGATATCCGCAATGCGCCCATCGATGATGACGGAGGTGTCCAGCACCTTCGGCCGTGCGGTATTGCTGGTCTTGCCGGTTTTATCCTTGGTGCCCCGTTTGAACCAGCCGGGCATGTTGATCTCGCCCTTGCGCCTTGTGACGGTGGTCCAGCCAAGGTAGCCGAGGGTCAGGTAAAGGACGATGTTGACCATCAGCTCCAGCCACTTGATGGGGATGCCTGCCGTGAGGGTGCTGATGAGAAATGCGATCACAAGCCCCACCACAAGGCCCACCACCCCAAGGAATATCTCCGAGAGAGCCATTTCCGAAAGGGCTGCTTCCATTTTCCTGAGGAATGCGACAGAGGCATCGATGATATGCGGGGAAAAAATAAAAAAGATGATTCCGATAAGAAGACCCGCCGCAGCAAAGATGACCGGTATCACCCAGGAAAGCAGAGCTTCGTGCATGCTCAGCATCCCGAAGGAAACAAACAGCCTGTTCAAGCCCTCCACGGCCGCAATGCCCAGGAATACGCCGAAGGCAGCCGCAAACAGCCGTGCGATCTTTCTTGCCAAATTGATCACGCTCCTTTTGCCCGAAGGCTTTTCATGATAAATCGATAAACAAACCCGTTATGCGCTGCCGATGATGCGGAACAGTTCCTCCGCACCGATGCCGCTTGCGGCGCTCAGTTCCGACACCAGCACATGCTGCGCCCCTGCCAGCATTTTCTTTTCGCCGGAGGAAAGCCCCTTTTCCGCTTCCCGTTTTCTAAGGCAGCGCACCACCTCCGCCACTTCGTACACACTGCCCCGGCGGAGCTTTTCATAGTTTTCCCGGTACCGCTGGTTCCAGTTGCCGGTCTCCTCCGGCGGCGTTTCCTTCAGGAATGCAAGCACCTTTTCGCACTCGCTCCCATCGATCACATAGCGAAGGCCCACGCTTTGTGCCCGTTTCACGGGAACAAAGGCGGTCATCCTGCCGATGAGAAAGCGCAGCACATAATAGCTTGCCGTTTCGCCAAGCACCGTGCGCTCTTCGATCCCCTCTATTTCGCCTACGCCATGCATCGGGTAACAAACCCGTTCACCGACCTTGAACACGGCTTTTTCATCCTTTCTTCAGCTGTCCGGTAAAAGAGAATTTTTCAAACTATGATAAGGAAAGGTATATCTTGCTATCATAATTATAAACATCTCTTCCCACGCTTGTCAAAGGGAAGACGCATTTCGCCGTTTTAAGGCTCTTTGATGCTCTTCATGCCGTGCTTTGGCATGCCGCCGGGGATCTCCGCCTCGTCAAAGGTCTTGCCGCTGCGGATGTGGTTTTCCCGTATTTTCGCTTCGTTGCCGAGGCTGCCGGGGATATAGTAGCGTTTCCCCTTCACGGAAGGGGGCATATATTCCTGCGCCACCACATGGCCGGGATAATCGTGGGGATATTTGTAGCCCTTGCCGTGGCCGAGCTTATCCGCCCCGTAAAAGGCAGTATCCCGAAGGTGGATGGGCACGGGCTCGTCGGCAATGCTGCGTGCATCCGCAAACGCCGCATCCACCGCACAGACGATGGCGTTGGATTTGGGGCTTTCGCAGAGGAAAATGATGGCCTGCGCAAGGGGCAGCCGTGCTTCCGGCATGCCGATATGCTCAAGGGCCGTGGCTGCGGAAACAGCCTGCACCATGGCCTGCGGATTGGCAAGGCCGATATCCTCCGATGCGTGGGCAATGAGCCGCCGTGCAATGATGCGGGGATCCACCCCTGCATAGATGAGCCGTGCGAACCAGGAAAGCGCCGCATCGCTGTCGCCGCCCCGCAGGCTTTTGCAGAAGGCGCTGAGCATATCGTAAAACTGCTGGTCATCGCACTTGACCACCTTCTGCTGCACGGATTCCGCCGCCACGGCAAGGTCGATGCGGATGACGCCCTCCGCAGGGGGCGTGGTGCGCACCGCCAGCTCCAGCGCATTGAGGGCACAGCGTGCATCGCCGTTTGCAATGCGTGCAATGTGGGCAAAGGCATCCTTTTCCACTTCCACCGCATAGTTGCCAAGACCCCGTTCCCTGTCCGCAAGGGCGGCGTGCATAGCCTTTTCCACATCCTCCGTGGTGAGGGGATAAAACTGAAACAGCCTGCACCTTGACACCACCGCACTTGTCATGGCGACCATGGGGTTTTCCGTGGTGGAGCCGATGAAGCGGATGACGCCGCTTTCAAGGGCCGGCAGGATGCTGTCACTTTGGGTCTTTGACCAGCGGTGGCACTCATCAAGCAGCAAATACGTGCTCTGCCCGTAAAGATGCAGCGCCTTTTCCGCATCCTCAATGACGGCACGCACTTCCTTCACGCCGGCGGTAACGGCGTTGAGCTTGGCGATGCGTGCGCCCGTGGTGTTGGCAATGACGTTTGCAAGGGTGGTCTTGCCGCAGCCCGGCGGGCCGAAGAAAATGGAGCTTGTCAGGCTGTCCGTTTCAATGGCACGGCGCAGCAGCCTGCCCTTCCCCACGATATGCTCCTGCCCAATAAATTCATCCAGCGTCCGTGGGCGCATCCTGTCCGCAAGGGGCGCGCGTCTTTGCGCATTGCCCGAAAAAAGGTCTCCCTGCATGGCGTTTCACTCCGGTTTTTCCGTAGAATGGTATGCCTTCATTATACATGCGCCCCGGCGTTTCGTGCAACGGCTCTTTCCCCGCCCCACGCCTTCCTTTGCAAAGAGTTCACAAAGCTGTCCGCTTGTGAAGTGCTGTTATTCTCTGTTCATATTCCGCACACATATTTCTAAATATAAAACCATTTACTTTCCGCTGTTACGCAATGTAATATAGTATTGATACTTTGGAGTCGGCACACCGGCCCGGAAAGGGAATATTTCTATGCGAGCAAGCCGTGCAGTCAATATCCTCGATGAAAGCACATCCGCCCCCCGGATCATATGGCGCCTTGCATGGCCCACCATACTTGAACAAATGCTCGTTTCCATCGTGCAGTATGTGGATACCGCCACGGTGGGATCTCTCGGCAAAAACGCCACCGCTTCCATTGCGGTCACATCCTCCTTCACATGGCTGATGAACGGCTTCTTTTCCGGCATCGCCATGGGCTTCGGCGTGCCCGTGGGCCGCTACATCGGCGCAAGAAAATACGAAGAAGCCCGTGCCGTCATCCGGCAGGCGGTGCTGACCATCTTCGGCTTCGGTCTGATCGCCACCCTTATCATGCAGATCATCGCCCCCTTCCTGCCCGGCTGGCTCGGTGCGGAGGAAGCCATCCGCAGCGATGCTTCCGCCTATATCGCCATCGTCAGCAGCGTGTACATCTTCGCCCTTGCCATCAACGCCTGCTCCAACATCCTGCGCTGTTCCGGCGATACGAAAACGCCCCTCATTTTCAACGTTGCCACCAATGTGCTCAACGTGGTGCTCAACTTCCTTTTCATCTTCCCCACAAGGGAAGTGAGCTTCCTCGGCCTTTCCTTCACCATGCCCGGCGTGGGGCTCGGCGTGCGGGGCGCAGCCGCTGCCACCGCCATCGCCACCGCCTTCTCCGGCTCCATGCTGCTTAGAGCGCTCTTCCGCCACAACTCGCCCGTGGGCATCTCCCTGAAGGATAAATTCCGCCCCGACCGGCACATCCTTGCGGATATGGTGCACCTTGGCTCCCCCATCACCTTTGAGCGTGTGATGGTATCCCTCGGGCAGATCACCCTTACCGCCCTTGTCACCGCCCTCGGCACGGCTTCCCTTGCGGCACACAGCCTTGCCACCACTGCGGAATCCATCATCTACATGCCTGCCTTCGGCATCTCCGTGGCGGCGACCGCCCTTGCGGCACAGTCCCTCGGCGCCAAACGCCCGGATCTTGCCAAGCGCTTTGCGGATTACTGCCTCATCGGCAGCGTGATGTTCATGACCGTGATGGGCGCTGTGCTTTTCTTCGGCGGCGAATGGCTCGTTTCCCTGTTCACGCCGGATGCGGAGGTCGTCCTTCTCGGCGGCAAGATCCTGCGCATCGAAGCCTTTGCGGAGCCCTTCTACGGCATCATGATGGTGGTGGTGGGCCTGCTTCGCGGCGCACGGCAGATGAGAGCCACCTTTGTTATCTCCGCCATCGGCATGTGGGTGGTGCGCATCCCCCTGGCGCTGCTGCTGCTTGAGACCACGAGCCTCGGCCTGAGCGCCGCATGGATCGCCATGTTTGCGGACCTGACCACACGGGGCATCCTGAGCCTCATCTACTTCCTCAAGGGCACCTGGCTCAAGAGGGAGGTTCCCGTATAATATCCCCCTCGAATATCATATCCTGCAGGGCCGAAGCGGCAGCTTCGGCCCTTTCGTTTTCCGGAAGAAACCAGACCTCCGCTCCTGCCCGTTCCAGCAGGTCGAAAAAGCCGCCTTCCTCCGCAAGGACGCCTGCCGCAAAAACGGCGGCGCCTGCCCCGCAGGCAAGGCTTTCTGGCACAAACACGCCAAAGGGCACCTCGCCGGGGCTGCCCCCGGGCGATTCGAGCAGCCGCACAAGGGAGGAGCAGCGTTCCCACACCGCCGCCGGAAAAATATCCCCGCCCGTTAAAAGCAGCACCGCCGCCGGACGCCCCAGCCGTTCAAGGAGCGGACGGCGGTTCAAAAGCCGCAGCGCCGCCGCAAGCCCCGAAGCCGCATCGCCGCCGCCAAGGGCGGGCGCCGCATCGATAGCCGCAAAAAGCAGCTCCGTTTCCGCCGTCAGCGGCGTCATATAGCGGCTGTCCCCCGCTGCGCCGCAGGGCACCACCGCCGCCCTGTTCCCTTCGCCTGCGGTCAGTGCCGCCGCAAGGGCTGCCGCCAGCGCACGGATGGCACCGTCCCTGCCGAAGCAGCCGTTTTCCGCCGACACATCGATCCGCACCGGCGCCCCTGCGCCGTTTCTCATAAAGTGGTATTTCCAGCTTTCAAAGCCCCGTGCCGCAGCATCGGTCAGAAAGCTCTTTTTGAAGCGAAGCTCCTTCCCTCCGTCAAGCAGCACCTCCCGTTGAAGGAGAGCATCGTACAGGGTGATCCCATCCTGCGCCGCAGCGCCGGAAACAGCTTCCGCAGGCGGATAGGTGATGGGTAACGGCTCCGTTTCCACGGGCGCAAGATAAAAATGCTCCCCATTCAGGCAGGGGCAGCCAAACCACGGGGCGTTGCCCACCCCATCGGAAAGCACATTGAGGGCTGAGGCTTCCATCACGATCACGATATCCATCCCCTGCCCTTCCGTCCCCGCTGACGGCGGTACCTCCTCCGGAAACACATACCCCACCATCAGTGCTGCCAGAAGGCAGGCCGCCATACGTCGCATCCGCTCTCCTCCCCTCTCACGGTCCTTCTTTTCTTCTATCATGCATGAAAAAAACGGCCTTTGCATCCCATTCGGGAGGATTAGATCCCTTTCCCGAAAGGTTCTCCTTTTTTGCACGCATAGAATTTAACACGTTTTTTGCGGCAGCCCTTTTGCTTGTGCCCGCCTTCGCCGTATGGTAAAATGATGCCGATAAGCCGCATGAGCCGGTTTCACAAAATACACCTTCCGAAGATGGGAAACAACGCCATGAATCAAGCGAACGAAACGATCCTGCGGGCCGTGATCGAAAAGGCAAAAACGCTGGGCGATGATGCGCCGGCCCTGATCGGCATATACGGCAGTGCCGCCACCGGCGATACCCACGGAAAGTCCGATCTTGACCTGCTGATACCGGCATGCGGCGAAAGTGCCCGCCGCCTTGCCGCAGCCTTTATTCTTGACGATCCCGGTGTGGGCTACGATATTTACTGTGCCGATCCAAGCAGCCTTCTTGCGGATGCCCAATGCCGCCACGCCCATCTTTCAAGGCTCCTCGATGCAAAGATCGTCTTTATCCGCGATGAGGAAGCTTTCCGCCGGTTCTGCGAACTGCAGGAACAGGCAAGGCGCATCCTTGCTTCAAGCGAGCGGTTCGACCGGGTATACGAACTGGAGGAAAAAGCAAAGGCTGCCTTTGCGGATGCCTGCCTTTGCGAAGGGTTGGGGCAGGTGCGCCTTCATGTTTTCGGCGTGATGCATTGCCTGATGGATGCCGCCATGCTTTTTCACGGCACTTATTTCAGGCTGGGCACAAAACGGGCGCTCGAAGAGCTTTCCGCCCTGCCTGTGGATCCCGCCTTCCCCGCCATGCTGCAGGCCGCCGCAGCGGCAAAAACGGCCGGTGAATTAAGAGGGATCGCCAGGGATCTTCTTCTGTATGCCCGGGCGCATTTTCACGCCCCGAAGGAAAAAGCGGCGCCCTCCTGCAGCCTTGCCGGCACCTATGAAGAAATGTATTCCAACTGGCGCAACAAGGTGGAGGAAGCCGCAAAGAACGGCGATATTTTTTCTTCTTTCGTTAACATGTGCAGCATGCAGTACATGCTCAATGCCATCTGTTCGGAAACCGGGATCGGCACTGACAGCCTTTTGGAAGCGTACGACCCCGCCCGTTTGGAGCACAACACCCTCCTGTTGGATGCCTGCCTGCAAAAATACGAATCGGTATATCGGGCTGCCGGGATCTCCATCAACCGTTTTGCAGATGCGGAAGCCTTCGCGGCGGATTATTTGCGCAAATAGCGCGCGGAAAAAGCTGCCCGCAAATACACAACGGCCCGTGATATGCATCACGGGCCGTTTTTATGCAGCAGCTTTGTTTTCAGCTTCCCTGCACGAGCTCCAGCACTGTTTTCACAAAGAAAATGGAAAGCACGGTGAGGATGATGGGCTTTGCGACCTTTGCGCCGTTTTTGGTGAACAGGCGTGTGCCGAGGTAGCTGCCCAGCAGGCAGAAGGCGCCTGCCGTGAGGCCGAGGGGATAGATGACCTTGCCGTTGAACAGGTACACCGCCAGCGCGGCGATGTTGGTGGAAAGGTTCATCACCTTGGAAAGGCCGTTGGCTTCGCTGAGGCGGAGCTTTGCGGCGCCCACAAGGAACAGGATCATGAAGGTGCCGGTGCCGGGGCCGTAGAAGCCGTCATACATGCCGATGAAAAAAGCCACCGCCACGGTGATGAGCACCGCCTTGAGGAACGGGAGCGGCTGCGCCCCTTCCGAAGCGTTGACGCCCTTGCCGAAAAGCACGTAGGCAGCCGTCAGCGGCAGGATGAAGAGCATGATGATCTTGAACACGCCGTCATCGAGCAGCAGCGCCAGCTCGGCACCGATGGTGGAGCCCGTCAGGGCGAAGGCCACCGCAAAGGGTGCCAGCTTCAGGGGGATATAGCCCGTTTTTCCGTAGCGGATGGTGGCAAGCGCCGTGCCCATGCAGGCGCTCAGCTTGTTGGTGCCGATGGCCATGTGCACCGGGACGCCGGCGATCAGGTATGCAGGCAGTGAAATAAGACCGCCGCCGCCGGCGATAGCATCCACAAAGCCCGCAATGAACACCAGCGGGCATACGATGAGATAAGGGAGAAACTCCACTTGACAGATCCCGTCCTTCCCCGGCAAAAAGCCGGTCTTTCGCTGCGAAATGCATTTTTTCGCACACCCGAACAGTATACCTTCTTTTTGACAATTTGTACACCGTCATTTCTTTTTTTATACCGAAAAAACGGGCAGAAAAGCGCCGTGCTTTCCTGCCCGTACCCTTGCATATATCCGTTCAGCGAAGCTCCGCCTTGCGCTGCCGTTTGAAGAGCGCATCGATGCTTGCATGGGGCTCCGCCCCTTCAAAGAGGATGGCATAAACCGTTTCGCAGATGGGGAGCTCCACACCGTACTGCCTGCCGAACTCCATCAGCGCCTGCACGGTATAGTAGCCCTCCGCCAGCTTGTCGTATCGTTCGCCCCGCACGAAAGCCTCGCCGAAGCGGCGGTTCTGGCTGTGGGGCGAAAACACCGTGGCTTCATAATCGCCAAGGTGGCAAAGCCCGTAAGCGGAAAGGGGATTGCCGCCCATGGCTTCGATGAGCCTTGCGATCTCCCTTGTGCCCCGGGACATCAGCGCCCCCTTTAAGGTGGTAAGATCATGCCCGTCCAGCATGCCCGCAGCGATGCCGATGACGTTTTTCGCCGCCGCACCGATCTCGTTGCCAAGAAGATCCTCGCCGTAATAGAAGCGGATGAGATCCCCTGCAAATTCGTCCGCCAGGTGCTCCTTGAGGGAAGCATCCTCGCTGTCGATCACCATGCAGTTGGGAATGCCCCGGGTAAATTCCTGCACATGGCCGGGGCCGATCCACACGGCGACCCGGTTGGAAGGATCAAGGTTATCCTTCACGATCTCGCTCAGGCGGCGCCCGGTCTTCACCTCAATGCCCTTCATGCACAGCACGATATCCTTTTGCCGAACGCCGAGTGCCGCAAGCTGCTTCATGAGCGCATCAAGCTGCTGGGAGCCGATGGAAACAACGACGGTATCCCCCATCGCCGCCTCTTCAAGGGAAGAGGTGAGCTTCACGCTTTCGGTCAGGGTAAGATAATCGTTTTTGCGCTCCGCCGCCAGCCTTTGAAACCTGGCAGAGCCTTCCCTGCCGTAAAGGGTCACAGCGTGTCCGAGCCTGTCAAGATACCAGGCGATGAAGGTACCCCAACGTCCGCAGCCGATCACAGATATTTTCATAGAAAAATACTTCCTTATTTCCGGATTTGGTCCTCTTGGGCCTTTTCTTTTTTTGCTTTGAATCTCGGTTCCGTGCCGCTGATGATGCGCTTGATGTTGCTCCTGTGGAGGAAGACGACAATGCACATCACAAAAACGGAAAGCAGCACCGGCGCAAGGCTTCTGTGCCCGAAAAGCAGCATGCCCACGGGGTAGGAAAGGGCGCAGCAAACGGAGCTGACGGATACCGTTTTGCGGATCAGGAACGCAAGGAAGAATACCGCTACAAGGAACAGGAACAGGCGCACATCGATCATGAGCGCCACCGCCGCACCCACCGTAACGCCCTTGCCGCCTTTAAAGCCGAAAAACACGGGGTAGCAATGGCCCAGCAGGCAGGCTGCCGCCGCTGCGCATTTGCCCGTTTCGCCAAGAAGAAGACCGCCGAGAGTCACCGCCAGTGCGGTTTTGAGAAGGTCGCCGAGGAAGGTCAGAACGCCTGCCTTCATGCCAAAGACCCGTGCCACATTGGTGGCGCCTGCATTGCCGCTGCCGCATTCCCTGACATCCTGCCGGAACTGCTTTCTTGTGAGGATCACCGCCACGCTGACGGAACCGAGCAGATATGCGGCGATCACCGCAATGCATAATTTCAGTATTTCCATTCCATTCTCCATCCTCCCCTTTCGGGGACCGTGCGCTGTGGGCTGTGCGCACATACAGCTATATCATACACGATTCTTCCCTTCGCTTCAAAGGGTGCGGCAATATTTCACAAAATTTCCCCAAGCCTTGAAAAGGCTTCCTGAAGCCGTTCCCGTTCCACGCCGGAATAATCCACCACGATCTGGTGCATTTCCGCCGCCACGGGGACATGGGAATATTCGGAAAGGAAGGCAAGGCGCACCCCTGCCGCCAGCGCCTCCCGGCGCAATGTCTCATCGCTCTTATCCGTTTTCACCCGAAGAAGGAAGTGGAGCCCTGCATCCTTCTCCAGTATTTCCGCCCTGTCCGCAAGGGGGCTTTTCAGGATGGCTTCCGTCACGGCATCCCGTTCCGCGCGGTAGTGTTTTTTCATTCTGCCGATGTGGCGCTCAAAGTGCCCTTCCGCAATAAAACGGGCAAGGGTGAACTGTTCGAAGCTCGGCACGGTGCAGGCATAGAAGGAAAGCTCCCTTTCAAAGCGTTCCTGCAGCTGCGGCGGCAGCACCATGTACCCGATGCGGATGGAGGGCGCAAGGCTTTTTGAAAAGGTATTCGTATAGATGACCCTGCCCGACACATCGATGCTCTGCAGCGTGGGAAGGGGTCTTGGGGCAAAGCGGAACTCGCTGTCGTAATCATCCTCGATGATATAGCGCTCCTTCCCTGCCTCCGCCCAGGCGAGCATCTCCTGCCGCCTGCCGATGGGCATCACCACGCCCGTGGGGAAATGGTGGGAAGGGGAGATGTGGGCGGTATCCGCACCGCTTTCATGCAGCGCATCCACCTGCATGCCCTTTTCATCCACCTGCACATAGCGAAGGGGAATGGCGTTTTTTTCATAGATCTTCGCCGCCTTCACATGCCCCGGGTCTTCCACCGCATAGATGCGCTCCCTGCCGAGAAGCTGCACGATGAGGTTGTAAAGATACTCCGCACCGGCGCCCACCACGATCTGCCCGCTCTGAACGGACATGCCCCTGCAGGCGAACAGGTAGTCCGCAATGGCACGGCGCAGCTCCGGCGCACCCTTTGCGGGGGTGGCGGCAAGAAGCCTGCGCTTGGGGCCCGAAAGCTCGCTCCGAAGGATCTTTGACCACACGGAAAAGGGGAAGCGGCTTTCATCCGGGCGGTTGCTGCAAAGGTCGAGAAAGCAGGGCGCTGCCGCCGATGCTTCCGCCGCCGGCTCCGCCTTCATGGGGGCTGCCGCATCCGCTCGCTCCGCCACCTCGCAAACGAAGTAGCCGCGCCTTTCCTCCGCACGGATATAGCCCTCCGCCAAAAGCTGGGCATAGGCGTTTTCCACGGTGATCACGCTCACCTTCATGTGCTGGGCAAGGCTGCGCTTTGATGGCAGCTTTGCATCCGCCTTCAGCTTTCCCGAAAGGATATCCTCCCGAATGCAGCGGTAAAGCCCCTGATAAAGCGGCACGCCCTTTGCGGGGGACGGGGTATAGTTCAGCATGTTTCCCTCCAACTGGTCTTATAAAATATAACAAGTTTGGTTATTTTCATAATATCAGTTTTTGCGTATCATGGCAATGCCGCAAAGGAAAAATCAGCGACAGGAGGTCATTTTCATGCGCAATACCGATACGGGCGTGCAGCGGCTCGTCATGGCGGCACTTTTTGCCGCACTCTGCTGCGTTTCCACCATGATCATTCAGATCCCCTCCCCCATGAACGGGTATGTGAACCCCGGCGACTGCTTCGTGCTGCTTTCGGGCTGGCTGCTCGGCCCCCTTTACGGCACGCTTGCGGCAGGCATCGGTTCCATGCTGGCGGATCTTTTCACCGGATATGCCCACTATGCGCTCGCCACCTTCCTCATCAAGGGGGCGATGGCACTCACAGCATACCTTCTGTGCAAAAAGCTCGGCGCCGTGCTGAAGGAACGGAAACTGCTGCCGATGCTCCTGAGCGCCGTCAGCGCAGAGTGCATCATGGTGGTCGGCTACTACTTCTTTGCAGGGCTTATCCTCGGCAAGGGGCTTGGCGCCCTCGGCGCAGCGGCGAGCGTGCCCGGCAACATCATGCAGGGGGCTGTAGGCGCCGTGCTGGCGATTCTGATCATGAGCCTTCTTCGCAAGCAGCATATTCCGGAGCGTTTTCACCTGCATATGCCGTGAAAAAGCGCAAACAATAAAAAATAAAAAGTTTTTTTGAAAAACGCAACCTTTTTCCTGCAACATGCGTTAGAATAAAGGAGTCACCCGAATGGATGGCCCAAAAATTCGATAAAACGCTTGCGCTGCGCTGCAAAAGCTGCACGCTGCGCGCACAGGAGGTCACTTAATTTATGAAACGTAACGCACTTTCCCTTGTTCTCGTTCTTTCCCTCGTCATGGCGCTCCTTCTTTCCGCCTGCGGCGAAAAGACCCCTGCCGGTGAAAACGGCGGCGCTGCTTCCTACGAAAGCCTCTCCGAAGAGGATGCCATCAACCTCATCCAGTCCGCTTACGATGAGATCGGTGCGGAAAACCTGCCCATGATGATGATGAACATGCCCCTTGACCTCACCGATATGGACGGCGTCGGCTACCACACCGGCCTTACCAGCGTTGAGGGCATCGACGGCATCATCATTTCCGAAAGCGGCGTGGGTTCCATCGCCTACTCCCTCGTTTACCTGCGTGTTGCGGAAGGTGCCGACACGGAAGCCATCCGCAGCGCCATCGCCGACAGCATCAACCCTGCCAAGTGGATCTGCGTGCAGGCGGATACCGTGAAGACCGTTACCCTCGGCACCGATGTGGTGCTGGTGATGGGCGAAAGCGCCATGGTGGACACCGTGATGAGCACCCTGCTTGCCAAGGCGGAAGGTTCCTTCAGCGCCATCGGCGAACCGGTGACCAAATAACAAAAGCCGTATCGGGGCCGCAGGGCGGCCCCTTTTTTTACACCCCATTCCCGACAGAAAAAGGAGTTTTTCATGCTTTTTTCGAGCGTAACCTTCCTTTATTTCTTCCTGTTTGCGGTGCTTGCCGTGTATTTCATCGCACCCCGCAGACTGAAAAATGCGGTGCTGCTGCTTTTTTCCCTCTTCTTTTACGCTTACGGCGAGCCAAGGCTCGTGGTGCTGATGCTTTTAAGCGTGCTCTTTGGGTATGTGCACGGTCTTTTGATGGGGAAATTCCGCAATAAGCCCCGGGCGAAGAAGCTCTGCCTTATTTCCTCCGTCTGCTTTTCCCTGGCGCCGCTGCTCATCTATAAATACACGGACTTTTTCATCGCAAACCTCAACGCCCTCGGGGCTTCGCTGCCGCTTTTGAAGCTGACGCTCCCCATCGGCATCTCCTTTTACACCTTTCAGATCATAAGCTACACGGCGGATGTTTACAGGGGCGATGCCGCTCCCCAGAAAAACCCCATCGACCTTGCTGCTTACATTGCCCTGTTTCCGCAGCTTATCGCCGGCCCCATCGTGCGCTATACGGATGTGGCGCACGATCTTGCCCACCGCACCCACAGCGTGGAAAAGATCGGCGAGGGCGCCCTGCGTTTCAGCATCGGTCTTGGGAAAAAGGTACTGATCGCCAACGTGCTCGGCGAGCTGAGCGCCGCCCTTCTTACGACGGAGGCGAGCATCCTCGGCGCATGGGTACGGGCAGCGGCGCTGATGCTGCAGATCTATTTCGATTTTTCCGGGTATTCCGATATGGCCATCGGCCTTGGCACCATGCTGGGCTTCCGCTTCCCGGAAAACTTCAACTACCCCTTCATTTCCCAAAGCGCCACGGAATTCTGGCGCCGCTGGCACATGACCCTCGGCTCCTGGTTCCGGGATTACGTTTACATCCCCCTCGGCGGCAGCCGTGTGAGCACGGCAAAGCACATCCGCAACATCTTTGCGGTGTGGTTCCTGACCGGCTTCTGGCACGGCGCCAGCTGGAACTTCATCCTTTGGGGGCTGTTTTTCGGCGTGCTGCTGCTGGCGGAAAAATTCCTTTTGAAGGGCTTCTTTGACAAGCTGCCCCGTGTGCTTCGCCACATTTATCTGCTGCTGGCGGCGGCGGTCAGCTTCCTTCTGTTCGATGCGCCGGACCTTGCAAGCGCTTCGGAGCGCATCCTTTCCCTCTTTGGCGGTGCGCCCCTTGTGAGCGCAGAGGGGCTTTACCAGTGCAAAAACTATTTCACGGTGCTGCTCATTGCCTCTATCGGCGCAACGCCCCTGCCAAAGCGGCTGACGGAACGGCTTTTCTCCACCGCAGCCGGCAAAAAGGCAGCTGTTATCCTTGTGCCCCTTTTCATGGCGGCGCTCATCCTTGTTTCCACCGCTTACCTTGTGGACGGGTCCTTCAACCCCTTCCTGTATTTCCGCTTTTAAGGAGGCCGCAGCATGCATGACAAACTGAAAAACCGCATCCTTGCGGCGCTGTTCCTTCTCATCGTGGCAGGGGGCTTCCTGCTGCACGTGTTCCTGCCGGACGCCGCCCGTTCCACAGCGGAACGGCGCAGCCTTGCAAAGCTGCCGGAGATCACCCTTTCCTCCCTGCTCGGCGGGAAGTTCTCCCAGAATTTCGATACCTATGCCCTTGACCAGTTCCCCTTCCGGGAGGGCTTTCGCTCCGTGAAGGCCTTCGTGCAGTACAAACTCCTCGGCAGGAAGGACAGCAACGGCATCTTCCTTGCGGAGGGTCACATCGGCAAGCTCGAATATCCTCTTTCGGAATCCTCCGCATACAGAGCGGCAGAAAAGTTCGTGCAGCTTCGGGACACCTGTTTCCCCGAATCGCAGGTCTTCCTTTCCCTTGTGCCGGACAAAAGCTATTTCCTTGCGGAGCAAAACGGCTACCCTGCCCTCGATTATGAAAAGATGTTCGCCATCATGAAGGAGAACACGCCGGGCTTTACCTACATCGATGTCACCGATACCCTCAGCGCACAGGACTATTACACCACCGATGCCCACTGGCGGCAGGAATGCCTTGAAGATACGGCGCTGCGCCTTGCGGAAGGTCTCGGCGTGAAGGACAGCTTCAAATGGGAATATGAGGCTATTGACATCCCCGATTTTTACGGCGTATACCACGGGCAGGCAGCGCTCCCCTTCAAGCCGGATACCCTCACCTACCTCACAAGCCCCACCACAGAGGATGCCCTTGTTTACAACGTTGAAATGGGCAAAACCGAAACGGGCGTTTACGACCTTGCAAAGCTCACCGACGGCAAAAGCATGGATATGTACGATATCTTCCTTTCCGGTGCGGCGGCGGTGCTCAAGGTCACCAACACCCATGCAGAGGGCGCTGCAAAGGGGCGTGAACTCATCATTTTCCGGGATTCCTTCACCTCCAGCATCGCACCGCTGCTGCTTGACGGCTACGAGAGCATCACCCTTGTGGATATCCGCTACATCGCAAGCGAATTCCTGCCCCAGTATGTGGATTTCAACGGGCAGGATGTGCTTTTCCTTTACAGCACCTCCGTCATCAACAGCAGCAGCATGCTGAAATAAAACAGCTGCAGATCCATAAAGGGAGAGTAACGTGAAAATGTTACCCTTCCTTTTTCGTATTCTTTTTGACAATATTCGTGTTCCGTTTTACAATAGGGGTATCACTTCGCGGCACCTGTACAAAGCCGCATTTTTTAGGAGGAACACAATGGCATACGATCTTCAGAAGCTTGACGCAATGATGCAGGCATTCATTGCGGAAAAGAAGCTGCCCGGCGTTTCCGTTGCCGTCCGCGGCCCGGAAGGCGTCATTTTTGAAAAGGGTTACGGCATCGCCGATCTCGAAGGCCGCAAGGTGGATGAGCACACCATGTACGGCATTGCTTCCATGAGCAAATCCATGACCACCCTTGCATGCTGCATCCTTGCAGCGGAAGGCAAGCTTTCCTTTGATGATCCCGTCTGCAAATATTTCCCCAACTTCCGCGTGCCCGGCAACCCCCAGCAGGATGTGACGCTGCGCCACCTTGCCATGCACACCGCCGGCATTCCACCCATGGAGCCCCTTGAGTGGTCCATCGCCCTCAACACCCCCGGCCGTGACAGCGACTGGGTGCGTGAAATGAAGAACACCTCCCCCAACAAGATGGAGACCATCGACGAGATCATCGATTACATCGCCACCAACCCCTACAAGACCCTCGGTCAGGCCGGCGAGATCATGAGCTACAGCAACGAAGGCTATGCCATCCTTTCCTATGTGGTGGATATCGCCTCCGGCACCACCCTTGAAGAGTTCCTGATGGAGCGTGTCTTCAAGCCCATCGGCATGACCCGTTCCATCCTTGACATTGACGCCAGCGAAGCCACCGCCATGTCCGGCGGCAACATCACCAGCCTCTTTGAGGTCGGCGATGACGGCGAGCTTGTCTGCGACAACCAGTGGTCCATCCTTCCCCCCTTCCGCGGCTGCGCCTGCGTGAAGTCCACCGCCCACGATATGGCCCGCTACTATCAGTGCATCGCCAACCGCGGCGTGATCGACGGCGTGCAGGCCATCCCTGCCGAAGCCATCGAGATCTTCGTCGGCGCAGGCTTCCCCCTGCAGGAGAAAGCGTTCTACTGCTACGGCCTCAACAAGCGTGAGAAGGCCGGCCACGTTATCTGCGAGCACAGCGGCGGTCTCCACGGCGTTTCTTCCCACGGCGGTCTGCTTCTTGATGAAAACTACGGCTTCGCCGCCCTCTGCAATCAGGGTGATTCCGATCCCGAACCCCTTGTATGGATGATGTACAACATGATCATGGGCCTGCCCCTTGAGGAGAGCCACCGCTGGCTGCACCCCACCGGCGAAGACTTCAAGGATCCCGAAATGCTCGTTGGCAAGTACATCTGCCACGAAGGCATCCCGGTGGTCGTGGAAGTATTCCTGAAGGACGGCAAGGCATGGGCACGCACCGATGAGACCGAGATCGAACTGCTCTGGTCCGACGGCACCTGGTTCATGACCCGCCGCCTCAACACCGGCGCCCTCGGCAGGATGCACTTCTTCATCCGTGAGGGCAAGGCATGGGCCGTGCAGGTCTATTCCCGTGTCTACCAGAGGCTCGATGACTAAAACAAAATCTTCACATTTGCAGGCGATGCGCAGTATCTGCGCATCGCTTGTTTTTTCACGCTTTTTGGACTATAATTTAAGGTTAGAAATACCTTGCAGCACGGCTGCGGAAAGAAGATGATTTGCCATGACAAAGATCGACATTTTCTCCGGCTTTCTCGGCGCCGGTAAGACCACCCTCATCAAAAAACTGATCCGGGAGGCCTACGAAGGCGAAAAGCTGGTTTTGATCGAAAACGAATTCGGCGAGATCGCCGTGGATGGCGGTTTCCTGCAGGATGCAGGCGTGGAGATCACGGAAATGAACTCCGGCTGCATCTGCTGCAGCCTTGTGGGCGACTTTGCGGACGCCCTGAAAAAAGTGATCCGGGATTTTGCGCCCGACCGCATCCTTATCGAGCCTTCCGGCGTGGGCAAGCTGAGCGACGTGATCCGTGCCGTCAAGGGCATCGATGAAGCCGCCCTTTCCCTTAACAGCGCCACCGCCGTGGTGGATGCCAATAAATGCAAAATGTACATGAAAAACTTCGGCGAGTTCTTCAACGATCAGGTGGAGCACGCCGGCGCCCTGATCCTTTCCCGTACGGACAGCGTCAAGGCGGATAAGCTGGCGGCAGCGGTGGAGCTTCTCCGGGAACACAACCCGGAAGCCGTGATCGTCACCACCCCCTGGAACGAGCTTTCCGGTGCGCAGATTCTTGCCGCCATGGAACAGAAGGATACCCTTACCGCCGCCATGGAAGCGCTGCAGCAGGAAAAGCACCACCATCACCACGATGAGGAATGTTCCTGCGGTCACGATCATCACGAGCACCATCATCACGGTGACGAGTGCTGCTGCGGCCACGATCATCACGAACATCACCACGGTGACGAGTGCTGCTGCGGCCACGATCATCACGAACATCACCACCATGATGACGAGTGCTGCTGCGGCCACGACCATCACGAACATCACCACGGTGACGAGTGCTGCTGCGGTCACGAGCATCATGAGCATCACCACGATGGCGAGTGCTGCTGCGGTCACGACCACCACGAGCACCACCACCACGATGGCGAATGCTGCTGCGGTCACGATCATCACGAACATCACCACGGTGACGAATGTTCCTGCGGTCACGAGCACCACGAGCACGGGCATCACCATGCGGACGAGGTGTTCATGAGCTGGGGCATCGAGACCACCCACAAGTTCTCCGCCGCTTCCCTGGAAGAAGCCCTCAACGCCCTTGCGGATGAAGAGCGCTTCGGCGCCGTGCTGCGTGCAAAGGGCATCGTGCAGGGCGAAGAAGGAAACTGGTTCCACTTCGACCTTGTGCCCGGGGAGGTATCCCTGCGTGAAGGCGGCGCCGCCGTTACCGGCAGGCTCTGCGTGATCGGCGCAAAGCTCAATGAGGATACCCTCAAGGCGCTGTTCCCCGCCAAATAAAGGAGACAACATGAAAGAGATCCCCGTATATCTGTTTACCGGCTTCCTTGAAGCGGGCAAGACCCGTTTCATTCAGGAAACGCTGGAGGACAAGCGCTTCAACGCCGGCGAAAGGACGCTGCTCCTTCTTTGCGAGGAGGGCGAGGAGGAATACGCTCCCGATACTTTTTCCGGCAGCGAGGTCTATATCGAGGTCATCGAAAACGAAGCCGACCTTAACGCCAAAGCCCTTGCCGCCATGCTGAAACAGCACAAGGCCACCCGTGTGATCGTGGAATACAACGGCATGTGGCAGCTTGATTCCCTTTACGGGAACATGCCCGAGGGTTGGAGCATCTATCAGGAATTCCTGTTTGCGGATGCACGCACCTTCCTTCTTTACAACCAGAACATGCGCTCCCTTGTGGTGGATAAGCTCAAAAGCTGCGAGCTTGTGGTGTTCAACCGCACGGAAGAAGACACGGACAAGCTCATGTTCCACAAGATCGTCAGGGCTACCTCACGGCGCACCAACATCGCCTTTGAATATGAGGATGGGCGTGTGGAATATGACGAGATCGAAGACCCCCTGCCCTATGACCTTGAAGCCCCCATTGTGGAGATCGCCGACAGGGATTACGCCATCTTCTACCGTGACATTGCGGAGGATCCCGAAAAATATGAGGGCAAGACCCTGCGCTACAAGGGCATCGTTGCCACCGCCAAGGGTCTTGGGAAGGATATCTTCATCATCGGCCGCCATGTGATGACCTGCTGCAAGGATGACATCCAGTACAGCGCCCTCGTGTGCAACTACAAGGATTCCGCCAAGCTGAAAAAGCGGGATTGGGTCACCCTGACCGCCACGGTGAAGCTTGAATACCACAAAGCCTACGGCATGAAGGGCCCCGTTCTCACCGCCATCAGCGTGGAGAGCGCCGAAAAGCCGGAAGAGGAACTTGCCACCTTCTTCTGATCCCCTGCCGATTGTAAACTTTCTTTGGAAAATGCGCCCTCTGCCCCATCTTTTCGTGACAGGGCGCACCCGGTGCATGTATACTGATACCGTGACCCTATTCGCTGTTTTAGGAGGTTTTTGACCTTGAATCCCGTCCGTTACCTTGCCCTGCTGCTTGTGGGGCTGATGCTTCTGCCCCTTGCAGCCTGCGCAAAGCCCGTTACCGAAGCAGGCAGCAGCGTGATCGACATCCCTGTGGAGACCCCTGCCCCCACCGAGGCGCCTGCCCTTCAGGGCAGCGTGCCCACCGCAGCCGTTCCGGAGACAACTGCCGCACCGGTGCTTTCCGCTGCGCCCGAGGCGACCACCGCCCCCACGGAGGCACCTGCTTCCACCCCTGCGCCGGCGGAAACGCCCAAGCCCACCGAGGCACCGGCAGCTACCGAAGCGCCTTCTTCCACCCCTGTGCCGGAAACGGAGGGGGATGCTTCCGTTCCCTCCGGCGATCTTCCCTATTACCTTTATGTGGAAAAGGGTTCCTTCACGCTGACCATTTACGAGCGTGCATCCGACGGCACCTATTCCAAGGTGTACAAGACCTACCGCATCGCCCACGGCGGCAACAAGACCCCTGCAGGTTCCTTCACCCTCAGCGGTGACAGGGAACGCTGGCACGAGTTCCCCGACGGCGGCTTCGTGCAGTTCGCCACCCGTTACCACAAGCGTCTTTACATCCACTCCCCCCTTTACGGCGAGGAGAACAACGGCTACATGTGGCCCAAGTATTATGACGGCGAGCTTGGCATCGGCAAGGAATCCACCGGCGGATGCCTGCGCATGGTCACGGAAGCCGCCCGTTTCATCTATGAAAACTGCCCGGAAGGCACGGTGCTTGAGATCGTGAACGGTTCCCCCAAGGGTACCACCAGCGACGAAGTCCCCAGCCGCAACGGCGAACGCTACGACCCGACGGATGTGGAGGCTAACCGCTGATCTTCCGCTTCCGCCGAAAAGGAGGCACTATGCGAAAGACCGCACTCATACTGCTGCTGGCGCTGCTGCTGACAGGCTGTGCACCGGCAGCGCCCATAGAGGAGATCGTCCTTGATGTGGAGGATGTGATCAGCGCCCCCACGCCGGCGGCTGACCCTTCCCCTTCCGCCCTGCCCACGGAGGCGCCGACGCCCCTTCCCACCGCTGCGCCTACGCCCGTGCCCACGCCCACGCCCGTTCCGCTGCCCCTTTATAAGGTCAGGGTCAGCGAGCTGAACGTGAGAAGCGAGCCCTCCACCGCCTCTTCCGATTCGGTGATCGGCATGCTCAAGTACGAGGACACGGTGGGCTACCTTGGCGAAGAAGGCGAGTTTTTCAGGGTGCGCCTTGCAGACGGCACGGAAGCCTACTGCTTTGCGGAATACCTTGTGCCGGCGGATACGGTGCTTTACGCCTATGTGAAGCCGGAGACCGCCCAGAAGGTGGATACCGCCACCGGCGCACCTGTGTTTGAGGATGACGGCGTCACCCCCGTAATGGTGAAAAACGAGCTTGTTGACTTAAAGCTTTACCTGCCGGATGCGCAGTATGAACAGCTCTTCAATACCACGCAAAACGTGATCGGAGAACCCCTTTACGGAAGAACGGTCTTCCTGCTGCAGCGCAGCGTGGCAAAAAAGCTGCAGAAAGCCTTCGATCTCTTCAAGGCGGATGGCTACACACTGAAGGTATACGATGCTTACCGCCCCCTTCGGGTGCAGAAGCGGCTGTTTGAGGTGGTGAAGAATCCCCACTGGATCGCCGACCCTGCCACCACCGCCTCCAACCACAACAGGGGCGCAGCGGTGGATATCTCCCTCATCGACGATGCCACCGGTGAGGAGCTTGAGTTTCCCACCCCCATGCACACCTTCTCGGAGGAATCCGCCCGCACCTGCACCACCTGGTCTGAAGAAGCCAAAAAGAACGTGGACTACATGACGGAAGTCATGGATAAATGCGGCTTCAATTCCATCAAAAGCGAATGGTGGCATTTTTCCTGCAAGAACCGCAGCCGCTACATGACCACGGATATCGACCTTTCCACCGTGACCATGCTGCCCTATGATGAGCTGCCGGAAAACGGCCGCTAAAACAAACGACGAATTTCAAAGGAGGATATTTCCCCGTGCAGATCAAGAAAACCCTCTCCCTGACCCTTGCCGTGATGCTGATGCTCTGCATCGTTGCCGCCTGCGGCGGTGCGCCTGCCGCCCCCGAGGGTGCTTTTTCCGAAAAGGACCTTGGCGTAATGATCGACGGCGAAGTGTATTATCTTCGTGAGGACAGCGCCCCCCTGCTTGCAACCCTCGGCGAAGACTACGAATACAGCGAAATGGTAAGCTGCGTGTATGACGGCAAGGACAAGACCTACACCTATGCCGGCATCAAGGTGAACACCGTGCCCGTGGACGGCAAGGATATCACCGAAATGATCACCCTGACCGACGGCACCTACGAGACCCTCCGCGGTGCAAAGGTGGGAGACAGCATCGCCTCCGTGCAGGAAGTATACGGCAGCGACTTTTTCGATGACGGCTACATCACCTATTCCATCACGAATGACCCCGCCGACATCGAGGCGGAGCGCATCCAGTTTGAGCCTGCGGGCGACTCTGTCGGCAAGATCTACATTTATTCCCCCAGCTATTGATTTTTTTGAAGGGAGAGACACATGGTCTTCAGCTCCCCCACATTCATCTTTCTGTTCCTGCCGCTGGTTTTCATCGTGAACCTGTGCTGCAGAAAGAGCATAAAGCGGAGCAATGCGCTCCTTCTTCTCGCCTCACTGCTTTTCTATGCGTGGGGCGAGCCTGTTTACGTGCTTTTGATGCTCCTTACCACCTTTGTGAACTACCTTGCGGCGCTTCTTATGGTGCGCTTCCCGGCAAAGAAGAAGCTGTTCGTCACATTGAGCGTGGTGTGGAGCCTCGGCATCCTCATTTTCTTCAAGTATACGGATTTTCTCATTGAAAGCGTGAACGGCCTTCTCGGTCTTTCCGTAAAAACGGTGGGGATCGCCCTCCCCATCGGCATTTCCTTCTTCACCTTCCAGGCCATGAGCTATGTGCTCGATGTGTACAGGGGCGATGCGGCATGCGAAAAGAGCTTTTTCCGGGTGATGCTCTACATCTCCCTGTTTCCGCAGCTTATTGCAGGGCCCATCGTGAAATATCACGATGTGGCAAAGGAGCTTGCCTGCCGCAGCGTGACCCCCGAAAAAACCGCAGAGGGCCTTCGCCGCTTCTGCTTCGGCCTCGGAAAAAAGGTGCTGCTTTCAAACGCCCTTGCCGTCACGGCGGATGCGGTGTATGCCCTTTCCCCGGATGCACTCAGCGCACCGGCTGCATGGCTCGGCGCCGCCGCCTACCTGTTCCAGATCTATTTTGATTTTTCCGGCTATTCCGATATGGCCATCGGCCTTGGCCGTGCCTTCGGCTTCACCTTCCGGGAAAACTTCAATTACCCCTATGTGTCCGATTCCATGCAGGATTTCTGGCGCCGCTGGCACATCTCCCTTTCCACGTGGTTCCGTGAATATGTGTACATTCCCCTCGGCGGCAACCGCAAGGGAAAGCTTCGTACCGGCATCAACAAGCTCACCGTGTTCCTTTTGACGGGGCTTTGGCACGGCGCCAGCTGGAATTTCGCCATTTGGGGGCTTTACCACGGCGGCTTCCTGATGCTGGAAAGCTATGGCATACTGAAGCCGAACCGGTGGCCGAAGGCCCTTCGCCACCTTTATGCGGTGCTTGCCGCCATGGTGGGCTTCGTGTTCTTCCGGGCGGAAACGCTGCAAAAAGCGGTGCTGGTGCTCAGGGAAATGCTCCTTGGCTGGCAGCTGACCCCTTCAGCCCTTGCGGAGCTGAGCCTGCTCGTTTCTCCGCTGGCGGTTCTGGCGCTCCTTCTTTCCCTCTTCGCCTGCACCCCTGCGATGCACAGGATCGGGGAAAAGCTGGCGGCAAAATGCCCGAAAGCGGAGTGCTGCATTTACCTTGCGGCGCTGCTCATATTCCTTCTGAGCATCCTTTCCCTTTCCACCGCCGCCTACAACCCGTTCATCTATTTCCGTTTTTAAGGGGGCAAACGCATGAAAAAACCGTTTTTGATCGCCTTTACCGCCCTTATCCTTGCCATTTCCATGGTGCCTGCCGCTGCGCTGCTGCTTGGCTACGAAGCGGAAAACCGGGAAAACAGACCCCTTGCCCGTTTCCCTGCCCTGTTTGAACGGGGAAAATTGAACCTGTCCTTCCCCGAGGGCTTTGATTCCTATTTTGAGGATCATTTCGGCTTCCGGGAGGAGATGGTATCCGCCTTCCACGGCATCACCATGTCCCTCCTTCAAGATACGCAGAACGAAAAGGTCATCGTGGGCAAAAACCACATGCTCTTCTATCAGGAGACCCTTCACGATTACATGGGGCTTGACCTTCTGACGGATGAGGAGATCGCTCGCATCGCCGCCTGCCTTCGCATCGAAAAGGAATACTGCGAAAGCCTCGGCATCGGCTTCACCTTCGCCGTTGCCCCCAACAAAAACAGCATTTACGGCGAAAACATGCCCGACCGCCTCGTGCCCACCCATGAAGAAAGCAACCGTGCACGGCTGTATGAAGCCCTTGAAAAAGAGGGCGTTGATACCGTGGACTTTGCTTCCCTGCTCCTTGCCCGAAAGGGAGATGGGCAGCTTTACCACGACCGTGACACCCATTGGAACGAGCGTGGCGCCCTGATCGCCTACAACGCCATCATGGAGCGTGTGGCAAAGGGTGCGGACTACGAAACCTATGCATCCCTTTCCCCCACCACCCGGTATGACGATGCGGGCGACCTTCACAACTTTGTGCTGCCTGCCCTTTCCGGCAGCCGCCCCCGCCCCGATTACGGCATCAGGGAAGATTTTGCCTACGATGAAGGCGTTCGCCCCAGTCAGGATACCACCTTTGGCACGGTGAGCGGCAAAAACAGCGTTTCGCTGCACCTGTTCCGGGATTCCTTCGGCAATGCGCTGCTGCCCCTTCTTTCCACCAACCTTGGCAGGGTCAAATACAGCGCAGAATTCCCCTACAACTACACCCTTCTTGATGAAGAAACGCCGGATGCGGTGTTCATCGAGCTTGTGGAGCGCAACATCAAAAACCTGCTGCTGAGCGCCCCCATGATGCCTGCCTTGGAAACGGAGGCACCTTCCACCGGCAGCGAAGGCGGCAGCGCAAAGTATACTTCCTTCAAAAGCGGCGGCTATATGAAGGTGCAGGGCTGCTTTGATGCGGCGGTGCAGCCGCAGCGCATCTTCCTCACCCTTGAAAAGGAAGGGGAAAGCCGCAGCTACGAAGCCTTCCCCATTTTGGAAGAGCAGGCGCAAAAGCTCACGGGCGGCATGGAAAGCCCCCGTGGCTTCTCCCTGACGCTGCCCGAGGGGCTCAGCGGCGAATATGCCCTCACCCTCCATGCGGACGGCATCAGCTATGCCCTTGCGCCGCTGACCGTTGCGGAGGAATAAGCGCATGCCGACAATTCGCACAGCCACCGCAGCGGATGCCGCTGCCCTTGCCGCCATTTACCGCCCCTATGTGGAACAAACGGACGTTACCTTTGAGCTGACCGCCCCCGATGCGGCGGAGTTTTGCCGCCGCATGGAAAAAACGCTCCTGCGCCACCCCTACCTTGTGGCGGAGGAGGATGGCGTCATCCTCGGCTACGCCTATGCTTCGCCCCTGATCGACCGCCGTGCTGCGGATGCGGCGGCGGAGGTATCATCCTATGTGCATTGGGATGCCCGTGGGAAGGGCGTGGGAAAGGCGCTGCTGCAGGCGCTTGAACAGCACCTTAAAGCGCAGAACGTGGGTGCGGTCTATGCCTGCATCACCTGCCCGAACCCCCAAAGCGAAGCCTTTTACGGAAAACTTGGCTATACGCCCTGCGCCCGGTTCCACCGCTGCGCCTTCAAATTCGGCGCATGGAAGGACGTGGTGTGGATGGAAAAGCACATCCTGCCCCACGAGGATGTGCCGAACCCCTTCGTGCCCTTCAGTGCACTCGAAACCAAATAGGCAAAGAAAAACCGCACGAAAGGAGACAGAAAACATGCTTATTGCCATCATTGGTGAAAACTGTGTGGGAAAGTCCACGCTGGCCGGCAAAATCAACGAGCATATCGATGCAAAGATTTATTCCGGCAAGGATTATTTGCGGCTTGAAAAGAACCCTTCCGCTGCATTGTCCCGCTTCAGGCAGCTGCTGCAGGAAGCGGTGAACGGCGAGAATATCATCTATATCATCACAGAAAAAGAACATGTTGAACTGCTGCCCGAAGGTGCCTTGCGCATCGTTCTCACAGCGGAGCTCGATGTGATCAAAGAGCGGTTCCGGGCAAGGATGCGCGGCAATCTTCCGCTCCCCGTTGAAAAGATGCTGGAAGCAAAACACGGCATGTACGATGACTTGCCCTGCAGCATGAAGCTCGATGCGGCTTATGATATAAAAGCAGTGCTTGAAACGATCATGGCGGCATCCGCGTAAATGGGATAGCGGCACATTTCCTTATACACAAAGACCCGGCCTGCAGAATGCAGGCCGGGTCAGCTGCTTTTTGGGCATTATTCCCGGTACAGGCTTTTCACAAGGGCGATCTCCCGTGCGTAGCCGTCAAGATCGTTGGGCGTTTCAAGGCCGATGGGCAGCCCCCGAAGGGCGCTGTGATTCACAAGGCGCATCAGCGCATCAAGGCCGATGTTCCCTTCCCCAAGGCAGGCATGGCGGTCCTTTTTCGTGCCGTAACCGTTCTTGCTGTCGTTGAGGTGGATGGCTTTGAGCTTATCAAGGCCGATGATGCGGTCGAATTCCGCAAGCACGCCATCAAGGTCGTTGACGATATCGTAGCCGCCGTCGAACACGTGGCAGCTGTCAAGGCACACGCCCAGCTTTTCCGGCATCTCCACCCGGTCCATGATGGCACGCAGCTCTTCAAATCTGCCGCCTACCTCGCTGCCCTTGCCTGCCATGGTCTCAAGAAGCACGGTGGTGCCCTTCGCCTCCGGCAAAACGGCGTTGAGGGTTGCGGAAATCAGCTCGATGCCCTTTTCCATGCCCTGCTTCACATGGCTGCCGGGATGGAAATTGTAAAGGCACCCGGGAATGTGGGACAGGCGGAAAAGGTCATCACGCATGGTGTTCACCGCAAATTCCCGAAGCCCTTCATCCGCCGCACAGGCATTGAGGGTGTAGGGCGCATGGGCGATGACGGAACCGATGCCCTCCTTTTCCGCAAAAGCACAGTAGGCGGCCGCATCCTCAGCATCGAAGGGCTTGGCACTGCCGCCCCGGGGGTTCCGGGTGAAAAACTGGAAGGTATTGGCGCCGATGGAGCGGGCTTCCTTCCCCATATGAAGAAACCCTTTCGAGGATGAAAGGTGACAGCCGATGTAAAGCATATTGATCCTCCCTTTGATCGTTATGATCAGTATACCATTTTCCCTCATTTTGGGAAAGTATCCCGAAAAAAGCAGCAGGGGTGGTCTTTCCCTTTGATCTGTGATATTATATAAGATATGCCAATAGCCGGTTTCATTTTTCTTATAACACAGCAAATACTGCAGCCATCAGGGAGGACATCATGACAGCGCAGGAGATCCGTTATCTCAAACAGCTTGCCCGGGAATATCCCACACCTCAGGCCGCCAGCGCCGAGATCATCAACTTGACCGCCATACTGAACCTGCCCAAGGGCACGGAACACTTTATGAGCGACATCCACGGCGAGCACGAGGCATTTCTGCACATCCTCAACAACGGCAGCGGCGCCGTTGCCAGCAAGATCGACAAGGCCTTTGACGGCTCCCTCGTCAGCTCCGAGCGCCGTGCCCTTGCCGCCCTCATCTACTACCCCCGTGAAAAGCTCATCGAGGCGAAAGCCACCGTGGAGGATCTTCACGACTGGTACTGCGTCACCCTCCGCCGCCTGATCGCGGTGGTAAAGCTTTCCACCACCAAGTATTCCCGTTCCAAGGTCAGAAAGGCGCTCCCCAAGGAGTTCGCCTACATCATGGAGGAGCTGATCAACACCTCATCGAGCCCCAACCGGGACAAATATTACGACAACATCATCCACGCCATCATCGATACCGGCGTGGCGGATACCTTCATCACCGAAATGGCAACGCTCATCAAGCGCATGAGCGTGGACCAGCTGCACATCGTGGGCGACATTTTCGACAGGGGACCCCATGCGGATGTCATTCTTGACCACCTTCTCACCCACCACAACGTGGATATCCAGTGGGGCAACCACGATGTGATGTGGATGGGCGCCGCCGCCGGCAGCGATGTCTGCGTGGCAACGGCGGTCAGAAACTGCGTGCAGTACGATAACCTTGACATGCTGGAAAACGGCTACGGCATCAACCTGCTGCCCCTCGCCCTGTTTTCCAACGAACAGTACGGCGACAGCGATGCCTCCGTCTTCAAGCCCCGCAAGCTGCCGGAAGAGCCCTTCAAGCCCCGTGACCTGAACCTGTATGCGAGGATGCACAAGGCCATCAGCGTCATCCAGTTCAAGCTCGAAGGCCAGCTCATCAAGCGCAGGGGCGAATTCAACATGGCGGACAGGGATGTGCTTTCCCGTGTGGACTGGGAAAAGGGCACCTTCCGGGCAGGCGATACGGATTATCCGCTGAAGGATACGTATTTCCCCACCGTGGATCCCAAGGATCCCACCCGTTTGAGCCCGGAGGAGGCTGCACTCATGCAGCAGCTGACCACCGCCTTCATGCACTCCGAGCGCCTGCAGCACCATGTGCGCTTCCTTTATTCCGTGGGTTCCGTCTACCGCTGCTGCAACGGCAACCTGCTGTTCCACGGCTGCGTGCCCTGCAACCGGGACGGCAGCTACATGGAATTCGAGTTTGGCCGCAACGTGCTCGCCGGCCGTGATTTCCTCGATTTCTGCGACAGCAAGGCCCGGGAGGGTTACTTTGCCCCCGAGGGCAGCGAAGAGCGTGCCTTCGGCCGTGATTTCCTGTGGTTCCTGTGGTGCGGCCGCCACTCCCCCATCTTCGCACGCAGCCACATCACCACCTTTGAGCGTGCCCTGATTGCGGATAAAGCCACCCACAAGGAGCCCAAGAATCCCTATTACGAGTATTATGACGATGAAGACTTCTGCCGTGAGCTGCTTGCCTCCTTCGGTCTGAACAAGCCCTGGAGCCGCATCGTCAACGGTCACATCCCGGTAAAGGCAAAGGAGGGTGAAAACCCCTGCAAAGCCCACGGCCGCCTTGTGGTCATCGACGGCGGTTTCTGCCGTGCCTATCAGGGGCAGACGGGCATTGCCGGCTACACCATGTTCTTCAACTCCATCAGCATGCGCATCGCCGCCCACGAGCCCTTCACCACCATTGAGGATGCCGTGCGCCACGATAAGGATATCACCTCCCACAGCTTCACCGTGGAGGAATTCCCCAAGCGTGTTATGGTGGCGGATATCGACACGGGCGTGGAGATCCGGGGCCGCATCGAGGATCTCAAAAAGCTGCTTGAAGCCTATCGCAGCGGCGCCATCAAAGCGGATCCCAGCAAGCGCAAATAATACCGGCTGCCGCAGCCAAACCTGCTGCGGCAGTATTGTATCCTTCGGAAAGGAAACATGACCATGCTTTTTATTTCTTACACTGCTGCGGCGGCTTTCGTCACGGCGGCTTTTTTGCTGACAAGGCTCCTTTGCTTTTTCCGCAGAAAAGCCTTCTCCCTTCGGCGTGAAGCGGCGCTTCTCACGGTGCTCATCGCCCTGCTTGTGGTTTTGCGCTTCACCTTCTTCCCCTTTGACAGGGTGGATGGCAGGATACAGCCCCTTGTGTTTGATGCATCGCGGGCATTGCCGTTCAGGATCAACCTTATCCCCTTCAAAAACCTGCTCGATTACCCGGAGCGGCGGCAGATCCTTCTCAACATCATCGGCAACACGGCCATGTTCATCCCCATCGGCATCATATGGCCTTCTGTTTTCAAAGAGCTTGACAGCCACAAAAAAGCCATTGCATCAGGCATCGGTTTTTCGCTTGTCATCGAGCTGCTGCAGCTGCCCTTCTTTTCGAGGGTCACGGATGTGGATGATCTTATCCTCAACACGGCGGGCTATCTTCTCGGCTACGGGCTGTTTCTTCTCGCAAAGCGAGCTTACGCCTGTCTTAAAAGGCGCTGATATGCGTTTTTCCCCTGCGGAAAACAGTAAAAACTGTTTTCCGCTTTTTTTGTTGAAAAATATATGTTTTTACCCCTTTACTTTAGCACACTAATGTGTTAGCATAGTAGTGCATTAAATGCACGGTATGTGCATAGTAAGAAAGGATACTGACCATGAAACGCTTTTTCCTGCTGACGCTTGTTGCTGCCCTTGTTCTCACCGCTGCCTTCGGCTGCGCCAAGAAGGAAGACAAGACCTTCACCGTCGGCTTTGACGCCGCTTTCCCGCCCTACGGTTACATCGACGAAAACGGCGACTACATCGGCTTTGACCTTGACCTTGCCGCAGAAGTCTGCGAACGCAGGGGCTGGGAACTGAAGCTTTCCCCCATCGACTGGAACGCCAAGGATTTCGAGCTTGAATCCGGCGCTATCGACTGCATCTGGAACGGCTTCACCATGAACGGCCGTGAAGAGCTTTACACCTGGACCGGCGCTTACTGCGACAACTCCCAGGTATTCGTGACCCGTGCTGCGGACGGTCTTGCCACCTTTGCAGATCTTGCCGGCAAGGTGGTCACCGTGCAGGCAGACTCCTCCTGCGAAGCTGCCCTGAACGATGAGGAAAACCCCGATGCCATCGCCCTGCGTGATTCCTTCGCTTCCCTTGAGCAGTGCGCCGAATACAACACCGCTTTCATGGAGCTTGAATCCGGTGCGGTGGATGCCATCGGCATGGATATCGGCGTTGCCCGTTTCCAGATCGAAGGCCGTGAAGACCAGTTCGTGATCATGGAGCAGCCCCTGCAGAGCGAGCAGTACGGCGTTGGCTTCAAACTCGGCAACACCGAGCTGCGTGATCAGGTGGAAGAGACCCTCCTTGAAATGGTAGAGGACGGCACCTTCGCCAAGATCTCCGAGGAGTGGTTCGGCTACGATGTCTGCGTGCTCGGCAAATAAGCCAAACTGAGACCCCGTCCATACAAACGCGGGCGAGGGGGCAAGAAAGTGACATGCCGTTTTTGAGGCGGCATCGGCAGCAAAGCAGCTTTCCCGTTTGCTTTGGCGCCGATACCGCTTCCCGATCAGCTGATCAAGGCGATGTCCTCCTTTCATAAAGCCTCTGCCGCCCGCGTTTTTCCCGTCTTATCCCTTTTATCCTCCCCCAACGAAAGGTAACAGTATGAGTTTTGCAACGATGCTCCAACAGCTTGGCATGGGTATGCTCACCTCCGTGCTGATCTTCACGCTCACCCTTCTCGGTGCGCTGCCGCTGGCGCTGCCCATCGCCTTCGGGCGCATGAGCCGGTTTAAGCCCCTCAGCATGCTGATGCGTGTTTACATCAGCGTGATGCGCGGCACGCCGCTGATGCTGCAGCTGCTGGTGGTCTACTTTGCGCCCTGGTTCGTATTCAAGATCCCCCTTTCCAACGGCTACCGGTTTTATGCGGTCATCATCGCCTTCGTGCTCAACTATGCCGCCTATTTTGCGGAGATCTACCGTGCCGGCATCGAATCCATCCCCAAGGGGCAGTACGAAGCTGCGGAGGTGCTGGGCTATTCCAAGCGCCAGACCTTCAGCCGCATCATCTTCCCCCAGATGGTGAAGCGCATCCTGCCCCCCACCACCAACGAGATCATCACCCTCGTCAAGGATACCTCCCTTGCCTTTGCCATCGGCGTGCTTGAAATGTTCACCCTTTCCAAGCAGATCGCCTCGGCGGAAAAAAGCATGGTGCCCTATGCGGCGGCGGCGGTGTTCTACTACATCTTCAACGCTGTGGTGGCGTGGGCCATGGAACGCATTGAGCACAAACTGTCCTATTACCGCTAAGGGCCGAAAAGGAGCTTCCCATGAATGTTCTTGAGATCAACAACCTGAAAAAAAGCTTTGACGGCCGTGAGGTGCTCAAAGATATCTCCCTCAGCGTGAAGGAAGGCGAAGTTGTCGCCATCATCGGCCCTTCGGGCAGCGGCAAATCCACCCTGCTTCGCTGTGCGACCCTGCTTGAAACCATGGACGGCGGCAGCCTTTCCTACCTTGGCGAAAGCGCCGCCGCACCGGATGCTTCCGGCAAGACCGTTTACCGGGATGCCGCAAAACTGAAGGAGATCCGCAGCAAGTTCGGCCTTGTGTTCCAGAATTTCAACCTGTTCCCCCATTACAGCGTGATGAAAAACATCACCGATGCGCCCATCACGGTGCAGAAAAAAAGCAAGGCAGAGGCGGAAAATACCGCCCGTTCCCTGCTTGCAAAAATGGGGCTTTCCGACCGTGCCGACGCCTACCCCTACCAGCTTTCCGGCGGCGAACAGCAGCGTGTTTCCATTGCCCGTGCCCTTGCCATGGGCCCGAAGATGCTGTTTTTCGATGAGCCCACCAGCGCCCTTGACCCGGAG
Source organism: Clostridia bacterium (assembly GCA_017435905.1). GTDB lineage: Bacteria > Bacillota > Clostridia > Christensenellales > CAG-138 > UBA1685. Next base: position 26,740 of record JAFSEB010000045.1, on the reverse strand, counting down.
CTGACCGGCGAGATCCTGCACGTCATTCAGGCCCTTGCCAGGGAAAACATGACCATGCTCATCGTGACCCACGAAATGGCCTTTGCCCGTTCCGTGGCGGACCGTGTCATCTTCATGGCAGGCGGCGTGATCGTGGAGGAAGGCACCGCCGAGCAGGTGATCGACGATCCGCAGAACGAGCGCACCCGTGTGTTCCTTGCGAAACTGACGAGGGAATAAGCATCTGCCTCTTGATTTTTCGTGCTTTAACGTGTTAAACTATCGCTGTTAGGAAACCACTTCACAAAGGGAGATCCCCATGTACAAGACAAAGCTGAAAAATGATGAAGCAGACCGCCTGTTTGATGCCATCCTCGCCCTTGAGACCAAGGATGAATGCTATTGCTTTTTTGAGGATCTTTGCACGGTAACGGAGCTTCGTGCCCTCTCCCAGCGGCTTGAGGTGGCAAAGCTTCTCCGCAGCGGCGAGACCTATACCGCCATTGCGGAAAAAACCGGCGCTTCCACCGCCACCATTTCCCGTGTCAACCGCTGCCTTGCCTACGGGGCGGATGGCTATAAGACCGTGCTGGACAAAATGGCAAAGCAGGAAGGCTGAAAAACAGAATAAAATAATAAGCAGAGCAAAATGGTCGTATTGATAAAACAGTTGGCAGGCACAGCAGAAGGATCGCTGTGCCTGTTCTTATAAAAAATAATACCCACATGGCAGAATAAACCAAACAAACCGATAAACTTGAATTTGACGGAGGGGAAAGAAACAATGAAAACTTTCATACTTGATGGTAATAACTTTACTGACATGGAAGGCTTTTATAGCGAAATAAACAAATTGCTAACCAAAAACCTCCACTGGAAAACAGGACATAATCTAAACGCATTTAATGATTTGCTGCGTGGTGGATTTGGTGTGCATGAATATAACGAACCAATCACGATTAGGTGGATAAATTTTAATAAAAGTAAAGAAGCCTTAGGTGACGAAATGGTGTTAATCTTATTGGAGATTATGTTGGATTGTGACGATAGTGACCATGATGTAAAAGTGGAAATAGTTCGATAAATTCCAATTTGCCGAACAGCAAAGGTACACTCAATAAAAATAGCCAAAAGCCGGACTGCATTCCGCAGCCCGGCTTTCCTGTTTTATGGACAACTGTCCTTTTGCTCTGCCTTTTGTTGTTTCTGTTTTATTCCTCTTCGCTCTTTTCCTCTTCCTTTTGGGGAGCATCAAGGCGCTCTTCGAGGCCGGTCTTATCCACTTCCCGCTCATCGAGGATATGCTGCACCACGATGCTGCCGATATAGCCGCCAAGGAAGCCAACCAACAGGCCGGCGGTGATGTTTTCCATGTTGATGCCGATCACAAGGCCCAGCAATGCGCCAAGGGGCGGCAGCAGCATGGGAAGCTGGGAACGCTTCATGCGCTTTTTGTCGATCTTCTTCACCGGCACACGGATCTCCGTTACGCAGCTTTCGCTGTCACGCCCTTCAAAGGGGTAAAGCTCCAGCTCCGGAGAGATGCCGTGCTTGTATTCGCCCCGGGTGAACCAGCGGCGGTAGATCCAGCTCCAAAGATTGTACACCGCATCGCAGGCAGGGCCTTCCGCACGGAAGCGGGCATAGTTGGTCTCAAGGGTCTCGATAACGCCGTAGCCCTCCGGCACGGGGGTGCTTTCATCCGCCTCCACGGCGATCCAGTAATCGTATTCCATTTTGCCGAAATTATCCGTGGCGCTCGCATAGCACTTCGCATTGGGGGACAGGGCTCGCAGCGCCTGCAGGGTGCCGTCCTCCTCGCACTGCTGCCAGAAGGCCTTGATCTGCGGCAGGGGCTGCCGCTTGTTGGCGGTGACGATGCGGGTCTTTTTGCCCACAAGGCGGATCTCACCCTGCCGGACGATCACATCCCCCACCGGTTCTTTTTCCAAAATGGACAGCTGCATCTCATTTCGGTTTTCTTCCATTTATTTTCTCCGTTTCCGGCCTGTTTTCACGCTGAGCGGATCATTCTGCCTGTTTTTTTACATTGTAACATAAGCCGCCGCATACATTCAATCGGCGCATGTTGAAAAGCACGCCTTCTTGTGCTATTCTTTTGATGTTCTCCCATTTGGGATACTGATTTCACATATTAGGAGTACTAATGCATATTTCGACATTTTTCCGCAGGGCAGCCCTTTGCCTTGCGCTGTTTTTCCTCTTCCCCCTGCTGCAAAGCTGCGCAGAAAGCGGAGCGGACAGCGACAGCATCACCCTTGTGGCAACGCTGTTCCCCGTTTACGATTTTGCCCGTACCATCGCCGCAAACACGGATACCTCCGTCACCATGCTGCTGCCGCCGGGCATGGAAAGCCATTCCTTTGAGCCTACCCCGCAGGACATCATTGCGGTGAGCCGGGCGGATATTTTCGCCTATACCGGGGAATATATGGAAAAATGGGCGGAAAGGCTTCTTGACGGGCTTGGCGGTGCGCAGGGCGAAATGAGCGGCTTCCGCACGGTGGGCGAGCTGCTCATTGCGGATTGCTCCGTGGATATCCCCCTTGATGAAGTTGCCCACGCCCATGAGGAAGACGGGCACGGCCACGGCAATTACGATCCCCACATCTGGACGGACCCTGCCGCCGCCGCAAAGATGGCGGAAACCGTTGCGGAGGCGCTCATTGCAAAGGATCCTGCCAATGAGGAGACCTACCGCACCAACCTTGCCGCCCTTCAGGCGGAGCTTGATGCGCTGGACCGGGCCTTTTTTGAGCTGACGGAACAGGCCGTCAGGAAGGAGATCTGTTTCGGCGGACGCTTTGCCATGCATTATTTTGCCAAGCGCTACGGCATCCGCTGCATCAGCGCCTACGATTCCTGCTCCGAGGAAACGGAGCCCTCCGCAAAGGCGGTGGCGGAGATCACCGATGCCATCGAAAACGGCGGCATCGGCGTCATCTATTATGAAGAGCTTGCAGACCCCAAGGTAGCCCGTGCCATCGCTGCGGAAACGGGCTGCGAGATGCTGCTGCTCCATTCCTGCCACAACCTTTCCAAGGAGGATTTTGATGCAGGAAAAACCTACCTGTCCCTGATGTACGACAACCTTGAGAACCTGAAAAAGGGGCTGCTTTGAGCCCGCCAAGAAAGAAGTGATACAGTTGAAAGAGACCGCAGCGGCAGATACGCTCATCCGTGCGGAAAAACTGACCCTCGGCTATGAGACCGGCACCGTGCTTCGGGATGTGGATTTTACCGTTTGTGCCGGGGATTACCTTTGCATCGTAGGGGAAAACGGCAGCGGAAAATCCACCCTTATCAAAGCCATTCTGGGGCTGCTGCCCCCAAGAAGCGGCGTCATCCGCTATCAAAACCTTGCAGAGCGTGAGATCGGCTACCTGCCCCAGCAGACCGCCGTGCAGCGGGATTTCCCTGCCAGCGTGTATGAGGTGGTGCTGTCGGGCTGTGCCAACAGCCTCGGCCGTTCCCCATTTTATTCCAAAGCCCAGCATGCACGGGCAAAGGGTAACCTTGCCCGCCTGGGGATCGCAGCGCTTCACAAAGAATCCTACCGCACCCTTTCGGGCGGTCAGCAGCAGCGTGTGCTGCTGGCAAGGGCACTGTGCGCCACCACGAAAATGCTGCTGCTTGACGAACCCGTTGCCGCCCTTGACCCCGTGGCGACCGATGAGCTTTACACCCTCATTCGCCGGCTGAACCGGGATGAGGGCATCACGGTGCTCATGGTATCCCACGATGTCAGCTGTGCCCTCCACGATGCCACCCATGTACTGCACCTGTCCGAGCACGGCGCTGCCTTTTTCGGCACGGCGGCGGATTACCGCAAAAGCGATGTGGGGGCACGGTTCCTGCGCTGCGGCTGTGCGCCGGATTTCCCCCGTATCCGCTTCGGCTTTTTTGAGGAGGATTGAGCGATGTTTTCCCTGTTATCGGAGCTTTTCTCCTATTCCTTCCTCGTTCGGGGGCTGGTCGTGGGCAGCCTTGTGGCGCTTTGTGCCGCCCTTCTCGGGGTGAGCCTTGTTTTAAAGCGCTATTCCATGATCGGCGACGGGCTTTCCCACGTGGGTTTCGGCGCCCTTTCCGTTGCCATGGCACTCAATATGGCGCCCCTTGCGGTGGCTGTGCCCGTGGTGGTACTTGCCGCATTTCTGCTTCTTCGCATCAGCCAGAACAGCCGCCTTGGCGGCGACAGCGCCATTGCCCTCATCGCCTCCGCTTCGCTGGCGGCAGGCGTTATCGTCACAAGCCTGACAAGCGGCCTTAATGCGGATGTGTACAGCTACATGTTCGGCAGCATCCTCGCCATGAGCGAAGGGGATGTGCTCCTTTCCCTCGTTCTTGCAGCGGTGGTGCTGATCCTTTTCATCGTGTTCTACAACCGCATTTTCGCCATCACCTTCGATGAAAGCTTCGCCAGGGCAACGGGCACGCAGGTTTCCCGTTACAACATGCTGCTGGCGCTGTTGACCGCCCTCACCGTGGTCATCGGCATGCGCATCATGGGCACCATGCTCATTTCCGGGCTTATCATCTTCCCTGCCCTCACTGCCATGCGCCTTTGCCGCAGCTTCAAAAGCGTGGTCATCACCGCCGCCGTTCTCAGCGTTTCCGCCTTCTTCCTCGGCATGGTGGCATCCTACGCCTTCGGCACGCCGGCAGGCGCCAGCATCGTGGCGGTAAACACGGCATTCTTCCTCATTTTCTTCCTGATCGAAAAGGTCAAAGGCAGCAAATAAGCACCAATCACAAACGCCCGAAGCGCTTGCTTCGGGCGTTTTCTGTATGAACAGCTTTATTTTTCCTTGCCTTTTTTCGGTTTGAATATGAGCTGCATTTCAAACACATGGCCGCAGTCAAGGCAGGCATGGCATTCCACTCTGTAGCTTTCCGGGCGGAACTTGTTTTCCGTGCCTTTTTTGATGAAGTGCACAAGGTAATTGGCGGAAAGGAAGCCTTCCGTGGTATTTTCGCTGCCGCATTTGGGACAGAACATGCTGTTTTTCTCCTTTCGATGGATCAGAAACGGATCAGAAAGCGAAAACCTTCCATACGGTGACCGCATGGAAGGTCTTTTGTCATGTTAAGAGGGATCAGCCGAGGGTGGCGATGAATTCCGCAGCGGCATTGACCGCATCACAAACCGCACCGGAGCTGATGGAGGCAGCGGTCACGCTGTCCACTTCGCCGCCATTCTTGGTGAGCGCCACGGGGGTGGCAAGGCCGGCAAACTGATCGGTAAAGGCAGCATCCTTCACCTTTGCACCGAGACCGGCGGTCTCGGAGAATGCGCTGCCGCCGCACTGGATGCCGGTCAGGGCGCCGTTTGCATCCACGCCAACGGTCACTTCGATGGGGCCGCCGAAGCCCTGCACGGTCACAAGAGCGGTATAGCCCACGGCATTGCCAGAAGCATCCACGGCCTTGTAGCAGCTATCCACCGCACCGGCAGCATCCACTTCTTCAAAGGATACGGCCGCAGGCAGCACCGCCGCACGGGCAGCTTCCGCCGCCAGAGCAGCCTGCTCGGCAATACGGTCTTTCGTCAAAGCGTTGGTTGCGCCAAGGGCAGCGCCGGCAACAAGTGCGATCACGCAAAGGATGACCCAAGCAGGAACTTTCTTCATAACAAAAACCCTCATTTCTTTTTAATATGCAGGATAAGATATTTGGCTGTGATGCCGGTGATGATGCCGGTGATCACCGCACTGATCAAAAGCACGGGCAGGTACACAAGCACCGCCTGCACTTTGATAAACAGGATTGCAACGGCACACTGGCCGATGTTGTGGAATACGGCGCCCGACACGCTGACGCCCACGGGGCTCACGAGCGGAAAGCGGCTGATAAGCACCATCACAAGAAGGCTCATTGCCGCACCCGCTGCGCTGTACAGCATGGCGGAGGGGGAACCGAAAAGGAATCCGGAAAGCAGCACCTTCATTGCCGCAAGAAGGATGGCTTCCTTTGGGCCCGACAGCAGCAGCGCATACAAAAGCACGGTGTTGGAAAGCCCCAGCTTGATGCCCGGCGCACCGAAGGAAGGAAGCAGCGCTTCCACATATCCGAGCACCAGCATCACGCCCGTCATCAGCCCGAAGCGGGCAACGGTCTTTGCATTCATGGCGTTTCCTCTTTGAGTTCGATGCTGACGCCGTTGGGCAGGCAGATGATCCAGTTGGCAAGGGCGGCAGACTGCGCTTTTTCCATGGTAAGATGCCCCTGCTGCACGCAAAGCTGGTTGTGACAGCTGGAGGATGCCATCAAAACGCCACCGTCACGGATCTCGATCACATTCACCCTGCCGTTTTCCTGCTCCACGGTAAAAAGCGTGGGCACATCAAGGGGAAGCTGTGCATATTCCGCATCGTTCACATACACCACCGCAACCGCCGCATCCCCTTTGGGTCTTTCAAGCAGCACCAGCAGAAGAAGGGCGAGCAGCAACGCCGCACCGATGATGATGAGATCAAACCTTTTCATTCAAACATTGTATCATTTCCATGAACAATACGCAACGTACTGTCGAATACTTAACAGAGATTTTTGTGTGTTTTTCGCCCTATTCTTCCGGCGAAATGCCCAGCCATTCAATGCTGCCGTCGTTTCGTTCCCAAACAGCCCCCGCACCCATTTTCTCCGCAAGGGCACGCCCCTCCTCATAGGGCAGATTGAAAAGGGCGGTGGAAAGCGCATCCGCCCAGCCGCTGTTTTCGTGGGTGACGGTGACCGCCTTCACATATGCGGCAGGCATAAGTGTATCGGGATCGATGATGTGGTGGTACTGTGTCCCCCCCACCGTGTAGTAGCGCTGATAGCCGCCGCTTGTCACAAGGGAGGCATCCTGCAAAGAAAGGGTGGTGAGCACGCCCGATGCATCGTCCGGATCCTGCACGTTGATGCGCCAGGGCTCGCCTTCCGCCTTTTCCCCCACGGCGCATACGTTGCCGCCAAGGTTCAAAAGCATACGGGAAACGCCTCTTTCTTTGGCGCTTTGCGCCGCAAGTTCTGCCGCAAAGCCCTTGCCGAGGGCGCCCACATCAAGCTTGAGAAGGGGATCCGCAAAAAAGACGGTCAGCGCCGCTTCATCAAGCACAAGGTCGCCGATATCCGTATGCGCTGCGGCTTCCTGCAACAGGGTCATATCGGGGAGCGCCGCATTTTGGGGGTCTTCGATGCCGGCGCTTCTTGCTTCGTGCCACAGGGAAAGCACGCTGCCCATGGCGATGTTCACCCTGCCCTCCGTGGCTTCATAGGCTTCCCTGCCGAAGCAGAGCAGGTCAAAAAGCGCCTGTTCCACCTGCACGGGGGCAATGGCGGCGGTCTCGTTAAGGGTGTAAAGGTTCACCGTGCCGCCGTGGGCTTCGTAGATATCAAACAGCGCATCGTAATGGGCAAGATCGCTGTAAATGTTCTGAAATTCCGCCTGTGCGGCCGCTTCATCCGCCGCATAGAGGATGACGGTGATCACCGTATCAAACAGGGAAAGGTAGGTGACCTCATAGCGCTTTTCCCTTTCCGTGCAGCCCGAAAGGGCGCAGGCAATGATCGCAAGCGCAAGGAAAAGGGCTGCTGAACGAGAAAAGCGGGATCGGTACAAAACAGGTTCCTTTCGGGAAAAGCTCACAGCCTGCTGCCGAGCATGGTGACGGCAAGGCTGAAGAAAACGAGGATGGAAAGTGCGTCCGTCAGCGTGGTGATCATGGGCGCCGCCATGATGGCAGGGTCGAGCTTCAGCTTCTTTGCCAGCATGGGCAGCATGCAGCCGAGGGACTTTGCAATGCATACCGTGGCGATCAGGGTCAGGCTGACCACCGCTGCAATCATCACCGTGTCGGGCTCCGGGTTTGCGGCAAGCACGCCGTATTGGATCCAGATGCGCAGGAAGTTCGCTGCGCTGAGCACGCTGCCGCACAGCAGCGCCACACGCACTTCCTTCCACCACACACGGAAAAAGTCGGAAAGCTCGATCTCATCGAGGGCCATACCGCGGATGATCATGGTGGAAGCCTGAGAACCGCAGTTACCGCCGGTGCCCATCAGCATGGGAATGAAGGAAACGAGCAGCGGCAGCGTGGCGATGGCAGCCTCGTAATGCTCGATGAGCGCACCCGTCAGCATGGCGGAAAACATGAGGATCAGCAGCCAGAGGATGCGGTTTTTCGCCAAAGAGAATACCGGCATGCGCAGGTAGGCGTCTTCACTCGGCGCCATACCGGCCATCATTTCAAAGTCCTCCGTGGTCTCTTCCTGCATGACATCCACCGCATCGTCGATGGTGATGATGCCCACAAGGCGCTCTTCCTTATCCACAACGGGCAGGGACAGCATATCGTAACGGGAGAAGAGCTTGGCGATCTCCTCTTTGTCATCGAGCGTATGCACGTGGATGACGTTGCGGCTCATGATGTCCTCGATCTTTGCTTCGGGATCCGCCAGCAGCAGTTCCTTTACCGTTACAACGCCCTCCAGCATCCTTGCGGGGCTTGCCACATAGCAGGTATAGATGGTCTCCTTATCCACACCGGTTTTGCGGATGATGTCAAAGGCTTCACGCACCGTGATGTGGGGGCGGAAATAGACGTATTCGTTTGTCATGATGCTGCCGGCGCTGTCATCGGGATACTGCAGGTATTGGTTGATGAGCGCACGGCTGCCCTCGCTGGAATTGGCAAGAAGGCGTTTGACGACATTGGCAGGCATCTCTTCCACAAGATCCACATAGTCGTCCATATACAGTTCATCGAGGATAAAGCGAAGCTCATTATCGCTGATGGAGCCGATCAGGTCCTGCTGGACATCGCTCTCCATGTAGGAAAAGGCTTCGGCGGCGCTTTCTTTTGGCAGCAGGCGGAACAGGCGCAGGGCGGTTTCCCTTGCTTCCAGCTCGTGAAGCTCATCGAACACCTCTGCGATATCCACCGGTTTCATCTGCTGGACGGTCTCCCGTACCAGCGCATACTTTTTTTCGTGCAAAAGCACAAGGACTTTCGCGATCATTTTGGCGTACCTCCTTCTCGGATACGGCCAAAAACGCATGTGCCGTACCCCTATTCTGCTTTCTTCGGTCTACTGGGATATGGGCCTAAGTCCATGGTGCAAAATTGCTCCTTTCAAAAAATGAGGCGCTGCAGCTTTTGAGCCGCATACATATTTATTGTACCCCCGTTTCGGGGGTGATTGCAAGAAAAACGGGCACTTTTCAAAAGAAAAAAGATCGCCGCTGCGCTGCCGTTGACCCATGCTTCTCCCCATGGTATACTGCAGCGGTACGGTTCAAGTGAACTTTAACTTTATCTTCCCGAAAGGAGCGTGTCCGCATGCACTATACCATCGGCGAGGCGGCAAAACGCCTTGGCGTTGCACCTTCTACCCTGCGTTATTATGACAAGGAGGGGCTTCTTCCCTTTGTGGAGCGTTCCCCCGGCGGCGTGCGCCTGTTTCGGGATGCGGATTTCAAGTGGCTCAACATCATCGAGTGCCTGAAGAAAACGGGCATGCCTATCCGGGATATCCGCACCTATATCGACCTTTGCTTTGAGGGCGACCACACCGTCGCCGCCCGGCAGGCGCTTATCAACAAGCAGCGGCAGGCGGTGCTTGCGCAGATGGCGCAGCTGCAGCAGACCCTTTCCATCCTTGATTACAAGCACTGGTATTACGAACAGGCAAAGGCGCTGGGCGGCTGCGGTGCGATGGGTACGCTTTCTCCCGATGCGGTGCCGGAGGAGCACCGTGCGGCGGCGTTGCTGCTGCAGCGGGCAAACAAGGAATAAGCAAAAACGCTGTGTGCATCTGCACACAGCGTTTTTTAAATTGTATTGTTGCTTATTTGGTGCCGAAGATCCTGTCGCCGGCATCGCCGAGACCGGGGACGATGTAGCCGTGATCGTTAAGGCAGTCATCCACATTGGCAACGTAGATATCCACATCGTCATGGGCTTCCTGCACCGCCTTCACGCCCTCGGGGGCAGCGATGAGGCACACGAGCTTGATGCGCTTGCAGCCGGCACGCTTCACCACGCTGATGCCCTCCACGGCGCTGCCGCCGGTGGCAAGCATGGGATCCACGATGATGATATCACGCTCGCTGACATCCGCAGGCAGCTTGCAGTAATAATCCACGGGCTTCAGGGTCTCCGGGTCACGGTAAAGACCGATGTGCCCCACCTTCGCCGCAGGGATCAGGTTGAGCATGCCGTCCACCATGCCGAGGCCGGCACGGAGAATGGGCACGATGCCAAGCTTCCTGCCTGCAAGGGTGTAGGTCTTTGCGGTGGCCACGGGGGTCTCCACGAGGGTCTCTTTCAGGGGAAGATCACGGGTGGCTTCATAGGTCAGAAGCATTGCGATCTCTTCCACCAGTTCACGGAATTCCTTGGAACCGGTCTCCTTGGCCCGAAGATGGGAAAGCTTGTGCTGTACGAGCGGATGATCCACCACCGTCAGTTTACTCATGATTTGCTCCTTTCGTGTCTTTCACGCTTTTATGTGCGGTTTTCTTTGGTCGATATCCAAAAAATATGAGGCTTATGCCTCATACTTTTCGATCTTGCTGATGCGGCCGATATGCCTGGTGCCCTTGGAGAAGGGAGTAGAAAGCCAGGTGGATACGATGCCCTTTGCGGCTTCGCTGCCGATGATACGGGCGCCCATGGCGAGCATGTTGGAATCGTTATGCTCACGGGTCAGCCGTGCCATGGTCTCATCGGTGCAGAGGGCGCAGCGGATGCCCTTCACCTTGTTGGCGCAGATGGAAACACCGATACCGGTGCCGCAGATGATGATGCCGCGGGAAAATTCGCCCGCCGCCACCGCTTCCGCCACGGCGAAAGCCACATCGGGATAATCCACGCTGTTTTCATCGGGGCAGCCGAAATCCTTCACCTCAAAGCCCAGCTTTTCAATGAAGGGGATCAGTTCCTGTTTGAGGGCGAAACCGCCGTGATCCGAGCCGATTGCGATCTTCATGTGTCATATCTCCTTGTTTTCTTATGTTTCGGTTTCAGGACAAGGTGCGGAACCCTGCCGCCCGCAGAAGGCGGTTCATGTAGGCAAGGCCTTCCCCCTGTTCGGGCAGCGCCTCCGCAAAGATGATATCCGCTTCTTCGGAATATTCACGCAGCTTTGCGAACAGGTTGGCACAAAGGGTAAGGGGTTCCTCCCTGTCGCCTATTATAACATATTGTCTGCCGGTGTAAAACGCCCGTGTTTGCTCTGTTGCAAAAATCATGCAGCGTTTCCCCTCCGCCTCGGCGGCATCGTATGCCCGTGCAATGCGGTTTGCGGCCTGCCGGGGCATGCCTTCGCCCACAAGCACATCCGCTTCGGGGGCATAGTGGCGGTATTTCATGCCCGGGGATGCGGCCTGCTCCCCTGCCTTCAGGGGAGAAAGGATGGAGGGAGCAAGCTCCACCGGGCCGATGACCGCCTCCAGCATTTCCTTCGTCACGGCGCCGGGCCGCAGGATGGTGGGCTTGCCCACAAGGGACAAAACCGTGGATTCCACACCGAAGCGGCAGGGGCCGCCGTCGATGATAAGGTCTATCTTTCCTTCAAGATCCTCCCTGACATGCTCCGCAGCGGTGGGGCTGGGCTTGCCGGAGCTGTTGGCGCTGGGCGCCGCCACGGGCACCCCTGCCTCACGGATGAGGGCAAGGGCTGTTTTATTATCCGGCATGCGGACGGCAACGGTATCAAGCCCTGCGGTGACCGCATCGGGCACAGCGGAGGAGCGGTTGAAGATGATGGTCAGCGGCCCCGGCCAAAAAGCATCCATCAGCGTTCTTGCGGTATCCGGGATGCGTGTCCAAAGCTGCTTCACATCGTTCTTTTTCGCCACATGCAGAATAAGCGGATTATCGGAAGGGCGTCCCTTCGCCTCGAAGATGCGTTTCACCGCTTCCCCGTCAAGGCCGTTCGCCCCAAGGCCGTACACCGTTTCCGTGGGGAACGCCACAAGTCCCCCCGCCCTGAGGATGCTGCCCCCAAGGCGTGTGCCGTTTTCCTTTTGTGTCACTGCGTTTGCAAACTGGGTCTGCATAAAAGCCCCCCCTTTTTTACTCCTGACTTTCCCCCGTCAGCAGCGCTGTGCGCTCCGCAAGGATCAGCGCCTCGATCAGCTCGTCCATATCCCCGTCCATAAAGGCTTCGAGCTTATAAAGCGTCAGACCGATGCGGTGATCCGTGATGCGGTTCTGGGGGAAGTTGTAGGTGCGGATGCGCTCGCTGCGGTCGCCGCTGCCCACCTGACTGCGGCGGTTTTCGCTTTGGGCTTCCGCCGCCTCGTTCTGATAAAGCTCCAACAGGCGGCTTTTGAGCACACGCATGGCCTTATCCTTGTTCTTGTGCTGGCTGCGCTCATCCTGACACTGTACCACAAGCCCCGTGGGCAGGTGGGTGATGCGGATGGCACTTTCCGTTTTGTTCACGTGCTGACCGCCGGCGCCGCCGCTTCTGTAAGTATCGATCTGCAGATCCGCCGGGTTGATCTCCACCTCCACGTCATCCGCTTCGGGCAGCACCGCCACCGTGGCGGCACTTGTGTGGATGCGTCCGCCGGATTCCGTTTCGGGCACACGCTGCACCCTGTGCACGCCGGATTCATATTTCATCCGTGAATAGGCGCCCTTGCCGGAAAGGGACAGCACCACTTCCTTCACGCCGCCCATCTCCGTCATGTTGTCGTTCAAAAATTCGGTCCTGAAGCCGTGGCGCTCCGCATAGCGCTCGTACATGCGCAGCAGGTCTGCGCCGAACAGCGCCGCTTCATCGCCGCCGGTGCCGGCACGGATCTCGATGATGACGTTCCTGTCATCGTTGGGATCCTTCGGGAGCAGCAGGATGCGGATCTCCTCCACAAGGGCGGTCTCCCTTTCCTCCAGTTCCGCAAGCTCCGCATGGATGAGCTCACGCATTTCGCTGTCCTGCTGTTCGGAAAGCATGGCTTTGCAGTCCTCGATGCCGGTGAGGGTCTCCTCATAGCGGTCGCAGGCTGCGGCGATGTCGCTGAGGCCTGCATGCTCCCGGGCAAGCTCACGGTACCGCTTTTGGTCTGCAATAACGGCGGTATCGCCCAGCAGGGCGGAAAGTTCATCATATCTTGCTTTAAGGCTCCTGAGTTTGCTGCGCATAGGTTTGGCTCCATTCGATGATCCTGATATCTTCCGCCGTGCCCACAGCATTTACCACATGCGTGCGGCAATCCTGCAGGTCTTCAAGGTCGTCTTCATCCATGGGTTCGGCGGTCACCGCCATGGATGGATCTTCATAACAGGGCACCGCCTGGTGCAGCGTCCTGCCGTCCGTCAGTTTTTGTTTGAATGTATAAACGGGGATGTATTCCACCGCATCGCAGCGCACTTCCCCCGTCAGCTCCTTCAGAAGGCACAGCCGCACGAACATGCCGTACTGGGTGGTAGGCTTTGAGGAGTTGGACATGTTGGAAATAAAGTTGCCGAGGGAATACACCACCGGCACACGGATATCCTTCCCATCACGCTGCGCTTCTGCCCATCTGATGGGCTGCACCACATGGGGATGGCTGCCGATGATGGCATCCGCACCCATGGCAATGAGCATTTCCGTCTGTTTTTTCTGGGTGCTGTTTTCTTCCGTTTCAAATTCCACGCCCCAATGCACAAAGGCAATGATGAATTCCGCCCCCTGCTCCCTGCAAAGGGTGAATTCCTTCTGCAGCAGCTCTTCGTTTTTCGTGAGGCGTGTGACCGCAAAGTGCCGTGCTTCCGAGGGGATCAGCCCGTCGTTGCTGTTCAGCCCCTGCGCTGCGGATATGATGCCCACCCTGATGCCGTTGACATCCATGATACGGGGGGTGAAGCGATCCTCTTCGCTTATGTAGGTGCCGCCCTGCAGCATGCCGGTGCGGCGCAGGCACCGGGCCGTGGCAAGAAGCCCCTCATAGCCCCTGTCAAGGCTGTGATTGTTGGCGGTGCAGGCATAGTCCACACCGAGGGCGTAAAGGTTATCCGCCAATGCATCCGGCGAATTGAAGCTCTGGAAGGGCGCTTTCGGCGTGGGGTTCGTCTCCGTGGGCGGCGGTGCGGTGGGTCGGGGCTTTGAGTAGCCGGCTTCTTCCCCTGCAAGGGCGCCCTCGAAGTTCACGCACATCATGTCCGCCTGCATGAAAAGATCCTTGACGGGCAGAAAGCTGCCGGTGAAATCATAGCTGCCGTCGGGCTGCCTGGCATTATTGATCTGGGTCTCCATCATCAGGATATCCCCCGCAAAGCCGATGGCCGCCGTTTGCGGCGTCGGCGCCGGCGTGGGAGTGGGCTCCGGCGTGGGTACAGGCACGGGCGACGCCGTGGGTGCAGGCGTTGTTTCATGCTGCGCAGGCGTTGCCTTCGGCACGGGAGTCTCCGCCGGGGCAGGCGTGACCGTGATGGGCACGGGCGGCGTTTGGGCGCAGCCGAAGAACAGCAGCACGCCGAGAAGAAGGATCGAAAACCATACGTTACGCTTCATCTTTGATCACCACCCTGTCGATGCCGCACAGGTCCCTGATGGCATATGCGCCCTCGCCGAGAAGGGCTTTTACATCCTCTGCCTCCCCTGCGCCCACCTCAAGCAGGATGGCGCCGCCGGGGGCAAGGTGAGGCTTGTATGTGCCGGCAATGCGGCGGTAAAGGTCCAGCCCATCCTCGCCGCCAAAGAGGGCAAGGGCAGGCTCAAAGCGCACCTCTTTCTGCAGCGATGCCATATCCTTTGCGCTGATATAGGGCGGATTCGACACGATGAGGTCAAACTCCCCTTCCACGGCGGAAAACAGATCCGTTTCCAAAAAAGCGGCGTTGATGCCGTTCAATGCGGCGTTTTCCTTTGCAAGTTTAAGGGCATCACGGCTGATGTCCGCAAGCGTCACCTGCGCCTTTGCAAGCACCGCAAGGCTGATGCCGATGCAGCCTGTGCCGCAGCAAAGATCAAGCACACGCAGGCGCTTTCTTTTCTTCAATAATTCAATGGCAGCCTCCGCCAGCGTTTCCGTATCCTGACGGGGGATAAGGGCACGGCTGTCCACCTTGAAGGGCAGCCCCATAAACTCCCACTCGCCGAGGATATACTGGAGCGGCTCACCTGTCAGCCTCCGTTCCACCATGGTAAGGAGTTTTTCCTTCGCATCATCGGGAAGGGGATCGTTTTTATGAAGCAGCAGCGCACCCTCTTTTATGTTGAGGGCTTCCGCAAAAAAGATGCGTGTTTCCCTGTCCGCTTCTTCCCCCGCAACGGGCAAAAGCGCGGCCGAGACCGCGCGCATCGCCTGAAACAGGGGGATATTCTGCTGTTGCAGCAGGGAGGTCATGCCTCCTCTGCCGCCGGTGCGGCTTCCGCTTTCTGATTGCTTTCCGCCGCCTGCTTTGCCCGAAAGGCTTCGGGATCCATGGCAAGTTCAAAGGCGGTGATGGCGACCTCGATCATATCGGGGGTGGGTTCCTTGGTGGTGATGTACTGAAGGCCCATGCCCGGCGCACGGATGATGCGTGTGAGGATGTTGTCGTGCTTCGCCGCAAAGCGCAGCACCTCGTAGGAAAGGCCTGCCACCACGGGCAGGAACACGATGCGGGACAGGATCCGCACAAGGAAATTGGAATTCCAGCCGATGGCGGCAAAGAACAGGATGGATACCGCCATCACAAGGAAAAGATAATTGGTGCCGCAGCGGGGGTGGAGCCGCCTGTGCTTCATGGCGTTTTCGGCAGTCAGGGGTTCTTCTGCTTCGTAGCAGGCAATGGTCTTGTGCTCCGCACCGTGGTACATGAACACACGGCGCACATCCTTCACCTTGGAGCAGAACAGGATGTAGCAGATGAAGATGCAAAGGCGCACACAGCCCTCCACAAGGCTCTTCCAAACGGATGCGATCTCGCTGCCGCCGAGGATGAGGGAGCTGATGAGCGTAGGCAGAATGAAGAAAAGGCCCACCGCCATCACCACCGCCAGGATCACCGCCAGGCCGAGCACGATGTTTTCAACGGATTTGCCGAGCTTATCCGCCAGCCATTTTTCAAATTTGGAGGGTTCTTCATCAAAGGATTCCCCCGCAAGCTTGGCGGATTCCGTCAGCGTGTTCATGCCCGTTGAAAGGGACTCCACGAACGTGACCACGCCGCGCACCACGGGCAGCCCGTAAAAAGTGCCCTTCTGCGCCTTGGTGCGGTATTTTTTATACTGCGTTTCGATGGTGCCGTCCGGCTTCCTGACCGCAATGGCAATGCCATCGGGAGATTTCATCATCACGCCTTCCATAACGGCCTGACCGCCGACGGTGCAAACTTTACCCATAATCTATCCTCCGTGGATATGCCCGAAAAAGGGCATACTGACTCATTTTTCTATCATTATAACATGCAGGCGGAAAACCGTCAGCCGCCCAATGTGAAAAAAGATTGAAAAACCTGCTTTTTGGCAACACTACCGGAAGAAGCGGAAAAAAGCGGCAGCCTCTTCCCTGCCGCCTGACCGCAAAGCGAAAGGGAGGTATTGTTGTTATGATGGAAAAACTGCGCCGGGTGCTTTCACGCCTTCGGGAAAAAAGCGCCGCATTTCTTCGGGGAAAGGGCTACTATATCGCCCTGACCGCCTGCATTGCCGTGGTGGGCGCCGCAGCAGCGGTGGCGTTTCTGCCGGCGGAAGAGGAGGAAGCACCGTCCCCTGCCCCCAGCGATGCGCCTGTCGCCTATTCCAACGACGAGCGGCTTTCGGAGGCTTTGAAAACGCCCGTGCCCACGCCTGCACCGACCCCTGCCCCCACCCCCATGCCGGACTTTACCGCAGCGCCCGAAAAGACCCCTGCGCCGCAGCGCACAAAGGCGGCGCCGCCCCTTCGGGGTGAGATCATATGGGGCTATGCGGTGGATTCGCTCCTTTATTCCCGTACCCTTGACCAGTGGATGACGCACCCGGGCGTGGATGTGGCTTCCCCCAAGGGAACCGAGGTGCATGCGGTTTATGCCGGCACCGTGGAAGGCGTCTACCACGATGATGCCTTCGGCGTCACGGTGGAGGTGCTCTCGCAGGATGGCATCACCGCCGTGTATGCAAACCTGAAGGAGGATGTGCCCCTTCGGGAGGGCGCAAAGGTGAATGCAGGGGACCTCATCGGCTATGTGGGGGATACCGCCGTTTCCGAATGCGGCGAAAAAAGCCACCTGCACTTCGGGCTGTATGTAAAGGGCAAAAGCGTTGACCCTGCCGACTATGTGCTGTTTGATAAGTCTCTCCAATGAAAGCTTCCACCCGTATGCAAAAGCCGCCGGCTGTGCCGGCGGCTTTCGTATGTGCTGCTTTCGGTGTTCATCAAAGATAGCGGTACAAAAGTCCTTCTTTTTTGCTGTACCAAAGAAGGGTGCCGTGCTGCCGCTTTTCGATGCGCAGGGAAAGATCCCACTCCGGGTACTGCCGGATCAGCTGCAGCCTGTCGCCGGTCAGGAATGCCACGAAGCTGATGTGGTCCTCCTTTGTCATAGGGTGATCGGATGTGATGTACCAATCGTTCTCCACGCTTTCCGCCCGCAGCATTTCATGCTCCGCCGCCTTCTTCGGCAGGAGCGCTTCAAGCTTTCTGCCGCAGCAGGCAATTTCCGCATTGCCGCCGGATGTGACGATGCTGCCGCACTCCGGGCAAACATAAAATCTGGTCTTTTTCATATTGTCTCCCTTCTCCGCCCGTTCGCTGCCCGTGAGCAGCGCTTTCAGGTCTGCCCCGAGCGCTGCCGCAAGGGGCGCAAGCAGGGATACATCCGGCAGCCCCTTATCGTTCTCCCATTTGGATACCGCTTTCGGGGAAACGCCAAGCATCGCCGCAAGGGCAGCCTGCGTCAGCCCCTTTTCACGGCGCAGCCGCCCGATGCGTGCGCCGGTAGTCTCCTGCATCATGTTTTTCACCTCAAAGCCAGTATAGCACCCTTTTTTGCATCCCGGTATCCACGCTTGGTGGATATTCCTGTTTTTTCCGGGCAATACTTCCACTAACACCATCTTTGAGGAGGGGAATATGAAACGATTCATCTGCACCGTATGCAACTACATCCACGAGGGCGATGCACCGCCCGAGACCTGCCCCGTATGCGCCGCACCCAGGGAGCGGTTTTCGCCCCTTGGCGGTGCGGACGGCCGCTACAAGGGCACGAAAACGGAGAAAAACCTGTGGGAGGCCTTTTCGGGAGAATCCCGGGCGCGGAACAAGTATTACTTCTTTGCGGAGGCTGCGCAGCGGGACGGTTTTGAGCAGATCGCCGCCTTTTTCCGGGAGACCGCCGAAAACGAGCGGCAGCATGCAAAGATGTGGTACCAGGAACTGTGCGGCATCGGCACCACCGGGGAAAACCTGATCACCGCTGCGGAGGGCGAGCACGAGGAGTGGGCGGAAATGTATGCCCGTATGGCAAAGGAGGCGGTGGAGGAGGGCTTCCCCTACCTTGCAGAGCGCTTCCTCCGTGTGGGCGAGGTGGAAAAAGCCCACGAGGAGCGCTACCTGCGCCTGCTTGAAAACATCCGCACGGAAAGCGTGTTCCGCACCAAGGGCGGCGATACCGTATGGATGTGCCGGCAGTGCGGCTACCTGCACAGCGGTGCGGAAGCGCCGGGGCGCTGCCCTGCCTGCGGCTTTTCTCAAAGCTATTTTGAGCGCAAGGCGGATAACTACTGAATACGGGCAGCAAAAAAGGAAGGCGCAGCACCTTCCTTTTGTTGCTTCCGGGTCTGTTTACTTTTTCTTTGCTTTCTCCACGATATCACCGTAACGGCTCATGATGTAGTCGTAGCCCCTGCCCTTTGTGTGGGGCACAAGGCAGGCGCTGCAATCCTTTACGCCGTTTTCAAGGTAGCGGAAATTGCCGCCGCAATTCTCGCCGAGAGCGTAAAGGGGGCAATAACAAAAAAGGCAGTTGAAGCTTTCCGGCTTTTCCGTTTTATGGCAGGGGAAAAACTCGCAGTCTTTGTGCTGATAAAAGGAATACTTCTTCTCTTCCATTTCGATCTCCTTCAACATTCGGTTTCGGCAGCCGCCTTTTCGCCCATATTATATGCCCGTATCATAAAGAAGTCAAACCATAGCAAAATACAATCGTTTCCACACATTTTCCCCGGTTCTTTTTTGTTGACAATGCCCTGCCGCAGAATTTATACTTAGCTCATAATGGTATGATAGGCATATTTTATCGACCGCTCTTACATCAGTCTTTTATTTTAATTCCATATAAAAAAGGAGACCGCAAACCATGAAAAACATCGTAATCGCCCTTGGCGGCAACGCACTGCAGGAAGCCGGCAAGCCCGCCACCGCAGAAGCACAGCTTGAAGTAGTGGAAAGCACTGCAAAGTATATTGCGGACATCATCGAAAACGGCTACAACATCGTTGTTGCCCACGGCAACGGCCCCCAGGTCGGCCGCCTTGTGATCCAGAACGAATACGCCTCTGCCGTGACCCCCGCCATGCCCTTTGACGTGTGCGGCGCCATGAGCCAGGGCATGATCGGCTACCACATCCAGCAGGGTCTTTCCAAGGTGCTGCGCAGCCGCGGCATCAACACCCCTGTTGCCACCGTTGTAACGCAGGTCGTCGTGGATAAGAACGACCCCAAATTCCAGAACCCCTCCAAGCCCATCGGCCCCTTCTACAGCGAAGAGGAAGCCAAGGCCATCGCCGATGAAAAGGGCTACACCATGAAGGAAGACGCCGGCCGCGGCTGGCGCCGTGTGGTGGCATCCCCCATGCCCGTTGAGATCGTGGAGCTTGAAGCGGTGCGCTGCCTTGTTGACAACGGCTTCATCGCCATCAGCGTGGGCGGCGGCGGCATCCCCGTCATCCGCAACGAAGAAGGCAACCTTGAAGGCGTAGCCGCCGTTATCGACAAGGACCTTGCCAGCGAGCGCCTGGCGGAAGACCTTGATGCGGACGCCCTTGTGATCCTGACCGCCGTGGAAAAGGTCAGCATCAACTTCAAGAAGCCCGACCAGAAGGATCTTGATACCCTCACCGTGGCGGAAGCGAAGCAGTACATGGCCGAAGGTCACTTTGCCCCCGGTTCCATGCTGCCCAAGATCGAAGCTGCCGTGAAGTTCGTGGAATCCAAGCCCGGCCGCAAGGCGATCATCACCTCCCTCGATAAGGCTGCCGAAGCCCTTGCTGGCACCGCCGGCACCACTATCGCATAAAGCAACGTTTTGCGGCATGGCCGCAGACACCACAATACTATCATCATTAACCAGACGGAGGAACGCACACATGTTTAAAAACACCGTTGGCGTAAAAGTACCTGACATCCTTCTGCCCCGTGAAGGCGTATCCATGGAAAAGTGGGCTGTTGTTGCCTGCGACCAGTTCACCTCTCAGCCCGAATACTGGGAAGAGGCGGAGCGCATCGTAGGGGATGCCCCTTCCACCCTCAGGCTCATGCTGCCCGAGATGTACCTTGAAAAGCCCGACGAGGCGGAGCGCATCGTGGCCATCAACGCCGCTATGGAGCGCTACATGGCCGAAGGCACCCTTGAAAGCAAGGGCGAAGGCTTCATGTTCGTGCGCCGCACTGCGGAAGGCAACACCAGGAACGGCCTTATCGTGGCACTTGACCTTGAAGAGTACGATTACAGCAAGGGCAGCGAGACCCTGATCCGTGCCAGCGAGGGCACCATCGTGGAGCGCATTCCTCCCCGTCTTCGCATCCGCAAGGACGCTTCCCTGGAGCTTCCCCACATCCTCGTGCTCATCGACGACCCCGAGCGCACCGTCATCGAGCCCCTTGAAGCAGCCTGCTGCGAAGAGAACAAGGCCTATGAGTGCGACCTGATGCTCAAGGGCGGCCACATCGCCGGCTGGATGATCAAGGATGCCGACAAGATCAACGGTGTTCTTCGTGCCCTTGAAGCCCTTGCGGCTCCCGAATACTTCGCCAAGCAGTACGGCGAGGGCAAAGCCCCCATGCTCTTTGCCATGGGCGACGGCAACCATTCCTTCGCCACCGCAAAGGCCAACTGGGAAGCCCTCAAGCCCAGCCTCAGCGAAGAAGAAAAGAAGGATCACCCTGCCCGTTATGCCCTTGTGGAGCTTGAGAACATCCACGATGAAGGCATCCTCTTTGAGCCCATCCACCGTGTGCTCTTCAACCTTGACAGCGAAAAGGCCCTTGAGTGGCTGGTTGAGCGCCTTGCCAAGGACAACGGCGGCTGCAAGCTTTGCCGCTTTGACACCAGGGAAGCCTGCGAAGAGGCCATCGGCATCGCCAAGACCTGCGGCGGCCATATCCTGCCCTTCGTGACCGAAACGTGCTACGGCTACCTGAAGGTGAACGACCCCGCCGCACAGCTTGAGGTCGGCACCCTGCAGAACGCCCTTGATGCGATGCTCAAGGAAATGAGCGGCGTCACCATCGACTACATCCACGGTGCGGACGTTGTTTACGATCTTGGCTCCAAGAGCGGCAACATGGGCTTCCTGCTGCCCCCCATGGCAAAGAGCGCCTTCTTCCCCACCGTTGTGTTCGACGGCGCCCTGCCCCGCAAGACCTTCTCCATGGGCGAAGCCAACGAAAAGCGCTACTACCTTGAGTGCAGGAAGATCAAATAAGTCTTTTTTGCAAAAAACGAGGGAATACCGCTTTGCCCCTTCCTTAAAGGCGGCTGACAATGGTATACTGAAGGGAGTGCCCTGCGGCACTCCCTTTTTCCAT
This sequence comes from Clostridia bacterium, assembly GCA_017435905.1. Taxonomy (GTDB): domain Bacteria; phylum Bacillota; class Clostridia; order Christensenellales; family CAG-138; genus UBA1685. The sequence continues at coordinate 5,049 of JAFSEB010000045.1, read as the reverse complement.
GCAAAATCAGGCGCCCAAGGGCGCAGAAATACGGTGTGAAATGACAAAACCCAAGAAGCCCTACAAGCCCGTACCGCAAAAGAAGCTTGCCTATACCGTTTTCTATTATGTGATGCGGCCCTTCCTTTTCCTGCGCTACGGCTACCGCAGGCCGAAGGATCTGCCTGCCCGGTACGCAAAGGAACCCATCACGGTGCTTGGCAACCACGTTTCCAACCTTGATTTCCTGTTTGCCGCCGTGGCGTTCTACCCCAAGCGGCTCAACTTTCTCGTTTCTTCCCACTTTTTCGGGCAGAAGCCCCTTGCCCTCATCCTGCGCATGATGCAGTGCGTGCCAAAGGAACAGTTCAGCGCAGATGTGGCTGCCATTCGGGATATGCGCAGCATCGTTTCCGCAGGCGGCAGCATCGGCATCTACCCGGAAGGCGAGGTGAACGGCATCGGCATGACGGGCGAATTCCCGGACAGCATCGGCAAGCTGTGCAAGCTGCTCAAAGCCCCCGTTTACACCGTGCGCACAAAGGGCGCTTATCTGTCCCGCCCCAAGTGGGGTCCCGGCAACCGCCGGGGCAGGGTCGAAACGGATATCCTATGCGCTGCGGATGCGGAGGAAGTGAAGTCCCTTTCCCCTGACGAGCTCAACAGGCGCATTGCCGCCGGCATCTTCCACGATGAATACGCATGGCAGGAAAAGGCACGCATTCCCTTCTCCGGCAAAAACCGGGCGGAAAACCTGCATTACCTGCTGTACCGCTGCCCCAAGTGCGGCAAGGAATTCACCACACGCACCGAGGGAGACGAGATCTACTGCTCCGTTTGCTGCAACCGGGGCAGGATGAACAAGCTCGGCTTCCTTGTTCCCACAAGGGAGAGGGACATTATCCCCACCTCCCCGAGGGAGTGGATCGAATACCAGAGACAGGCGCTGCGTGAAGCCTTCTCCGATCCGGAATACAGGCTGACGGCACCCTGCTTCCTGCAGTACCACATCGGCGAAAAGAAGCTCCGCCACGAGGATGTGGGCGAAGGCACCGTGACCCTTTCCCGTGATGGCATTGCCTACGAGGGCACGGCGGAGGGCAAGCCCTTCTCCTTCCGCTACAGGCTGCAGGAGCTTTACAAGTTCCCCTTCACCGCAGGGCTGCACTTTGAGATCCCCCCGGCGGAGCGCACCACCGCCATCCGCCCGAAGGAACCGCAGGCGGTCTGGCAGTTCGTGCTGGCGCTGCCCATTCTCCGGCAGACGGTGAAAGAAGAGAGCGAACAATAAGCGAAACGGCATCCCTTTCCGGGATGCCGTTTTTGTTTGTTACAGCAGCAGCACCAGCCGTTCCCCCTCGCTGAGTGTCTCTTTTGCATCGGGGTTGAGGGCTGTGAGCCGGCTTTGCGGCACACGGAAGCGGCAGCCCACATCAAACAGCTTTTCGCCCTCACCGGCAAAATACAGCACGATCCCTTTTTCCCCGAAGGGCGCTGCACACTCGGTAAGCCCTGTGACCACCGCCGTCTCCGAAAGGGCATAGGGCGCCGCCGTCAGCAGCAGCGTGTAGGAAAGGGAAATGCTGCGCCCCACGCCGGATGCGGATACCGCCGCATGGGATACCGCCGTTCCTGCACCCTGCATGGAAGGATCCACCGCACACTCCGCCCGGAAGGGGATATCCTCCGCAAAGGAAAAGAGCGTGCCGCCGTCCGTTTCCGCCAGAACACGGGTGAACAGCAGCCCCTCTGCCCGAAGGCAGCCATCCTCTGCCGCTGCGGCGGTGATCAGCGGTCTTGCCGTGCAGGATACCACCCTTGCGCAGGGCGGCATGCCCTCGGGCACCTGCAGCGTTTCCGTGGCGCCGAAGCGGAGCTTTACCGGCATGCCCCGAAGAAGGAACACCGCTTCCTCCTTCTGCGCTTCAAGATCCGCTCCCGGCACATAGGCGGCAAGGGGCACATCAAAGGCGGCGTTTTCCGCTGCGGTCAGCGTCACCGTCACCTCCGCCTGCACGCTGAGAAGCCCTGCTTCCCCATCAACGGGGGAAAGGCTTACCGATACCACCTCTGCCGAGGCGCTGCAGCTTTCCTCGGCCCTGCCCTTTGTTTCCGCCGCCAGTTCAAAGGATACGGGGATGTGGTGCTGCAGCTGCATCAGCCGTCCCTCCCCGTCGGCACAAAGGGCATTGACGGCAAGCATCCCTTCAACAAGGGCCATATCGCCGCCAAGGCGCAGCGAGCGCATTTCACAAACGCCGCCTGCACGGATCACCCGTTCAACGCCGGGCGCATTGATCTTTTCCCGTACACCGAGCGTTTCTTCCCCGAGTTTAGCAGGAACTGCCGTCACAAAGCGCTGCCGCCTGCACTCAAGCGCCTGTGTGCCCCGGCAGCTTTCCAGCACCCGAAGGGGCGCTGCATCGGTCAGCAGGCAGGTAACATCCAGCACGGCGGAAAGCTTCGGTACCTCCTCCGCCTCCACGGTCAGGCTGACAAGGGAAACGGAGGTTTCCGCACGCAGCCCCGGCGCCGCTTCCTTTACGGGAAAGCTGTGGCGGAAGGCGGCGCTCGACGCTGCGGCAAATACGCCCTCCCCGTCATCGCAAAGAAGCTCCACCCGAAGGCGTCCCTCCACGGTGATGCTCCCCTCCGAAAGGGCGGTGTCCGTCACGGTCACGCTGCCCTCTGCGCCCAGCACCGCCGCCCCTTTCCTTCCATCCGGGAGGGGCAGCTCCCCTTCCACCAATGCCTGCGAATACGCCTGCGTCAAAAAGCGTTCAAGGCCAAGCTCGCTGAAGTTCAGTTCCATCCTTTTCCCTCCCAAAAATGTCAAAGCTGTTTCCCTTCATACCTATGCGCCTTTCCGTTCCCGTATGCACTTTGCAGGAAGCGAACATGTTCCCCTGCATTTCTTCCGGCGCTTTTTGTCATTTTCTGTAATAAAACCCATATTGTCCCGTGCATGGCGCCGCTGCATCCCGTTTGTGCGGAAGTTATCCACATTCTCCACATAGTTATCCACAATCCCCCGTTTCGGGTGGATTATTGTGTGAATAATCTGTGTACGGTTTTTTTCACGGAGTATATTTCCCCGTTTTATGCGCATAAAAACGTTTTCAACGAAACTAATTTACACATTGCAGCTGAACTTCCATTTCAGGAAGGAATGCATTTTGCACCCCCGTCCTGCAGGTTTTGCCCTGTTTTGTGATCCTGCGCTGCGTTTTTTATGCAGCTGTCGCTTGACGGAATGATTTTTTCGGCATATGATAAAATTGAGGAAGAATTTCGGTATTCCTTTTTTCGCAAATGCATATTTCCTCCTCCGTTACATCACGGAAAGAACAGGAGACTTTATATGGAAAACTTTGGATTGTTTGAGATCATCGGCCCACGTATGGTGGGGCCTTCAAGCTCCCACACGGCAGGAGCGGTGCGCATCGGCAACATGGCACGCAAGATCGCCGGGGGAGAAGTCAAAAAGGCGGAGCTGACCCTTTACGGCTCCTTTGCGGAAACGGGACGGGGTCACGGCACGGACAAGGCGCTTTGCGCCGGCATCCTCGGCCTTGCGCCGGACGATGAACGCCTTCGCTACTCCATGCTGCTGGCGCAGGAGGCAGGCGTGGAGGTGACTGTCATCTTCAGCGATGAGACCCTTGACCACCCCAACACCGCACGCATCCGCATCACCGCCCCCGACGGCAGGGAGACGGAAGTGGTGGGTGCCTCCATTGGCGGCGGCAACATCCGCATCAACGAGCTCAACGGCATGAACGTGGAGTTTTCCGGCGATTATCCCACCCTGATCGTCCGCCACCGGGATGTGCCCGGCGTCATCAACCACGTTACGCTGGTGCTTGCCAAGGAGAAGGTGAACATCGCCTTCATGCAGGTGTTCCGCCATGTGCGCAACCTTGACGCCTATATGATCATTGAGACCGACTCCCCCGTATCGCAGGAGGTCTGCGAGCTGATCCAAAGCTGGAGCGAAGATGTTACGGAGGTAAGAAGCGTATGAACCTTGATTTCAAAAGCGGCGAAGAACTGCTTGCCCTGTGCAAAGAAACGGGCTGCCCCATTTCCGCAGTGATGCGCAGCCGCGAGGTGACCCTTTCCGGCCGCAGCGTCGAGGAGATCGACAGCGAAATGGCGAAGAACCTTGAGACCATGAAGGAATCCGTCCGCAAAGGGCTTTATGAACCGAAGGAATCCGTTTCGGGTCTGAGCGGCGGCGATGCGGAACGGCTCATGCACCGTGCGGAAAAAGCCCTCATGGGCGAGGATATGGCCATGCTCATCGCCTCCAGCATGGCGGTGGTGGAAGTGAACGCCGCCATGGGGCGCATCGTAGCCGCCCCCACGGCAGGTGCCAGCGGCATCCTGCCAGGTGTGCTGCTCTCCTGTGCAAAAAAGCACGGCTGGACGGACGAGATGCTCCTTGACGCTCTTTACACTGCCGGTGCGGTGGGCATGCTCATTGCCCGGAACGCCAGCATTTCCGGTGCGGAAGGCGGCTGCCAGGCGGAGACCGGCACCGGCGCCGCCATGACGGCAGCGGCCCTTGCAGAGCTTTCCGGCGGCTCGCCGGAGGTCGCCCTCACTGCCGCAGCCATCGCCCTCAAGAACGTGATGGGGCTGATCTGCGACCCGGTCGCCGGCCTTGTGGAATGCCCCTGCATCAAGCGCAACGCCATCGGCGCCGCCAACGGCATCCTGAGCGCAGACCTTGCCCTTGCAGGCATCAAAAGCCTCATCCCCTTTGACGAGGTGGTCACCTCCATGAAAAACGTCGGCCGCCTGATGAGCGCCGACCTCAAGGAGACCGCCCGGGGCGGCATCGCCACCAGCCCCACGGGCAAAGCCATCCGCAAACAGCTTGGGCTGAATGAGGAGTGAAAAAGCTAAAAAACAACAAAAAGCCATCTTAGGGGCATCCCATTAAAAAAACATCGCCGCAAAACGAATCCATTCCGGGCAACTGCATCGTCATCGTCGGTCGGAATATCGACGGATATGCCTTCCTCCTCTTCCTTGCATTTACCCGAAAGCGATCCATTTTGCGGT
>JAFSEB010000044.1 GCA_017435905.1 Clostridia bacterium | reverse complement strand
TTGCGGTCGAAGAGTCTAAAAAGGCAAGACCGGTTCTATCGGCAGGCGTGTGGTCGAAGGAATAGTGGTGCTATTTCAAGACCGCACAACACACCGATAGGGCCGGTATTGCCTTTCTTAGACCGATGTTTTCTTAACGGGGTGCCCCTTTACGGTTTCGCTTTTTCGTATGATGTAATGTAAAGGATAACTCATTCCTTTCCATCATTCTTCCTGTCGGGGCTTTTTTTCATAAAATGTTCAAATTTATCCATATGCGTACTTGTTGCATTTATGATAAAATGATACAATAATACGGATAATGCGCAGGCAGACTCTTTTTTGGCCTCTGCCGCTTTGAAATTGCGTTTGCTCTTGAAGGGAGTTTTCTATAATATGGGTCTTTTTGAATTCAATGACGTCGGTATCGACCTTGGTACGGCGAGCATTCTTGTATACGTGCGCGGAAAAGGCATCGTGCTGCGTGAGCCCTCCGTGGTGGCTGTGGAAAAGATCACCGGCCGCATTCTTGCCATCGGTGAAGAAGCACGCCGCATGCTGGGCCGTACGCCCGGCACCATCGCTGCGGTGCGCCCCCTTCGTGACGGCGTTATCTCCAACTACGATATCACCGAGCGTCTGCTTCATTACTTCCTGAAAAAAGTAGTGGGCACCCGTGTGTTCTTCAAGCCCCGTGTGGTGGTGTGCGTGCCCTCCGGCGTGACGGAAGTGGAAAAGCGCTCCGTCATCGATGCTACCGAAGAAGCCGGCGCCCGTCATACCTACCTGATCGAAGAGCCTATTGCCGCTGCCATCGGCGCAGGCATCGATATTGCGGAGCCCCGGGGCAACATGGTGGTGGATATCGGCGGCGGTACCACGGATGTGGCGCTCATCTCTTTGGGCGGCGCCGTTCTTTCCGATTCCATCAAGATCGCCGGCGATAAGTTTGACGATGCCATCGTGCGCTACATGCGCAAAAAGCATAACCTGCTCATCGGCGAGCGCACTGCGGAAGAAATGAAGATCCGCATCGGCTCCGCCTATCCCCGCAGGGAGCAGCTTTTCATCGATGTCAAGGGCCGCAACCTCATTTCCGGCCTGCCCCAGGCCATCGTGGTGGGCAGCAACGAAATGATCGATGCCCTTGAAGAACCGCTGCAGGCCATCCTTGAAAGCGTGCGCACCATGTTCGAAAAAACGCCCCCGGAGCTTGCCAGCGACGTGGCGGAAAACGGCATTTGCCTGACCGGCGGCGGTGCGCTGCTTTACGGTATCGATAAGTTCATCTCCGAGCATGTCAAGGTGCCCTGCTACATAGCGGAAGATCCCATCTCCTGCGTGGCCATCGGCACGGGCAAGGTGCTCGAAAACATCGATGTTTTCACCCGCGGTGCCATTTACGATTACCGCCGCGGCGAGTATTACACCGAATAAAAATGCAAAAACAGGATCCGCACGGCAAGGCTGTGCGGATTTTTTTCTTCGTGCGCAACCTTTTTCTTTTTTTGTGCGTGTTAAAGGTTACAAAAAGAACGGGAGGCAGTTATGAAACACATCCTTCGCATCCTTTCCCTTTTTCTTGTGATGATCCTGACGGCAGCCTGTACATCCGCACCGGAGGCGGCAGGGGCGACCCTTCTTGCCGCACCGAAAAAAACGGAGGTGCGGGGCATGAAGAAAACAGGCGCATCCGTGGGGGAACGGCAGCAATACCGTGAGGGCTTTACGGATGCATTGACCGCCTTCAGCGCAAGGGCTGTCCGTGCCGCCCTCAGGGAGGATACGGAAAATGCACTCATTTCCCCTGCAAGCCTGTACTTTGCCCTTGCGGCGCTATCCGGCGGTGCGGAGGGCGAAACGAAGGCGGAGCTTCTTTCTGCCCTTGGCATGGCGGAAGGCATGACGGCGGCGGAAACGGCAAAACTTGGGTACAATCTCAATATCGAAGACCAAATGGGCGAGATCCGCTCCGCAGGCTCCTTCTGGCTGAACAGCGGCTTTTCTCTCTCCCTTGATGCGGAGGCGGTGAAGCGGCTGGCGGAAACCTACCGCATGGATGTTTACGAAAGCGACTTCGCATCAAAGAAGGCAGCAAAGCAGATCGGCGCATGGGTACAGGATAAGACCGGCGGCAAGCTCGGGAACGGGGAAGGCGAGTTTTCCGCAGACCCCGAAACGGCGCTCATGCTGCTTCACACCCTGTATTACCGGGATGAGTGGCATGACCGCTTCAACAAGGATAAGACTGCGGCGGATACCTTCACCAATGCGGATGGCAGCAAGACCGAGTGCGATTTTATGAACACCACGTACAGTGTCCATACCTTCTCACGCTATGAAGGGGAGGGTGCATCCTGCACCATATCGAGCCTTTCTTTGAAGCACGGTTCCATGATGTTCATCCTGCCCGATGAGGGGCTGACGCCTTATGATATCCTTCGGGATGAAAACGCCCTTGATGCCATCCTCTCGGGCAGCACGGAAAGCTACGCCGGCGAAGTGGTGTGGCAGATCCCGAAGTTTTCCTATGCGGCGGAAACGGAGCTTTCCGATGCCCTTAAAGCCATGGGCGTGCAGCAGGCCTTTGATATGGAAAACGCCGACTTTTCCGCCCTCCTGAAGGCGGAAAACGAAATGCCCCTTTGGGTGGGCGGTGTGAAGCAGAACATGCGCATCGGCATCGATGAAAACGGCGTGGAGGCGGCAGGCTACACCCGGATCGATTATGCAGGCTGTCCCATGCCCACGGACAGGGCAGATATGATCCTGACTCGCCCCTTCCTTTATGCCATCCGCAGCGAGGGCAGCGTGCTGTTTTTCGGCATCCTCAACACCATGAAATGAAGTGATACACTACCTATTATATGTAAATGTGAAAATACTGTGCCGCACATTGACAGATGTGCGGCGCATGCTTTATGATAACAAACGGTATGCGCCGGCAGTGATGCCGGCGAAAAAAAGCGCATAGGATGACAGGGTGTCACCCGAGGGAGGAATATGCCCACAGAACGGTTTTTGAACCTGCCGCCGGAAAAGCAGCAGACGGTGCTCGATGCCGCAAAAAAGGAGCTTTGCGACAACAGCTATGATGACCTTTCCATCAACCGCATCGTAAAGGAAGCGGGGATATCCCGGGGCAGCTTTTACGAGTATTTTGCGGATAAGGACGATCTGATCGAGTACATCATGCGGGGCTACTGCAGCATGATGGAAGGGCTTTACCAGCACTATTTTGTGGAAGGCAAATTCGATGTATTCGCCGTGGTGCCCAAGATCGTGTCCCTTGCCATGGAATACTGCATCCGGGAGGGGGAGGAAGCCCTGTTCCGGAACCTGTTTTCCTGCCTGCGCATGAGCCGTACCTATTCCTTTGAATGGCTGTTTGAAAACGAAAGGAACATTGTCAGGGCAGGGCTTTCCTATGTGGACAGAAGTATGCTGAAGGACCCTTCCGATGGGGCGGTAGCTGTGCTTCTTGACATGGTGGCGGTGCTGACACGCAACAGCATGGCCCGCATTTTCAGCGATCATGAAAATCGGGAAAAGCACTTTGCGGATTTCCTTTCCTCCCTTGTGCTTATCAGAAACGGCGCCTGTTCCACGGAACAGTAAGGTATATATCGACCCATTATCAGCAGGAGCAAAAAATATGTCCAAATTCAGCGTAAAAAAACCCCTTACCGTGTTCGTGGCGGTGATCGCCGTCATTGTGCTTGGCGTTGTTGCATTTTTGAAGATGACGCCGGATCTGCTGCCGAACATGGACTTCCCCTTTGTGATCGTGATGACCACCTACCCCGGTGCGACTCCCGAAAAGGTGGAATCCGCCATTACCAAGCCCCTTGAGCAGCAGATGGCGACCCTTGAAAACATCAAGGCGGTATCCTCCACATCCGCAGAAAACTATTCCATGATCAGCCTTGAATTTACCGAGGATGCGGATCTTGATGCCCTGACGGTGGATATCCTGCAGAAGATCAGCACCGTGGAGGGCGCATGGGATGACACCGTGGGTACGCCCTATATTCTGAAGATCAACCCCAGCATGCTGCCCGTGATGGTCAGCGCCGTTTCCATGGAGGGCATGGATACCATCGCCCTTTCGGAATTCGTGGACAATACCCTGATGCAGGAGCTTGAAGGCACCTCCGGCATCGCCAGCGTTTCCGCCAGCGGCATCATCACCGAAAGCATGAACGTGGTTTTGAGCGAGGAGAAGATCGCAGCGCTCAACGAAAAGCTGTTCGCCCTCATCGATGAGGAATTCGAGGAGCCGGAAGCGGAACTCAGCGATGCCCTTGAGGAGATCGAAAAGGGGCAGGAAGAGATCGAAAAGGGCAAGGATGCCCTTGCGGGCGGCGAAGCGGAGCTGGATGAAAAGCTGGAGGAAGCGCGGGAGGAGATCGCCAAGGGAGAGGAAGAACTCATTTCCGGCAGAAGCCAGATCAACAGGACCATCCGTGAGCTTGAATCCACCAAGACGGAGCTCAGCGGCAACCTTGCACAGCTGCAGCAGCTTGAAAGCACCCTTTCCACCCTTGAATCCACCAAGGCGGAGCTGGAAGCTGCCGTCTCCGGTCTTGAAAGCGCCATCGGCGTGCTCGATGCCTGCGAGCCTGCGGCAGCACAGGCGGAAGCAGCCATTGCCGCCATTAACGGGAACAGCGCCCTCTCCGAGGAGGAAAAACAGCAGCAGATCGCAGCCATTGAAAGCGATCCCAACTACATCCAGGCAAAGGCAGCCCTTTCCCAGGTGGATGCAAGCCTTGCGGCACAGGGACTTGACCGTGCAGGCGCAAGGGCGGCTTACGGGCAGGCGAAGGCCGGTCTTGCACAGGTCAACGGCCATTTTGCCACCATCGATAACACCCTTGCCGGCATGGGCATGAGCCGCAGCGACATTCCCGGCGCCGTTGCGCAGATCAAGGACGGCATCGCACAGGTGGATGCCGGCATCGAAGAGCTTCGTTTTGCCAAGGATGAGCTGAAGAACGGCGAAAAGGAGATCGAAAACGCTTACGCCACCCTTGAAGAGGAGCGTGAGAAGGCTCTCGACCAGATGGCAGGCGCAGCAACCAAGCTGGAGGAAGGCGAAAAGCAGCTGGATGACGCCCTCAAAGAGGTGGAGGACGGCATCGAACAGCTGGAAAAAGCCAAGAAGGATGCCCATAAGAAGGCGGACCTTGAAAACATCATCACCATGGAGATGGCTGCTAACATCCTTGCAGCGCAGGATTTCGCCATGCCTGCCGGCTATGTGAAGGAAGACGGCGTCAGCTGGCTCGTCAGCGTGGGCGATGAGTTCGAGAGCCTTGAGCAGATGGAAGACCTGCTGCTCTTTGACCTCGGCATGGAGGGGATGGATCCCATCTACCTTTCCGATGTGGGCGATGTGTTCGTTATCGATAACGCTTCCACCACCTACAGCCGCATCAACGGTGCGGACGGCGTGATGCTTACCTTCCAGAAGCAGTCCACCGCCGCCACGGCGGAAGCCTCCGACAACCTCATCGAAAAGTTTGAGGCGCTCGAAGCGGAATACGAAGGCCTTTCCTTCGTGCCGCTGATGGATCAGGGCGATTACATTTATCTGATCACCGATGCCATCTACTCGAGCCTCATCTGGGGTGCGGTGTTTGCGGTCATCATCCTGTTCCTGTTCCTGAAGGATTTGAAGCCTACCTTCATCACCCTTTGCTCCATCCCCATCAGCGTCATTTTTGCCATCGTGCTGATGTATTTCTCCGGCGTTACCCTCAATATGATCTCCCTTTCCGGCCTTGCCGTTTCCGTGGGCATGCTGGTGGATAACTCCGTTGTTGTCATTGAAAACATCTACCGCCTGCGCAGCAAGGGCCTTTCTGCCGTGAAGGCTGCGGTATCCGGCGCCGCACAGGTGGCGGCAGCCATCACAAGCTCCACCCTGACCACGGTGTGCGTGTTCGTGCCCATCGTGTTCGTGGAGGGCATCACCCGTCAGCTCTTTACCGATATGGCGCTCACCATCGGCTATTCGCTGATCGCAAGCCTGATCGTGGCGCTGACCCTTGTGCCGGCTATGAGCGCAGGCATGCTCAAAAATGCGAAGCCCAAGGCGCAGAAGGGCTTTGACAGGTTCCTGCGTGTGTATGAAAAGCTCCTTCGGGGCGCTCTCAGCAAAAAGGCGCTGGTGCTGGTGGTCTCAGTTCTTCTGCTGGCAGGCAGCATTTATCTTTCCTTCCGCAAAGGCTTCATCTTCATGCCGGAGATGGATATGCCCCAGCTGACCGCTACCCTGACCATGCCGGAAGGCTCCTCTTTGGATGATACCCGTGCTGCGGCGGATGAGACCGCCGCCATGATCGCCGGCATCGAAGGCGTTGAGACCGTGGGCGCCATGCTGGGCAGCAACTCCGTGCTTGGCGGCATGGGCGGATCGGGAAGCGCAGAAGAAACCGTTGTGACCATCTATGTGACCGTGCAGGAGGATGGCCCCTATTCCGGCAATGCGGTGGCGGCACACATCAACGAGCTTGCAAAGGATCTGCCCTACACCGTGGAGGCGGCAGGCAGCGGTTCCATGATGAACGCCATGACCATGCTTACAGGTTCCGGCGTTACCGTGAACATCTACGGCAATGACCTTGAGGATCTGCAGGATACCGCCAACGCCTTTGCCGACTGCTTTGAACAGATCGAAGGTACAAAGAACGTTTCCAACGGCATCGAGGACCCTTCCCCCGTGATCAAGTTCACCGTGGATAAGAATGCTGCCATGGAAAAGGGTCTTACTACCGCACAGGTCTACATGGAGATCGCCGCTGCGCTGAAAACGGAAGCCGCAGCCACAGAGGTGCTGATCGACAATTACGATTATTCCGTCACCGTCACTGCGGATTCCGCGGAGGATCTGACGCCGGATTATATCAAAAACTACACCTTCACCGTCACCGATAAGGAAGGTGAGGATGAGGAAGTCGCCCTTGCCGATATCTGCACCGTTACCGAGGGCGAGACCCTCAGCGCCATTTCCCGTGATGACCAGCGCCGCTACCTGACCGTCAGTGCAGAGGTGGCGGAGGGTTACAACGTCACTCTCCTTACCGCAGAGGCGGAAAAGGCGGTGAAGGAGATCGCCGTGCCTACCGGCATCAGCTACGAGTTTGCCGGCGAGAACGAGACCATCATGGATGCCATGAAGGATCTGTTCCTGATGCTGCTTCTCGGCATGCTGCTCGTATACTTCATCATGGTGGCGCAGTTCCAGTCCCTGAAGTCCCCCTTCATCGTCATGTTCACCATTCCTCTTGCCTTTACGGGCGGCCTTCTCGGTCTGCTCATCTGCAACTTTGAGGTAAGCATCATCGCCATGATCGGCCTTATCATGCTGGTGGGCATCATCGTCAACAACGGCATCGTGCTCGTTGACTACATCAACCAACTGCGCCTTGAGGGCAAGGAAAGGGTGGAAGCCATCGTGGAGGCAGGCGTGACCCGCATGCGCCCCATTCTGATGACATCCATCACCACCATCCTCGGTCTGCTTGTGATGGCCCTTGGCACCGGTACCGGCACGGAGCTTATGCAGCCCGTTGCCATCGTGTGCATCGGCGGTCTTGTTTACGCCACGGCGCTCACGCTCTTCGTGGTTCCCATCATCTACGACATGATGAACAAGAAGGAACTTCGCAAGGTGGCGGAGGAAGACCTTGTGATCAGCAACGAATAAAACGGCACAAAACAATATCCCCCGGCCGGATACTCCGGCCGGGGGATATTTCTTTCCGTTTTTCATTTTATTTCGAATAGGTATACGGTGGCAGGTGCGTTGTCGTAAACGCCCTCCACGTTTTGTATCACCTGCACATCGGATGACACGCTCCTAATCACGCTCTCCCAAAATGGGTGGGAGGCGGTGTTTGAAGGGTGAACGCAAAGCTCCCATTTGCCGGGGTGGGCATGGAAAACTTCGGTTGCAGCCTTTGTGCCGATGCCGCAGCGGCGGTATTTGTGCATCACGAAAAACTCCGCTATGGAAAGGGTGCCGGGTTCCTTTGCGGCATAACACCAGCCGCACACCATGGCAAAGCCTGCCAAAGCGCCGTTTACCTTGATAAAATAGGCGTAGCGGTCGGGCTCATTCCAGTAGCAGTCAAGATAGGGATAGCCGTAAAACCCGTTTTCATCCACATCGCTGCCAAGAAATTGGGAAAATTCGTATTCGTAAAGCTCGAGAAGGCGGGCGAGGATATGCTTTTCCGTCTCCCTAACGCGAATGAGTTCCATCATGGGCTTTCCTCCGTAAAAAAGCGGGCAGCTCACTGCCCGCAAAGACAGCTATTCTTCGTATTTCACGATCTCCACATTTGCCATCTCGAAGATCTTCCGGGCAAATTCATCCGGATAGCCCTCGCCGTAGATGACCTTTGCGATGCCGGAGTTCACGATCATCTTTGCGCAGATCACGCAGGGCTGGTGGGTGCAGTAAAGGGTCGCTCCCTCAATGGAGATGCCCAGCTTTGCCGCCTGAATGATGGCGTTCTGCTCCGCATGGATGGCATAGCAAAGCTCGTGCTGGGTGCCGGAGGGGATGTTGAGTTTACGCCGTAAACATTCGCCCCGTTCCACGCAGCTTTCAACGCCTGCCGGTGCGCCGTTGTAGCCGGTGGTGATGATCCGCTTGTTGCGCACGATCACCGCACCGATCTGCCGGTTGGGCTGGTAACAGCTGGACCAGCTGCCCACCATTTTTGCCATATCCATAAACCGTTTATCCCATTTTGTCCACTCTGCCATGCGCACTGCCTCCATAACCTGCCGGAATTTGCATAAAGTATAGCATGGGTGGGAAGGGTAAGGCAATAAGCGGCTTTCCCTTTTTGTGCGAAGGAAAAAAGGGCTTTGCGTGGAGGGAAAATGAAAAATACGAAGTAATTGTGAAAACATGCTTCTTCTGCTTGAAATTCCCTTTATGATGGAGTATGATACTAAACGTGGTTAGCACTCGACCAAAGGGAGTGCTAACAACCCAAATGAAAAACATTGCATTGAGATATCCAAGGAGGCAATTCACTATGACACTCAAACCCTTACTTGACCGCGTTGTCATCAAGAGCGTGGCGGCGGAAGAAACCACCAAGAGCGGCATCATCCTCACCGGCAGCGCCAAAGAAAAGCCCCAGATGAGCGAAGTCATCGCAGTGGGCCCCGGCGGCATGGTAGACGGCAAAGAAGTTACCATGTATGTCAACCCCGGCGATAAGGTCATCTATTCCAAGTATGCCGGCACCGAAGTGAAACTGGACGGCGAGGAATACACCATCGTTCGCCAGAGCGATATCCTTGCGATCGTAGAATAACAGCGCAATACACCATTTATTCAGGAGGAAATCATCATGGCAAAGCAGTTGAAATACGGCGAAGAAGCTCGCCGCGCCCTCGAAGCGGGCATGAACGCCCTTGCGGACACCGTTAAGATCACCCTTGGCCCCAAAGGCCGCAACGTCGTTCTCGACAAGAAGTACGGCGCTCCCCTCATCACCAACGACGGCGTGACCATCGCCCGTGAGATCGAGCTTGAAGATCCCTTTGAAAACATGGGTGCTCAGCTTGTGAAGGAAGTTGCTACCAAGACCAACGATGTGGCCGGCGACGGTACCACCACCGCCACGCTGCTTGCACAGGCCATCATCCGTGAAGGCATGAAGAACGTTGCCGCAGGCGCCAACCCCATGGGCATCAAGCGCGGCGTGGAAGCTGCCGTTGCGGAAGCGGTCGCAGGTCTCAAGGAGATCTCCAAGCCCGTTGAAAACAAGCAGGCCATCGCACAGGTCGCCTCCATCTCTGCCGGCGATGAGACCATCGGCGCTCTTATCAGCGATGCGATGGAAAAGGTCGGCAACGACGGCGTCATCACCGTGGAAGAATCCAAGACCATGAAGACCGAGCTCAACGTGGTGGAAGGTATGCAGTTTGACCGCGGCTATGCCTCCGCTTACATGGTCACCGATACCGACAAGATGGAAGCTGTTCTTGACAACCCCTACATCCTCATCACCGAGAAGAAGATCAGCAACATCCAGGAGATCCTTCCCGTCCTCGAGCAGGTCGTCCAGCAGGGCCGCAAGCTCCTCATCATCTCCGAAGATGTAGAGGGCGAAGCCCTTGCCACCCTCGTTGTCAACAAGCTCCGCGGCACCTTCACCTGCGTTGCCGTCAAGGCTCCCGGCTTCGGCGACAGGCGTAAGGCCATGCTGCAGGATATCGCCATCCTCACCGGCGGTCAGGTCGTTTCCGAAGAACTCGGCATGGATCTGAAGGATACCACCGTTGCCCAGCTCGGTACCGCCCGTCAGGTCAAGGTCGACAAGGAAAACACCACCATCGTGGAAGGTGCCGGCGATCCCTCCGAGATCAAGGCCCGCATCAGCTCCATCCGTGCGCAGATGGAAGAGACCACTTCCGAATATGACCGTGAAAAGCTGCAGGAACGCCTTGCGAAACTCGCAGGCGGCGTAGCCGTCATCTCCGTCGGTGCTGCCACCGAAGTGGAAATGAAGGATGCGAAGCTGCGCATCGAGGATGCCCTCAACGCCACCCGTGCTGCCGTTGAAGAAGGCATCGTCCCCGGCGGCGGTGTTGCGCTCATCAACGTCATCGGCCGTGTGAAGGCCCTTGCCGCCACCAAGGAAGGCGACGAGAAGACCGGCGTTTCCATCATCATCCGTGCGCTTGAAGAGCCCGTCCGTCAGATCGCTGCCAACGCAGGTCTCGAAGGCTCTGTCATCGTGGAGAACATCAAGAAGGCTGCCGAGCCCGGCTACGGCTACGATGCACGCAACGACGAGTACGGCATCATGGCTGACAAGGGCATCATCGATCCCACCAAGGTCACCCGCAGCGCCCTGCAGAATGCTGCTTCCATCGCAGCGATGGTGCTGACCACCGAGAGCCTTGTGTGCGACATCCCCGCTCCCGAACCGGCTGCTCCCGCAGGCGGCATGGGCGGCGCCCCCGGCATGTATTAATTCTCCGTAAACAACAGCAAAGGTGTCCGCAGGCTTGCCTGCGGACACTTTTTTCGTGCTTTGAATTGCGGCTTTTTTAAGAACAATGGGCGCACTTCTTGCGCTTTCCTGTCGTTTCGTAGTACAATATATTGTGATATCATATCGGATCACGCCCTTCGGCGCAGGGCGTATCATAGATTTGTTTTTCGAAAGGGTGTCAGAAATGGCAAACAACACTTACGGCTCGGGCCCTCAGCTGCCGAGCTACATGAAAAAGCAGGCGAAGGTGAATATTGACGCTTCCGCCGCACGCAAACAGAAAGAAACGGAGACCGCCAGAAAGACGGCCTCTTCGGCGAGCCGCAATCAGGCCGCCGCAGCGGGGACGGCGCGCCGCAGTACCGCTGCTACAGGCACAGGCACACGGACAGCTGCTGCGAAAAAAAGCACCGCCCCAAAGCCTGCCGCCAAAAAGACAGCGGTGGCAAAAAGCACGCAGCGCACCGCATCTGCCGCTGCAGCCCAAAAGACCTCTGCCGCAAAGAAAACGCAGTCCGCAAAAAAGAGCGGTGTGAAGAAGACGAAAAAGAAGATGAACAGCAAGCGTCTGATGCAGGTGCTGGGCATTGCCGCAGCAGGGCTTGCGGCGGTGGTAGCCCTCGTGTGGTTCATGAACCGGGATACCGTCGGCAGCGTGCCCACGGATATCGAGGGCATCATGAACACGAAAAAGACCTTCCGTGACGGCGTGAAGCTCATCGGTGTGGATGTGAGCGGCATGACGCCGGAGGAAGCCACCGGTCTTGTGAAATACGCTGCGGAAAAGAAGCTTGAAAAGGTGGCTGTCTCCGTTGCTTTGGATGATGCCACATGGACCTTCGGTGCGAAGGATTTCGGCATGAGCTATGACCTGACCGATATGTTCGCAGACGGTCTTGCCTTTGGCCGCAGCGATGACAGCGAAGTGCAGGATGTGCTTGCTGCCGGCGCAGGCGAGTTTGATGCCAAGTACACATGGGACAGGAGCGCCATTGAATTCGCCCTGACCCAGCTGGAGCTTTCCATCAACAAGGAAGCCACCCAGCCCTATGCGGAGCCCATTGCAGACTGGGCCAGCGAGGAGCGTTTCAACTACATCGCCGGCGAAGAGGGACGTGCCCTCAACGTTGCCGCCACGGCGGATGATATCGAGTATGCGCTGCGCACGGGCAACTTCACCGCTACGGTGGAGCCCGTCATTAATGCGGTGCTGCCGGAGCTCACTATTGAGGATGTGAAGCTCCATACCCAGTATATCAGCGAATTCACCACCAAGTTCTCCGCCGCAAGGGATGATGAGGTCAAGCAGAACCGCCTGTTCAACATCCAGAAGGCAGCGGACATCATCAACGCCAACACCATCCCCGTGGGGGAACAGTGGAGCTTCAATACCGTGGTAGGCCCCCGTACCTATGACCTCGGCTGGAAGGGCGCCAACGGCATCAGCGGCGGCAAGGAATACACCGTGCAGGCAGGCGGCGGCATCTGCCAGCCCAGCACCACGCTGTACAATGCCCTGCTGGCGGCAAACATTGAGATCGTGGACCGCCGTGCCCATTCCATCCCCTCCGACTATGTGGATGTGGGTCTTGATGCCACCGTGGATACCCGGGGTATCGACTTCGTGTTCCGCAACAATACGGAATATCCCCTTTATATTTTCGCCCGTGTGCAGCGGGTGGAAGGCAGCAGCAGCCGCCATACCATCACCGTCTATATTTACGGCGAACCGCTGCCCGAAGGCGTCACCTACAAATCCCGCAGCGATATCACCGAGGTCATGGACCGCAGCCAGGAGACTATCTACACCGAGGATCCCACTATCCCCACCGGCTACCAGAAGGAGACCGTGGTGCAGCATGAGGGCTACATTGCAGAAGCATACCTTGATAAGTATGTGAACGGCGAGCTGGCGGAAAGCAAGCTGTTGTATCAGGATAAGTATAAGGGCAACCCGGCGGAGATCGCCATCGGTACGGGACCTGCGCTGAAGGCCGGCGAACCCGTGCCCGAAGGGCTTGTGCCCGTTGGCACACCGCCCACGCCCGCATCCTCCCGTGCATAAACAGGAACAAACAATAAAAAATCCCGGTCGAGCATATCGACCGGGATTTTTGTGCGCTTTGTTACTTGCAGGCAGCCTTGAGGGCTTCCGTCTTGTCAAGCTGTTCCCAGGGCATGGCGGGATCGCCGAAATGGCCGAAGGAAGCGGTGCGGCGGTAGATGGGCCTGCGAAGGCCGAGGGTACTGATGATGGCTTCGGGGCGAAGGTCGAACACGGTCTTCACAGCTTCGGTCAGCTTCAGGTCTTCCACCTTGCCGGTGCCGAAGGTATCCACCATCACGGAAACGGGCTGTGCCACGCCGATGGCGTAAGCAAGCTGGATCTCGCAGCGCTCGGCAAGGCCGGCAGCCACGATGTTCTTGGCGATGTAGCGGGCAGCGTAAGCAGCGCTGCGGTCCACCTTCGTGGGATCCTTGCCGGATAAGGCGCCGCCGCCGTGACGGGAATAGCCGCCGTAGGTATCCACGATGATCTTACGGCCGGTGAGACCGCTGTCGCCGTGGGGACCGCCGACCACGAAGCGGCCGGTGGGGTTCACGAGGATACGGGTGGCGTCGTCCATCATCTCCGCAGGGATCACGGGGCGGATCACATGCTCAATGACGGCTTCACGGATCTCCTCCTGGGTCACATCGGGGTCGTGCTGGGTGCTGACCACAACGGTATCCACACGCAGGGGCTTGTTGTTTTCATCGTATTCCACGCTGACCTGCGCCTTGCCGTCCGGGCGGAAGAACTTCACAAGGCCGTGCTTCCTGACGGAGGACAGCTTGCGGGTCAAACTGTGGGCAAGGTAGATGGGCAGGGGCATATATTCGGGGGTCTCGCTGCAGGCGTAGCCGAACATCATGCCCTGGTCGCCGGCGCCGGTCTGGAAGGCGGTATCATCGCCCTCTTTGACTTCCATGGAGCGGTCAACGCCCATGGCGATATCGGCGCTCTGCTTGTCAAGGGCGACGAGCACGCTGCAGGTGTTGCCGTCAAAGCCGTAGGCGGCATCGTCATAGCCGATGCTGCAGATGACTTCACGGGCGATGGCAGGAATGTCAAGGTTGGCATTGGTGGTCACTTCGCCCATCACAAGGGCGAGGCCGGTGGTGACGCAGCATTCACAGGCCACACGGGAATTGGGATCGGCGGCAAGGCATGCATCAAGTACCGCATCGGAAAGCTGGTCGCAGATTTTGTCGGGATGTCCGTCCGTAACGGATTCGGAGGTGAACAAACGTTTTTCCATGGTAAAACTCCTTTTCTGGTCCATAGGGGGGGATCTCGCACACGGGGGCAAATAAAAACGCCCCGCGAAAGGCGAGACGAGATATATGATCGCTCATCTTTCGGCATTTGCCGCGGGAATTGGCACCTTGCACACATGCAGGTTGCCGGGTTTCACAGGGCCCGTCCCTCAACCACTCTTGATAAGGCATATTCAGTTGCACAAAGAAGCATAGCATAACATACCTGCAATGTCAACAGAGAAAAGCCCGTATTTAGGGAAAAATCACGAAAAAAAGCGGATGCTCCTCAGGGAACATCCGCTTTTGTGTTTTTGTTTCTTATGCGTCAAAGCCCATGGCGTGGTAGGCCTTCTTTACGGTCTCGGCAGCGGTGATGCGGGCCTGTGCGGCGCCCTCTTCCATCACCTTGCGGATGTAGGCTTCATCCGCCACAAGCTCCTTGAACTTGTTCTGCACGGGGGTCAGCTCTGCAATGACGGCATCCGCCACGGCGGTCTTCAGGTGACCGTAGCCCTTGCCCTCGAATTCCTGTTCCGCTTCCTCGATGGTCTTGCCGGTGAAGGTGGTGTAGATGGCAAGCAGGTTGGAAACGCCGGGTTTGTTTTCGGGATCAAACTTCACAAGACCGTCGCTGTCGGTGACGGCACGCTTGAACTTTTTGAGGATCACCGCAGGGTCATCCATGATGGCAACATAGCCGTTGGGGTTCGGGTCGGATTTGCTCATCTTGGAGGTGGGATCCTGCAGGCTCATGACCCTTGCGCCCACCTTGGGGATGTAGCCTTCCGGGATGCGGAAGGTCTCGCCGTGCTGCTTGTTGAAGCGGATGGCGATATCACGGGTCAGCTCAAGGTGCTGCTTCTGATCCTGACCGACGGGCACAAGATCGCTCTGGTAGAGGAGGATATCCGCCGCCATCAGAACGGGGTAGGTATAAAGACCGGCGTTGATGTTGTCCGCATGCTTCTGGGACTTATCTTTAAACTGAGTCATGCGGTTCAGCTCGCCGATGTAGGTGCTGCAGTTGAGCACCCAGTTGAGCTCTGCATGCTCCTTTACATGGGACTGCACGAACACCGCACTGCGCTCGGGGTCAACACCGCAGGCAAGCAGCAGCGCCACGGTTTCAAAGGCACGGCGGCGAAGATCGTCCGGATCCTGACGGACGGTGGCTGCGTGCAGGTTCGCAACGCAGTAATAGCAGAAACGGTCTTCCGTCTGCAAAAGGGCCCAGTTGCGCAGGGCACCCACGTAGTTGCCGAGGGTGGGGGAGCCGGAAGGCTGAATGCCGCTCAGTACGATCTTTTTGCGGGGCTGTTCCATGGTCAAATCTCCTTGTTTCAGGGCGTATTTTTCTTTGCACCGGGCAAAGAATGATTCCGAAATATTATACTGCATTTTTGATGACAATACAATGTAATAAATGATAAAATGAAAATAACGCCGCACAGGAAGCGGCTTTTACGGGAGGAAGCCATGGCTTATCAGGCATTATACCGCAAATACCGTCCGAAGCGCTTTATGGAAGTCATCGGGCAGGAACATATCACCACCATCCTCAAAAACCAGATCGCGGAGGGGCATGTGGCCCACGCCTATCTGTTTACGGGCACAAGGGGCACCGGCAAGACCAGCACCGCCAAGATCTTTGCCAAGGCGCTCAACTGCGATGCGCCCCAAAGCGGCGAGCCCTGCGGCGAATGCGCAAGCTGCCGCATTGCAGAGGCAGGCAATGTGGATATCATCGAGCTGGACGCCGCCTCCAACACCGGTGTGGAGGATATGCGTGCCCTCATCGACAAGGCTCGCTTTGCACCCCTTGACCTTCGGGTGAAGGTGTACATCATCGATGAAGCGCATATGCTTTCCAAAAGCGCTTTCAATGCGCTCCTCAAAACGCTGGAGGAACCTCCTGCCCATGTGGTGTTCATTCTTGCCACCACGGAGCCCCAGTCCATTCCCGCCACCATCGTGTCAAGGTGCCAGCGGTTCGATTTCCACCGCCTCCGTGTGGCGGATATCACCGCCTGCATGGAGGGCGTGCTGCAAAATGCCGGCGCCTCCATTGAAAAAGAAGGCATGCTGGCGATTGCCCGGGCGGCGGAGGGCGGCATGCGGGATGCCCTTTCTTTGGCGGATCAGTGCATTTCCTTCTGCGGCGGAAAGGTAACGGCAGAGGATGTTTACGGTGTTCTCGGCAGCATGGAGAGCGATTTTCTGTTCGATGTGGCGGAAGCGCTTATCACCGATAACAGGGATGCTGCGCTGCGCCTGCTGGAACGGGTGGTGAACGAGGGCAGGGATCTTTCCGTCTTTGCACAGGATCTTGCACGGCATTTCCGGGCGCTGCTGCTGGCGAAGCTTTGCGGCCATTGCAGCGATATCCTCGACTGCACGGAGGATGCCATGCGCCGCTATATCGAACAGGCGAAGCATTGCGGCGAAAAGCGCCTTTCGCGGGCCATCGATATTCTACTTGGGGCAACGGCGAACCTGAAGTGGCTGGCGCTTCCCCGGGTGCAGCTGGAATGTGCCTTTGTGCGCATCACCACGCCGGAGGAGGAACCCCACTCTGTCGACTTGCTGCTTGAGCGCATCGAACAGCTGGAAGCGAAGGTGAAAAACGGCATCCCCGTACAGGCGGCACCCGTACAGGCAGCGCCGCAGAAAGCGGAAAGCGTCAAGCCTTCCAAGGCGGAAACGGATGACCGTCCCCCGTGGGAGGATGCGCCCATCCCTGCGGCGGAGGATGATTATGTGCCCCCCTCCGACATGGATGCACCGCCCGTGCAGGAGGAAGAACCCCCTGCGGCGAAGCCCACGCCGGCAGCAGGCGACCCCAAAGCGCTTTGGGAAGCCGCACGCAGTGCGCTGCAGAAGAAGAACCCCACCCTTGCGGTGCTGGCGCTGAAAGCGGTGGAGTTCCACCGTGACGGCGACACGCTGGTGGTGGCTTTCGACAAAAAAGCATTTTACGATGCCTTCTCCAAGGCGGAAAACCATAAGCTCACCGCCGATGCGCTGGCGGAGACCGCAGGCAATATGAAGCTCCGCTTCATCATGGCGGGGGAAAGCGCCGCTGCGCCTGCCCTCTCGCTGGAGGATGCGGCACGCAAGGCCTTCGGCAGCATGCTGGAGATCATCGACTAAGAAACAAGAAAAAACGTATGTTTTGCGCAGCGTGTTGTGGAAACATACTATATATGGTATAATTATTTTTTAAGAATCACTATGGCAAAATGCCGATTTTTCAGGAGGTTTTTGATATGGCACGAGGCGGATTCCCCGGAATGGGCGGCGGCAACATGCAGCAGCTGATGCGTCAGGCACAGAAGATGCAGGCGGATATGCAGCGCAAGCAGCAGGAGATCGCAGAGCGTGAATTTGAAGCCACCGTTGGCGGCGGCGTGGTAAAGGCTACCGTATCCGGTGCAAAGGAAGTCAAGGCGATCGTGATCGATCCCGCTTGCGTGGATCCGGACGATGTGGAAATGCTGCAGGATCTTGTGATCAGCGCTGTCAACGAAGCCCTGCGCATGGCGGATGACGCCATGACCAGCGAGATGAACCGTTTGACCGGCGGCATGAACCTCGGCTTTTAAGCGATGAGCATCGACGCCATCAATGCGCTGACAATGCAGCTGGCGCGGCTGCCCGGCATCGGCGCAAAAAGCGCACAGCGCCTTGCGTATCACATTCTCGATATGCCCGAGACCGGCGCAAGGGAACTTGCGCAGGCCATCACCCGTGCACGGGATACCGTGCGCTATTGCCCTGTCTGCGGCAATTATACCGATGTGGAGCCCTGCGCCATCTGTGCGGATGCATCCCGTAAAAGCGAAGTGCTCTGCGTTGTGAAGGATGCAAGGGATGTGTTCTCCATGGAAAAGCTGCGTGAATTCCGTGGCAAGTACCATGTGCTGCACGGCACCATCTCCCCGATGGATGGCGTTGGCCCCGATGATATCCGCATCAAGGAGCTTTTGCAGCGGGTGGAAACGGAGGGCGTGAAGGAAGTGATCCTTGCCACCAACCCGGATGTGGAGGGCGAAGCCACCGCATCCTACATCGCAAGGCTTTTGAAGCCCAAAGGCGTTCGTGTTACCCGCATTGCCCACGGCATCCCCATCGGCGGTAACCTTGAATATGTGGATGAGATGACGCTCCTCAAGGCGGTGGAAGGCCGCCGGGAGATGTGATCCTATCCGAAAATTAAGGTGTTTTTCATAATAAGTTTACTTTTACGCAACCTTTTGGGCACGGTTTTCGTATAACATGATAGGTGGATAGTGCCGCATATCATGAATGCAGCAGGAAGGAGGTGCGGGCATGAAACGAAAGATCCCTATGCTTGCGCTTTTGAGCGCAGCTTCCCTTGCGCTGTCGGCCTGCGCTGTGCCTGCCGATACGGGCACTTCCGATGAAAAGGCCCTGAGTGAGCTGCAGCGCATCTACAAAAACGCCGCCCTTGTGGTAACGGGGCAGTGTGTGCAGCAGCACATTGATACCGAAGGCAGTACCTGTTATGACCTTGCTGTGGAGGAAGTGATCGCCGGCAGCACTGCAGCGGATTCGCTGATCCACTGTACCGCAGGGCAAATGGAAGAGGGCGGCCGGTATCTTCTCTACCTTGCCGAGGGCGAGGAAATGTTCT
The DNA here is from genome assembly GCA_017435905.1 of Clostridia bacterium. Lineage (GTDB taxonomy): Bacteria > Bacillota > Clostridia > Christensenellales > CAG-138 > UBA1685. The sequence continues at coordinate 5,513 of JAFSEB010000044.1, read as the reverse complement.
ACACGGAGGATACCAACCGCTACGAGCTTCTTTCGGAAGATCCCCTTGCCGTTTCCGATGACGGAACGGTGACCTATGCAGGGACAGAGCTTTCCCTTGGCGAGCTCAAACAGGATATCAAACGCATGGATGCGGTGATCACCGCACCGGCATCCTTCTATTATTACAGATCCGTCGGGGAACTGGCGGATGCGGCGGATGAGATCTTCATCGGCAGGGTGGTATCCCTTTCGGCGGAAAAGGATCACGCCTTCCGTGCGCAGACCGATGGCACCGTGGTGGAAAACACGCTGCCGGCTTCCCTTGTGAAGGTGGAAGCGTACGGCTCGCTGAAGGGTGCGCTCAACTACGGCGATACGGTATCGCTGGTATATGCGCCGAAGCTGTGCACAGGCGTGGTGGATGCGGCAACCCTGCAGCCGGTATCCTACGGCGAAGGCGCTGTGCCCTCCCTGCAGGAGGATGGTATTTACATCTTCTTCCTGATCCACAGCCCGGATGCCAAACAGGATTACCGCTTTGCGGTGAACCCCTTTGAGGGCTATGCAGCCCTGAACAGGGCGGACCGTGTCAGCGTTCCTTATGTGAACAGGGCGCTTTCCGGCTTTACCGTGCTGGACAGCCTTGTGGAAGAGATCCGCAGCGCACTTGAAAACTGAAAACAGATCAACAAAACCGGAAGGGATGTTCCTTCCGGTTTTCTTTGTAAAAAACAAAAGAAACAGGGCGGTTCCTTGCGGAACCGCCCTGCTGCTTTTTGTGCTAATGCTGTGCGATCGTGAACTTAGACGATGCCCTGAGCCATCATGGCGTCGGCAACCTTCTTGAAGCCCGCGATGTTGGCACCGGCTACCAGGTTGTAGCCAAGGCCGCACTCTTCGGCAGCCTTCATGGAAGCGGCATGGATGTTGACCATGATGGTGTGGAGCTTCTCATCAACTTCCTTGGCGCTCCAGGCAAGACGCTCGGAGTTCTGGCTCATTTCAAGACCGGAAACGGCTACGCCGCCGGCGTTAACAGCCTTGGAGGGAGCAACCACGAGGCCCTTCTCCATGAGGAAGTAGAGAGCTTCGTTGGTGGTGGGCATGTTGGCAACTTCGATGTAGTACTTGGTGCCGTTGTTGAGGATCTGCTCAGCTTCAGGCATACCGATCTCGTTCTGGTAAGCGCAGGGCATGCAGATGTCGGCCTTGGTGCCCCAGGGCTTCTGCTTGGGGAAGAACTGTACGCCGAACTTGTCAGCATAGTCCTGAGCACGGTTGCGGCCGGAAGCACGCATCTCGAGCATGTAGTTGATCTTTTCTTCGGTCACGATACCGTCGGGATCGTAGATGTAGCCGTCGGGGCCGCCGAGGGTAACGACCTTGGCACCGAGTTCGGCAGCCTTCTTGCAGACGCCCCAAGCAACGTTGCCGAAGCCGGAGATCGCAATGGTCTTGCCTTCGATGGAGTCGTTCTCATGCTTGAGAACTTCGCAGAGATAGTAGACAGCGCCGTAGCCGGTCGCTTCGGGACGGATCACGGAACCGCCGTAGGACTGGCCCTTACCGGTGAGAACGCCGTTCTCGTAAGCGCCAACGATGCGCTTGTACTGACCGAAGAGGTAACCGATCTCGCGGCCGCCAACGCCGATGTCACCGGCGGGAACGTCCACGTTGGGACCGATGTGGCGATAGAGCTCGGTCATGAACGCCTGGCAGAAGCGCATGATTTCCATATCGCTCTTGCCGTTGGGATCGAAGTCGGAGCCGCCCTTACCGCCGCCCATGGGCAGGGAGGTGAGGCTGTTCTTGAAGGTCTGCTCGAAGCCGAGGAACTTCATGACGGAGAGGTTTACGTGGGAAGCAAAGCGCAGGCCGCCCTTGTAGGGACCGATGGCGCTGTTGAACTGCACACGGTAGCCGCGGTTCACCTGGGGCTTGCCGGCATCGTCAACCCAGTTAACACGGAATTCGATGACACGCTCGGGCTCGCAAAGCCTTTCGAGCAGGCTCATCTTCTCGTATTCGGGATGCTGTGCGATGACGGGTTCGAGGGAAGAGAGAACTTCTTCAACGGTCTGAAGGAATTCGGGCTCGTGGGCGTCACGCTTTTTGACCTTTTCGATTACTTCCTGAATGTAGGCGTTCATTTGTTGACCTCCATATTAATGATGCGAAATTAGTATGGCAGCACGGTGCAAGGCTGCATCCGCCACCACAAATAATCATAAATCTATTATGTAACAATGTCAATAGATTCCTGTATATTTTACGGTGCGGTTTTTTATCCTCCGTGTTTTAATATCAAAAAAATCAAGCTAAAAAGCCGATTGTTACGGACGTAACATTTTGCATAAAAACGAATGAATATTCAAAAGCTGGAATGAAAATGCAAATGAAAAACGAAAAAATGAAAAATACGGAACAACGAAATGCAGGAAAAAGCGAGGTTTGAAAGAATATGCCGGCAGGGAAAAGCGGAAAAAGGCAGAAGACCATGTGAATTACAGGGGCAAAAAAAGGGTGTTATTATTTTTGATGCAGGAGGCCATCCTGTTTCCTGCAAGAATGTGCACGAAAAGCCGTATGAATCATGAAACGATGCTGCGGGACGCAAAAAAGAAAGGGGGCAGCCATGCAGGCTGCCCCCTAAGGTGCACGGTCATTCTGCCGCTTCGGCAGGCGCCACCGCATAAATGACGCTGACACGGGCGGTGATGGAAAGCTCACCCTTTGAAACGGAGGCGCTGCCGGAAGCGCCGCTGCTGTACATGGGGGCTTCCTCCATGACGGCTTCGTTGCTGTCCGCATAAAGCTGGGGCGTGTAGCTGGAGGATGTCTCCGTGGTGGAAACGGGCACGGGCACGAGGGTCACGCCGAGGGCTTGCGCCATTACTTCCGCCTTGTATTTGGCATCTTCGATGGCGGCGCTGAGGGCGTTGCCGTAGCCTTCGCTTGAATCCGCAACGGTGAAGCGGAGGCCGTAGGTGCCCGTGGCGCCGGCGGCAATGGCGTCGGAGATCACCTTGCCCACGCTGTCGATGCTGCGCACGGTGACGGAAAGGGTATTGTTCATGGTGTAGCCGATGAGCTTGCGTTCGCTTTCGCTGTAGTCGTATTCCTCATACAGGCTGATATTTTCGGTCTTGATATCGCTCTCCCCGATGCCGTTTGCCTTCAGGGAAGCGAGCACCGCCTCGGCGATGAGGGTATTGTTTTCCTGCGCAAGGGCGGCTTCCGCTTCCGTGGTGTGGATGGAAAGGCTGAAGGAAGCGGTATCGGGAGTGAGCATCACTTCACCGCTGCCGGACACGGTGATGGTATCGGGATCATCCTCCTGCTGGGTGATGGTCACATCCGGGGAGATGACGGTGGTCTCCGGTTCACGGTAGGCATCAAGCTCCTCCTGGGATTTGCAGGCGGAGAGGGCTGCGGTGAGCAGCAGCACGGCGAGGATGAGGGCGATCCGTCTCAGTTTCATGATCTGTTGTTCTCCTTATTGTAATTTGCCGCAGCGGCGTTTGCCATGGCGGCCTGCTTTTCTACCTTCTTACGGGCGTTCTTTCTGCGGATGGCACGGATGATGAGGATCAGCGGTACAAGGATGAGCGCAAGCAGCGCAAACACCGGCAGCGCACCGATGAACCATACGAGCGCATCCGTGAAGAAGGTGCCGATACCGTAAAGGGAATCGGCAAGGGCTTCTTTGATCCTGTCGCCAAGGGTCTCCTCCGCAACGGGGCCCTGCTTGGGGCTGTTTTCGTAAACGGTGAGGTTCACGGTGGCGTAGTCGATGAGGGCATCGTAGCGCCTGAGTTCGCCCGTCAGGGATTCGATCTCCAGCATTACCCGGGCGATCTCCGTTTCAAGGGCGATCACATCCGCCAGGTTGTCCGTTTCCACAAGGATGCTCCTGAGCCGGTCAAGCTGGGTGTTGAGCACCGCAAGGCGTGTTTCACGGTCGAAATAATGCTCGGTGACATCCTCCGTGTAGGCGTGTTCGCTGATAAGGGTGCCAAGGGTCTTTACATCGGAAAAGAAGGCATCCGCCTTTTCCGCCGGAACACGGATAGCAAGGGAAGCGGTGCGGCCGGCTTCGCCGTAAACCTCGGGCTTTTTGCCGTCGATGTAGGTGTTTTCCATGTAGCCGCCTGCAGCGTTCACACGGGAAGTGAGCGCATCGAGCAGGGAATCGAAGGCATCCGTTCTGAGGGTGGCGTCATAGGTGAGGATCACCTTGTGGCCGCCGAAACGGTCCGAAAGATCCGTATCGGAAGCGGCGCCGGCGGTGATGCCGTAGGAAGCATCGTATTCCGCCTCGATGGATGCCTCCGGTGCGGCGCTGGCCATGGGGGCTTCCGGTCGGTATTCTGCGCTGTTGCCGGAAGAGGAAGAGGTGTAATAGACTTCCGTTTCCGCCATGTCCGCCATTTTGTGGGAACAGCCAGCAAAAAGGAGCGCTGCGCAAAGCAGGAAGGAAAAAACTGCGGTGATGCGTTTCATGATTCGTTACCTCCGATCGGTGGGATAAGAAAGGCAGTAGTACCATAAACACCTGTTTATTATACTCTATCTTAATAACGAAAGGAAATACTTTATGGTTGCACGGAAAGCGAAATTATGGTAAACTTACACCTGTAATTTTCGCCGGAATGATGGAATTGGCAGACGTGACGGACTCAAAATCGACTTCGCCGTTTCCCATGCCGGATGCGACAAACCCTGATAAACAGGGAACTTTTGAAAACTGAAAACTGTGTTTCGTCTTAACATCCCTCCTGCATATCCCTCCAACTTCCGATTGGTGATTTTGAGGAGAGATTTAAGAAATAAACGCGCCGGTGTGTTGGAATTGGCAGACGAGGAGGACTCAAAATCCTTTGCTGGCGACAGCGTGTGGGTTCGAGTCCCACCACCGGCACCATGCCCGAAAACCCTTGTAATATCTAAGGTTTTCGGGCTTTTTCTTTTCCGCAAAAATCCCTCCGATTTTAGCCGAATAGGGCAATTTTCTGCCATATCCCTCCAAGCATTCCTCCTGGAAAAAGGGGGTATCAGACCGTTGGAAACACATTCAGAATTGCATTTGCCGATGAAATTTTTGTGCTGTAATCCAAATGCGTATAGATGTTGGAGGTAGTGGAAATATCGCTGTGTCCCAGCCATTCCTGTATTTCTTTCAGGCTTACACCGTTGGCGTACAGGAGACTTGCACAACTGTGACGAAGGTCGTGGAAGCGTATTTTCTTTAACCCGTTGTTCTTAATCACGATGCTGAAATGCTGTGTGATATAATTCGGCTTGATTCGCTCTCCCAACTCATCTACATAGATGAAGTCCAAATACTTTGTGCAGTAAACGCCTCCACACAGCTTCCTGTTACGTTCTTGTTCGGCTTTCATTCTATAAAGCAATTCTTCAAAGGGCGCTACGAGAGGAAGTGTACGGTGGCTTGCTTTTGTCTTTGTTCGTTCCTTATCAACAACCAAAACCTTTCCATCCAGTGTAACCTCGGTAACGGTGTGCTTGATA
>JAFSEB010000043.1 GCA_017435905.1 Clostridia bacterium | reverse complement strand
CGCAAAATGGATCGCTTTCGGGTAAATGCAAGGAAGAGGAGGAAGGCATATCCGTCGATATTCCGACCGACGATGACGATGCAGTTGCCCGGAATGGATTCGTTTTGCGGCGATGTTTTCTTATTGGAATACCCCGAAAGCCGCGCTTTTTGCTATGCTGTTTTATACGCCCATGATATCCGCAAGGTTTGCCTTGGGATCGATCTTGCCTTCGATGATGGGGGTCTTGCTGGCAAGCAGGGTGGTAACGCCCGGGCCGTGGCCTGCAAGCAGGCAATCGCTGTGCACGACGATGCCGATGGTAACGGCGCCGCCGTAGTAACCCCTGCCGAACACGGTGTCGCAGTTTTCAAGCATCACGATATCGCCGAAACGGAGCTTGTCAAGGCCAAGGCGCTTGATCTCCTCCCGGTCGGCGGTCATGATGTCGTAGTCGCTGCGGTAGGCGGTGCTGCCACCGATGCCGCTGCCCATCAGGTAAGCGGGGACCTTTACAACAACGGGAACGGTGAGCTTGCCGTCTTCCACGGTGATGTTCAGTTTGTCGAACAGTTCGGGATCGATGTTCATGGCAGCTACGGTATCTTCAAAGCCTTCGATCAGCATGCCCTGACCCTGTGCCTTTACAAGGATCTTGTCGCCGGGCACCATCGCTTCAAGGGATTCGGTGGGGAAGTAGCAGATCACGTGCTCGCAGCCGCCGTGGGTGCCGCATACGAAGCCTTCCGCACCCTTTGCATCGCCGGAAACGACCTTTGCCTTATTGCCGACGCAGGCAAGGGTGTTAAGGGCGCCGTTTTCTTTTTCGTCGGGGTTCTGAATGGTAACACCGGGCTCGATATGGTCGCCACGGAGACCGTAAACGGAGTCGCCGATCTTGACGTTATAGCAAATGGCGCCGACGGAGGGCAGGGAGAACGGCTTGCCTTCGTGGCTGACATTATAGGGAGAGCCCACATAGGGATGGCGGATGTTGCCGGTCACGCTCTGCATGACAAGGCTTTCTTTGTTGCACTTTGCTTTCATGGTCGTGTAAATGCCTCCTTCGTTTACGCTTTGCGAGGGTTGTATCGCATAATAAAATCATACCGCAAAGCGGTGGGGGCATCAAGCAAAAGAAAGAAAATAATCACACAGAAACGAGATTGGGAGGGAAAGAAGACACCAGCCGAGGGAAAAAGGAAGCGAGATCTGTCCGTAAAGATTTAGGGGCAGCCCCGAATAATCCCACACGTTCAGCTTCATGCGAATGTTGACGAGGGCGCCTGTCAAAAACTCCACCGCCGTAATGACCGTACCCCCTGCGATGCACTTGAAAAGAAGGGGCATATCCACCTTCCCAAACAGGGCAAAAAGCAGCATGAAGCAGAAGCCTCCCGCAAAAAACATGGATACATGGCTGCGCCTTCGCCAGATCAGTTCAAGCAGAACATAGGCTGTGCCGCCAAAAAGAAACACAAAAAGAAAAATGCTCGTCTTCATAATCATATTGTTTACACGGAAAAGGTTTTTTTCTCCTGCAAAAGATGGTATAATTGACCGAAACAGCTGATTATTTCGTATGAGGGGGATCATTCCTATGGCAACGAAGATTTGGGCGCACCGAGGCGCCAGCGGCTATGCGCCGGAAAACACCATTCCTGCCTTCAAACTTGCGGTGGAACAGGGCGCAGACGGCATCGAGCTTGATGTACACATGAGCGCTGACGGCAAGCTCATGGTCATCCATGATGAAACGGTGGACCGTACCTCCAACGGTACCGGCCGTGTAGTGGATATGACCTGCCAGGAACTCAAACGCCTTGATTTTTCAAACGGCATCGACGGCTATCAGAATGTCCGCATCCCCACGCTGAAGGAAGTGTACGGCCTTCTGCGCAATACGAACCTTACCGTAAACGTGGAAGTGAAGGGTGAGGAAGTGATCTATGACGGCATCTGGAACGAGCTCGTTGCCCTTGAACGGGAAATGGGCATGCAGGGCCGTGTGATCTACTCTTCCTTTAACCACTACATCCTTATGAAGATCCGTGAGGCGGATCCCGAAGCCTGCATCGGCCTTCTTTATTCCAACGCTATCGTGGATCCCTGGGTCTATGCAAAATATCTCAATGCGGATGCCATCCATCCCCACTACATGGCTGCCCTCGGCTGCCCCGGTCTGCTTGAAGGCTGCCGCAAGGCGGGCGTTGCCGTGCATCCCTGGACGGCAAACGATCCGCAGGTGATGCGCGCCCTTCTCAATGCCGGCGTTGAGGCCATCATCACCAACTACCCGAACCTTGCGCTGCAGGCAGCAGGTCGGTAAAAAAAGAGCATAACAAAAAAGGAGCGGTCACCGCTCCTTTTTTGTTATGTTTGGTTTATTCTCTTACCACTGCGCTGCCGCCCACACGGATGGCGGCGCTGCCATCCTCCTTTACGGAAAGGATGGAATAGATCTTTGAGGGCTTGCCCATGGCTTCACCCTGAATGAACAGATTCTGTTCGCCGGGGGCAATCAGCTTGCGGTTGTAAAGGTAATAGGTCAGCGCACCGTTTGAGGTGCCCGTGGCGGATTCTTCATCGATGCCGTAAAGGGGTGCAAAGTTGCGGCAGTATGCGATGCCGTCCTCTAAGGCAAATGCATGCACGCCCGTCACGTTCAGCTTTTCGGAAAGGGCGGAGATGGCCGCCATATCCGGCTTCAGCGCCGCAAGCAGCCCACGGGATGCAAGGGGCAGCATGATATCCGGCAGGCCCGTATCCACAAGCGCCGGGCGCAGGGCGCCGTAATCACCCTCCTTCAAGCCGTACATGGCAAGAAGCGCCTTCTCATCCTCGGCGGAAAGGCCGCCCATCTCTTTGGGGGAAGCCATATCCAGCCAAACAAGGCCGTTTTTTACATCCACGGCGATGTCGCCTGCGTTGGTTTTTGCGGTGTAGGTCTTGCCGCCTTCGATGATGCCTTTCTGCAGCAGCAGCGAGAAGGTGCCCACGGTGGCGTGACCGCAAAGCTGTACTTCTTCAACGGGCGTAAAGTAGCGCACACGGAACGTGCTTTCATCAAGGCGCTTCACAAAGGCAGTTTCCGAATAGCCGACCTTGGCGGCGGTCTGCCGCATCACTTTCTCATCGGGCATGTCTCTATCGCAGATCACAACGCCTGCCGGGTTTCCGCCGAGGGGGATATCGGTAAATGCATCAACGGTATAAACTAACATGGGGTTCCTCCGGTTTGTCTGAAATGAGAAATGAATGCGGTTTTCCGCAGCGGCTTGTCCTAAAGATATCCTACCATAAATACAATGCTATTGACAGCAAAAAATGTGTTTGTTACCATAAAACCGGTTAAACGCATCTAACAGTGGAATTTGGAAAAGAGACTTGTTATATGGAAAAGAAAAACACAAGAAAAACGCTTGCGGACCTTCATATCGGTGAAAGCGGTCATGTTTATGCCGTTGCCACGGGGGATCAGCGCATGCGCCGCCATATCGTGGATATGGGCATCACGCCGGGCACGCAGGTACGCATCATAAAAGCAGCGCCCCTTGGCGATCCCATCGAGATCACGCTCAGGGGTTATTCCATGTCCCTGCGCAAGGCGGATGCCGCAAGCATCCTGCTGATGGAGGAGGACGAGCACCGCCGTTTCCACGAAGAGGTGGAAAAGACACGTGCTGCCCACGAAGCCTCCGCCCATGAGGCCCTTGCAAGGGAAAAGCACGAAAGCCATACCGATGAGGAAGGGCATCTTCGTGCGGCGCAGCTGACGGGCTTCATTCTCGAACAGGAAAGCTGCTGCGGCAGGGAAAAGGACGGCTTCTGCCCGAAGGAGGTTTTCGGCGATCATGCGCCGGTGCGCCTTGCCCTTGCGGGAAACCCCAACTGCGGTAAAACGACCCTGTTCAATGCCATGACCGGCAGCCGGGAATACGTGGGCAACTGGCCCGGCGTCACCGTGGAGAAAAAAGAGGGGCGCATCCGCACCTCTGCCGCCGGCGGAAAAGAGATCTGCACCCACGGGCATGATATGACCCTTGTGGACCTGCCCGGCATTTACTCCCTGTCGCCCTATTCCATGGAGGAAGTGGTGGCACGGGATTATATCATCAATGAAAAACCGGATGCCATCATCAACATCGTGGACGGTACCAACCTTGAGCGCAACCTGTACCTGACGGTGCAGCTGCTTGAGCTTGAATGCCCCATGATCATCGCCCTTAACATGATGGATGAGGTGGAAAAAAACGGCGACAGCATCGACTGCGAACGCCTTGCCCTTGAACTTGGCATCCCCGTTGTGCCTATCAGCGCACGAACGGGGCAGGGCATCGACAGCCTCATCGCCGGGGCACAGAAGCTCATTCATGCGGTGCACAGCCAGTTCCACGAGGGTTTTTCCATCGAACCGGATGATGTTTACGATGATTTTACCCATATCCAGCATCACCGCATCGGCGAACTGGTGGGGGAATATGCACAGAAGGCAAAGCTGCCCCTGCACTGGACGGAGATCAAGCTTCTTGAAGGCGATGCACGGGTGCGTGAAGCCCTGCAGCTGCCGCCGGATGTGCTCAAACAGGTGGACGGCATCGTTTCCGCCTATGCGGCATCGAACCCGGTGGGCGACAATGAATCCACCGTGGCGGACAGCCGTTACCGCTACATTGAATCCGTTACGGCAAAGGCGCTGACCCGGGCGAAGAAGAATACCGCCGTTGACCGCAGCGCAAAGATCGACGCCATCCTGACCCATAAGGTGCTGGCGCTGCCCCTGTTCGTGCTGATCATGGCAGGCATCTTCACGCTCACCTTCGGCACCTTTGGCGCATACCTGACGGATGCTGTCGGCATGCTGATCGATGAGGGCATCGTGCCCTTCATCCGCAGCCTTCTTGCCGGCGCACCAGGGTGGTTTGAAAGCCTTATTTGTGACGGCATTCTGATGGGCGTGGGCGGCGTGCTGACGTTCCTGCCCCAGATCGCACTGCTGTTCCTTTGCCTTTCCATTCTGGAGGACAGCGGCTACATGAGCCGTATCGCCTTCATTATGGATAAGCCCATGCGCCGTTTCGGCCTTTCGGGCAAAAGCTTTATTCCGCTGCTGATGGGCTTTGGCTGCACGGTGCCTGCCGCAATGGGCGCCCGCACCATGGATAACGAGCGTGACAGGCGCATCACGATCCTGCTGCTGCCCTTCATGAGCTGCTCTGCCAAGCTGCCGGTCTACGGACTTCTTGCCGGGGCGTTTTTCCCGAACCACAGGGGCATCGTGATATTGAGCCTTTATTTCATCGGCATCGTGCTTGGCATTCTTTCGGGGCTTCTGTTCAAAAAGACCCTCTTTACCGGCGAGGAAGCGCCCTTTGTGATCGAGCTGCCGCCCTATAGGCTGCCCTCTTTGAAAAACGTGCTGACCCATGTGTGGGAACGTGTTGCCCACTTCCTTGAAAAGGCAGGCACCATCATCTTTGCGATGAGCGTGCTGCTCTGGTTTCTGCAGAGCTTCAGCTTTTCCTTCAAAATGGTGGAGGATGCGGGGGAAAGCATCCTCGGCGGTCTCGGCGCACTGATCGCACCGCTCTTCAAGCCTCTCGGCTACGGTACTTGGCAGGCGGCGGTGGCGCTTTTAACGGGCATCGTGGCAAAGGAAGCGGTAGTAAGCGCCCTTGCCATGTTCTACGGCTTCTCCGTCAGTGCGGAAAGCGCCGTGGTGGGCAGCGCCCTTGCCGGTACCTTCACGCCCCTTGCGGCTTACAGCTTTTTGGTGTTCGTGCTGCTTTACACTCCCTGTATGGCGGCAGTTGCCACCATCAGGCGTGAACTGCAAAGCAGGAAATGGACGGCATTTGCGGTATGCTATCAGATCGCTGTGGCATACATTGCATCGCTTCTCGTTTACTTTATCGGCAGCTTTTTTGTGAGGTGATAATATGATCGGTTATTTGATTCTTGCGGCGCTCATCGTTTGGTATGCGGTCATTACCATTAAGCGGTATGTGAAAAACAAAGGCTGCTGCGGCGACAGAAAAGGCGCCGGCTGCGCCGGTTGCAGCCGTGTTTCCGAGTGTTCACAAAAAAATCGCAAATAGAGGCAGGAATTTTTGGTATCATAAGAGAAAGAGAATAATAGACACGGGACGATCGGATCCTGTGCGTGAAAGGGGTAAGAAAGTATGCGTATCACAATTACCGGCAAGAACATTGAAGTTTCTGATTACCTGAACGATCTTGTGGTCAAAAAGGTAAGCAAGCTGGACAAGTATTTCCCCGAGGATACCGAAGCACATGTCACAATGGCGGTGGAACGCAACCGCCACATCGTTGAAGTCACCATCCCCTATGTGGGCGGTATCATCCGCGGTGAAGAAACTTCCGGCGACATGTACGCTTCCATCGATAACGTTCTCGCCAAGCTTGAAAAGCAGATCGTCAAACACCGCACCAAGCTCGAAAAGAGCCTGCGTGCCGGCGCCTTCAAAGTGCCCGAGCCTGTGTTTGTGGATTCCTTTGATGAGGAAGACGATGAAGAAGCACCGCGCGTGGTCAAGGTCAAGCGCTTCGATATCAAGCCCATGACTGTGGACGAAGCCATGCTGCAGCTTGAACTTCTCGGTCACTCCTTCTACGTGTTCGCCAACGGCGACAGCGGCCAGATCAACGTCATCTACAAGCGCAAAGACGGTCACTTCGGCCTCATCGAGCCCGAATAAACCCGGGTCCAAAGCCAAAAAGGCACAAACGAAAGCCGCCCTTCGGGGCGGCTTTTTTGTTGTTGCGGTGAATTATACTATCAAGTGCAACAGAGAAGAAAAAGAAGAAGTTCATACAAAGCTCTGGTAGAATGAAGTTACCACACAACAAAACTACGAAGGAGCAAAGTATGAACTACAGACATCTTAGCATAGAAGAGCGT
>JAFSEB010000042.1 GCA_017435905.1 Clostridia bacterium | reverse complement strand
GGCATGGTACTATTTTTTCAACGAGTTCAAGATGACTGAATTCACGAGAGAAGATTTTGTTTCGGCTCTGCAAAGTTATGTGCTGATGAGTGGCGAAGATATTTCCGTCGCGCTTCGTTCTCTCAACGATGATTTTGCATGCAAATACTTTTGTGCGGTCGAGAGTTTAATAACGGGAAGCTTTGAAAATACGGCGGAATATGTGCATAAAACAAACGTGTATATATAAGACGTAAGGAGCATAAAAGTGAACTGCGTAAAAAGGAGAGGCGTATTATGAAGGAACTAAGCGAGGAACTGATGGCAGTTTCCGTAGCAGCAATTCAACAATACATAGATATCAAGAAAGAAAATAAAGACAGACACCAAGCTTTCGTCTTGACCTCAGAGAAAGGAGCTTGCTATCCGATAGTGCTTTATGTGTATGCTCAAGCATTTGGGGAATCTGCAAAAGTTATAATAGAATGGACCGGGTCTTATGGTAGAGATTATCCGAGTGAGTTTACAACAAATAACAGTACATTTCGGTTTATGCATAAAACATTAAATATAGCATCTCAGGATTGCTGGGGAAACGAGATCAGTGTATCGATTTCCGCTATGAGCTAAATAGAAACATCAGGAGCTATTGCAAAACAAGCGTTTGCAATAGCTCCTTCAGCTTAACTAATAATCACCGTTTGCTTTACCCGTTGGATCTGTCATACAAGTTGATAACCGCTTTCTTTTGGCGTTCTGCCATCTCGGCGAACTGTGCTGCGCCGCCCCAGGAGTGGGTGACGTAGGTCACTACATACTCAGATTGCTTAATCATCCACTTGTTGCGCCATGTGATGGCGAAGCGAGGATGAACAGTTTCAATACCTTCCGGGAGCATGGTATCGGAGTAATCGCGGGTATCAAACTCGTCGCGTTTTGGGGGCAAACGCTCCAGAACGACGGCATAACGAATATGGGGGTATACCAACACCAGTTCTTTCAGAACAGAGCGAACAATCCCATCAAATGCTCCTTGTTGACCAACGTAAAACATATCTACAGCGTGGTTCTCGATCAGATCAACCAGAACTTCGCACAGTTTTGGTTTAATTGAACTCGGACAGTCACGGTGCCCGAAGAAGGTACAGGCAGACATTTTTCTTCCCTCCGTCGTCTTGTTGACCAGTATCACGGACAATATTTTATCTCAATATAGCATACGATGATAACAGTTGCAACCAATACTGGTCAATCGTATGTGAGGTGAGATAATGGAGCAAAAGATTCGTCGAGATCGCAATATGGGAGATAACCTCCGTAGATTGCGTGCTGATAAGGGAATCTCGCAAGAGAAGCTGTGTGCAGAGCTGCAGCGTCGTGGTTGTGATATCGGTAGAACTACTTACGCAAAGTATGAAGCCGGTGAGTTGAACATCAGAGCCAGCGTCATTATCGAACTTCGTAAGATTTATAACTGTACTTTCGATGATTTCTTTGAAGGTCTCGATATTTCTGAAGAATAAACTAAGCCTGTAGTATTCGCGGTGAATACTACAGGCTTTTACTATGCTGTTAGAATTTCTGTCCCTCGCGGACGGTATTGAGATATTCTTCCATTCTTCCACTAAGGATTAACTCCACATAGGACCCCGGTTCGTTATAAATCAGGAAATCCAGTTCGCGGCGGTCGAGCCATGTTTCGGCAAGCTCATTTTCCACGGCGATGCAGTCGATAGAAAGGTGGCTACCATCGGAGAGGATGGCCTCCACACGGTTGGTATCGAAATCAAAGCGGCACTTGTAAAAGAACATCATCTGTTGCCTCCTTTGTGATAGGCTCTCATGTGCTGCGACTGGCATTCCAGGAGACCCTGCAGGGCGATCTGAGCCTCGAAGCGCATCTGGGCCTCCATACAGACATCCATCAAAATACTGCGATCCTCGTCCCACTGACGGATACCATCCAGATAGCCGGTGCGGCGCTTATCATCGATGACGAAGGGTGTAACCTCGTGCCGGAGACATTCCTTGAGCATCAACAGGCGTCCGATGCGACCGTTACAATCTTCAAAGGGACGGATGCGCTCAAATCGGACATGGAGATCAAGAATCTCATGGAAGCCGATATCTTTCTGTGCCTCGTACTCCTTGAACAACTGATTGATGGCAACAGGGATTTCTGCAGGAGGCGTAGTCTTTCCGAACTTGGGTGTGGTGGCAGTCTTACGATATCCGGAGGCGATGGGAGCATGGCGCTTATGGCGGCAGCTCTCGCTGAGCAGAGTGGACTGCAGCTGTTGGATGAGAGTCTGCGTTAGCGGCTTCATTGCGTTGGATAGGATCATGTCCACGCAGAGAAAGTGATTTCGTGCCTCGATTATGTCGTTGACCTTGATGGACTCTTTGTTGGTGAAGATGCGGTCGGTCTTGTACAGCACCTCGATCTGATCACGGGTCAGCCGGTTGCTGGCCATGCGGCCATTGCTGTAGACCATGTTGATCTGCAGGTACTCATAGAGGCCACGATACATTCTGCCGTCGCGTTGCTTGATAAATGTTTTGAGAAGTTTGGGGAGCTGAGAGGCTTCCTTTTTCTTTCGGGTGGGCTTGGATGCGTTCTCAGGTATGTACCAAGTTTCAAATTCCTGATAGGCGCCGGGGATGCGTTCGCCTCTACAGTAGCGGCGGACGATTCCTTCCGAAACACCCCAACGCGCTGCTGCTTGGCTTGCAGTGATGTAGTTCATTTTCTGTTGTTCCTTTCAACTGATTTTAGGTAGTGACCCTCGGAACAATTGGTGCTAAATTGAACCGCCAAAAACGAGTGTGCGGAACACTTTGTTTTTGCGGAACTTTTAGTACCAGAATTAGTACCAGAATCACTGCGAAAAGCCATGTACCAGTTGAAACGATATGGACTGTGAAATGTCCATTTTGTGTGGTTTTGTCTAACTTTTTAAGCCAATTCCACCGAGTCCAGGACCTCGGGAGCGATGGCATTCAAGAGGTCAGCGGTTCGATCCCGCTTGTTTTTTGGCGGATGCAGGTACTGCAAACAAACGGCATGAAGTACATGCTGCGATGTTGCTGCAATGAATTACTTTTGACAGCGCAAGAACGGAAGACTGCAAGAATATAAAAGAATAATCGGTACTGTACATGAGGAATACATAAAAACCTCTCCGGAAGCGGAGAGGTTTTTGCGTCATTTGATCAGCTTAACAATTCGGTATAGGCGATATCGTGCTCGTTCAATGCATCGATTAAAGTGTTATAAGCCTTAAGCGATGCATTGTCATCCACAATTTCAACAATGCAACCGGCTTCAAATGAAAGGAGCAGTTCAAGAAGTGCGTCGATCGAAGTGCTTTTGTTCTGATAGAAGTATTCGTTTTTTACTACAGAAACGGAAACCGTGGCTTTTTCCGCCGTTCCGATCTCAGGGGCTGGGGAAGCAACCGCTGTTTCCGCAGGAGTGGGAACAGGTTGTGCAGGAGGGGCGCTATCGGGAACTGCATCTGCATTTGCAGCGATACTGTTGTTTCCGGAGCCTGCGCCGCTGCCGAAGCCGATGCCGATGCCGCTAAAGAGAAAGAGAATGACTGCAGCTGCTGCTGCGATACCGACGGGGGTACTGCGGCGTTTCTTGTTGTTCATGTGCTGTTAATCCTCCGCAATGGAAATATCTGTTTCGGAACAGTAAAAATATTTGTGGGTTTGCTGTATGGCTGCAAGGGCTTTTTTGATCGTTCGGTATGCGGATGCGGTTCCCGGTTCTGAACCGTCGAGAATAAACTCACAAAGGATGGTTGAATCAGCGGTGAGCCCCGCGGCAGAAAGGCCGTTACGAATTCCCGTGGAAATGTCAGTTCCGGAGGGAACTTCGGCAAGCGATTCACCGCTTTGGCAAACGTACAATGTCCAACCGTTTTCCTGCATGTTCAGAATGAGTTTGATATTGCTGCTCCGAGAGAATGCAAGCATGGCTTCAAAATCGGCAGCTTTTCGCATATCCGCATTGCGGATCAATTGCAGTTCTTCTTCAAACTGAACGGAGAGTGCTTGTGCAGCAGCTGCTTTTTCCTCAGCGGCCGCTGCAGCGGCTGCGGCTGCTGCCGTGGCTGTATCTGCTGCGGCTTTTTCTTCAAGAACTTCCATATGGCTGAAGAGAATAAAGAAAAACAGAAGGATAAGAGTCACATCCAAAAGTGGCGTAAAATCGAGAAGTATCTCCTTCCTGCGCATGGGTCACAGCTCCTTCTTGAGCAGCGCAATGCTGTTTTCTTCTACGATCTTCTTTGATTCTTCAATTTGGCATTCAATGTAATTCACAACAAAGGCGTGCGCTACCTTGAAAATGATAGAGAAGATGATGCCCCATGCGGTGGATGTCAGGGCAAGGAAAAAATTAGCTTTGATGTTCTGCAGATCGCCTGCTGCCAGCCCAAGCCCCAAAAGCGCTCGCACCGTTCCATACATACCAAGGAGGGGGAACAGGGAGACAAGGGTGGTAAACAGGCTGTAAACCACAGTAAGAGTGGAGTTCAGATACCGTGAGAAACTGATATTGCGCTCTGCTTTGAGCAGAAGAAGCCGTTTTTCAATAGCATGGGACAGAATAAGAGATGCCGCAAAAAATACCAATGCGGCGATCGCCCAAATGCAGATATAAAAATCATCCCCACGGATGCTTGCTGCGAGCTTCTCAAAAATGCTTTCTTGCATGATATCCTCCGCAAATCAAATTAAACTGCCCGATGACAGTATATGTTTTGCCGTTCGCAATGTTCAGGAGTGTGCATGTATCAATTTAACTATACCATGTTCTTCGACAATGTCAATTTATGCGGAAAAGATAAATAAAATGGGGCATTTTGAAGATATTTGCTCATCGGCAGTACCTTTTGTGCGGACAGTGACGGGCGCCTCGTTCCTCTAAACGGAAGCAATGATCCCCCGACATCGCCGGGGGATCATTGCTTGATATCAGTGCGTGCCTTCGATATATGATGCCGCAAATGCAAGGGAACGCTCCATCCATCCCTCTGCAGGCGTTCCGATGCCGATGCCGAAGGAATGACCGCCGGTTTCGAATTTATTATAAGAAACGGTCATACCGGCTGCTTCCATGGCGGAAACGGCGCTGTCAAGTCCGGCAACATCGATCTTGGGATCATCCTCGCAGACGGTGATGTACATGGGAACGGTGCAGTTCGTGTAATCGTAACGCTGACAGTTGGCAGGGTAGAGCATGATGCAGGCGGCAGGGGCAGGAACGGAGGTGTTCCGGCCTGCAAATTCTGCGCAGTAGCGGGCGGTGACCTGACCGCCGGCGGAGGAACCGACTACAATATATTTTTCGGCGCTGACACCAAGGGCATTTGCATTTTGTACGATGTATTCGATCGCAGCACAGATGTCTTCGGCTGCCCGGTCGGAGGCAGGGATACTGTTTTCTTCGCCATCGTAAAGACCGACCCGGTATTCAAGCACGAATACGTTGTATCCGGCTTCCTGCAGGGGCTTTGCGTAAGGATAGGCGCTCGATGCAACGCCAAGCATGGTGAAGCCGCCGCCGGGTGCTACCAGCGCAAAGGGTGCATTTTCCGCCGTCCTGTAGTAAAGAAGGCCGGTATCTTCTTTTGCAGGGTCGGCGGCTTTTGCCGCAGCGTCATAGTAGCTGATGAATTCGGACATGCCGGCTTCTGCGGCGTCGATAGCGTAATTCAGACCGTTTACCACCGTTTCTTCATGCCTGCCAAGGAAGGGGATCATGATCTTCAGCTTCCACGGGCCGCAAACCGTACGGAGGAGCGGATTGCCGAGAGGAAGCACCTCTTCGCCGATCCCTGCAAGACCGGGGTGATTGATGATGTAGTGAAAAGAGCAGTTTGCATCTACATGGGCATAGCTTCCGTCCTCATTGTAATACGTTCCGCCGGAACCGAGCAGCAGCAAATACGCTGCGATCACAAGCAGTAAGATTGCCGCAAGGGCGATAAGAACGATTTTTCCTGCCTTTTTCAGAAGTTTCATGGTGAGTCTCCTTTTGTAGGATAGTGCAGTATAACGGTATTGATTATAGCACGGTGTTCCGCCTTTTTCTATTCGCAATAAAGGCGGGGCACCGTTTGACTTCATCCTTTTCCTTTGCTATGCTTTAGGAAAAAGAAGAAAGCTGATTTTTATGAACTATCAGGATATCAATGCGAAAACCATCGATGGCTGGGTAAAAGAAGGCTGGCGGTGGGGACAGCCCATTTCTCACGAGGAGTATATACGAGCCAAGAACGGCGATTGGGAACTCTACCTGACCCCGACAAAAGCGGTGCCGCATGCGTGGTTCGGCGGCGAATTAAAGGGAAAAAAGGTGCTTGGCCTTGCAAGCGGCGGGGGAGAGCAGATGCCCATCCTTTGTGCTGCAGGGGCGGCATGCACGGTGCTTGATTATTCCGAAGCGCAGTGTGAAACGGAGCATGCCTTTGCTGCCCGGGAAGGCTATGAGATCGAAATATTGTGCTATGACATGACAAGGCCGCTGCCCTTTGCGGATGAAAGCTTTGACATCATCGTACACCCTGTTTCAAACTGCTATATAGAGGATGTGCTGCCTGTTTTCCGTGAGTGCTTCCGCATTCTGAAACAGGGAGGCATTCTCCTTTGCGGTCTTGATAACGGCATCAACTACATTTTTGACGATGAAGGCGAAAGGCTTTCGAACAAGCTGCCCTACAATCCCCTCAAGGATCCCGAGCTTTATGCGGAGGGAATCCGCACCAACTCGGGTATTCAATTCTCCCATACCTTTGAAGAGCAGATCGGCGGACAGCTGAAAGCCGGCTTTACCCTGACCGATGTCTATGAGGATACCAATGGGGAAGGGCGGCTGCACGAGTTCAACGTGCCCACATTTTGGGCAACAAGGGCTGTGAAATAAAGGATGCTTTCGATCTGTAAGCGAATATGTAAACAAAACGAGCTGTCGGCATGCAATGCGGACAGCTCGTTTCTGTTTCAGCGGGACAGCATGATCACAGCAGGTATGGAAAAACGGAGAGGAGAGTATTTGCCGTCAATAGATGCCCCGGAGGCGAGTTCCATTCTTTCAGAGAAGCCTGTATGGCTGCAAGGTCGATCGCCAGAAGCAATGCCTTTCCCTCTTCGGGGGTATGGGCATCGGTGGAAAGAATGGTAGAAGTACCTTCCTGAAACAATGAGGCGCCGAAAAACTGCTCTGCGCCGCCATTGATCCAGATCCCGTTAAACGCATCATCCCCGTACAGCAATGCCGCATCGAATTCCGGCGGAGGGACACTTGCTTCCTGATCGGGGCTCAGCATGACATGAAGCGATGCCGTTTTTCCCTCACCTGAGTAGTGCGCTGTGAACGAAACACGCAGTGCACCCATTTCGATCAAATAAGAAAGGGGATACACTTTTCCGCTTTCAAATGCGGAAGAGGGAATGGTTATTCCTTCGAGGAGTAGGGATTTTCCGATCGCTATCAGGCGTACCGTGCCGCTCTTCAGCCATTCTGATTCCGGTGTAACGAAAGCAAGGGTGTATTCACCTGCACGCAGCGGAAGGGGAAGTCGGGGGAAAATTCTGCCGAGCGCCTCTGCGGTATCAGCGGTCTCCCCGAAAAAGAGCAGGTGTTCCGTCCCTTCCCTGATGTAAACAAATTGATCCTGCGCAAGCTGCATATCCCGAATCACGGACAGGCGTTTTTCGCTCAACGATGTATCCTGTACCTGCGGCGCAGGCTGTTTTTCATATAAAGGACCTGTGTGGGAGGAGAGAAAATCCGCAACCAGTTTTGCGGCAGATCCTATGCGAAACATGTCCAAAGTATCTGCAGTGTCGCTGGGGGTATGCAGCGCATCCTCGTTACTCCCACCGCAATCGGCAAGGGTCACAGTCAGGAAACTGCCGCCGACGGCACGGTTATCACCCATGTATGTTTCGGTGCGAATCCGTGCGTTTTCCGCTGTGCCGAGGGAGACGAGGGCTTCTGCAAGCGGATTTTCGGCGGCGGTGCGGCTGTCCGTATAAACATCGATAAAATCACGTCCCGCTTTCCCGATGCAGTCGATGTTGATGCAGTTCACCTGCGCATATCTTTCTTCCAGTTGCTTGCAAAAAGCAGCTGCGCCGCCAAGACCGCTTTCTTCGCCGTTTGTACCAAGAAAGATGATATCATGTTCCGAAGTGTGTGTGCTTTTGCCGTAAAGCGCTGCTGTATGCAGCAGCGCCGCCGTGCCGGAAGCATTATCGTAAGCGGAAGGGAAAAGCAGCTCTCCAAACATGCCGCTGCCGTCAAAATGCGCCATGATCACAAAGGCGTTCTCACCCTTTATGCCGGGGAAGTATCCTGCCACATTATATGCTGTGCCCTTTGGATCGGCAGACTGTTTTGCTTCTATGCGGATGCATTCCGCTTCCCGAACTTTGGCATAGGCTTTTCCGTTCAAAAGGCGGATGCGCATCCCGCTTTGGTGGTCGATACCGGTGAACGGCGATCCCACACTGCCAAACTCCAAATATATGGCAATGCGGTGCACATCCCCCTCTGTATAGGCGACAGCTGCGTGAAGATTATCGGTGAGCAGCAACCCTTCGCTTGTTGCTGCGGCGTGTGCATCCCGAATGAGCGGTCCCTCGTAAAAAATGTCGGAACAGGCAGGGGTGGAAACATAATCCTTACCGGGTATAAGCGGTATTTCCGTCCCGTCATGTGCAAGGAGCGTAACGGAAGGAACGGAGGAAGGTTCGGCCGTTTCATCCCCGTATTCCATGAAATAGCTATCACCGAAATAAGGGGAGAGACCGAAACGGGAAAATGCATCCGCTATATACTGCGCCGCAGCCATATTGCCTTCGCTGCCCACCGCACGGCCGCCGCATGCTTCTGATGTCAGAAAGGAAACAATATCTTCAACGGAATAGTCGTGCGCCGCAGGGGGTTCTGCCGATATTTGCACGGATGGCGTTTCCGGCGGCACGGTTTCGGTGGAAACGGGGGCACTGCAGCCTGAAAAAAGCAGAGCAAGTGCAAGCGCTAATGCAGGGAATCGATACCGTTTCATTTGCGTATATCCTCCTTTTGATCGGTGCAGTGGGAAACTTAAGGCGCAATAAAATCTATCTTTTTGATGAGGCGGTAAAGCTCACGGATGCGCAGTTCTTCACCTTTCAATACCAGTTCTGTTTTTCCCCAGGCGGCAAGCGCATAAGCGTTTCCGTTGTCATCGATGCCGTAATAGAGGATTTGGTCGTTTGGAAGCGTATAAAGGCGTGGCTGTTCCGCAATGCTGATCAATGCATCGCTGTAGCGGTAAGCACTGGAACTATAAAAGTGCTGTGTTGCCGCAACTGTCTTTCCGTTCCATAATCGGTATGTCGTCTGCAGGGAGATATGGAAGCGGTTGTTCCTGGTCACAAGGATATCCGAAGGGCATGCTGTAATGCTGCGCAGGGTCATGACCGGATGCTGCAGCGCCGCAGCGGCTTCCTCCGGCGAAGAAAAGCTTTCCGGCAGTTCATAATAATCGATGGATGGAAGTTCTGCATCCGCATCCTGCGAAAGTTCTACATCCAGCTGTCCGTTTTGAAGCCTTGCTGCCGCCTCACGGTCATCACGGGCTGCCGAATATTCGGGCAGGAAAATAAAAAGCAGGCAGAGCAGAGCCGCAGCGGCATATGCGCTGCGCTGCAGCGTTTTCCACGGGATATGCCGCTTTTTTGACGGCATACAGGTCATGGCTGCAGCCGCAATGCCGGCTTCACGCTTTAAGGGAAGAAGTATCTCTTCCGGCGAGAAGATCCCCTGTGCGGAAAGGCTGCTTTTTCCGTCTTCGGAGAGCATTTCCCGCAGCATGGCACCGGCGGCGGAGGATCGCAGCATCCTTTCTGTTTCTTTTCTGCTTTTTCGTGTTTGTTTCATTTATGTAGCCTCCGTGGTTCAAAAGAAAAAGTCCGTCAGGTTTCAAGCATGGCCCTGAGCTTATCGAGCGTGCGTCGTTTTCGCATTTTGACTGCGGCAAGCGTCATGCCCGTGGCATCTGCGATCGTCCGCAAAGGCAGGGATTGTTCGTATGCCATAAAAAGGATCAGGCGTTCTTCTGCCGAAAGCGTTGCAAGCGCCGCTTTGAGACGCTGCTGCAGTTCAAGCCCGAGAACGATCTCTTCCACGCTGCTTTCACTTACGGGAGGGGAGAGCAAAGGGATGCTTACGGGGTCTGTGATATCCACCGGCAGCTCCGATGTATGCATCCGCCTTTCTTTTTTCAGAAAGCGTTTCGTCTCATTCAGTGCGATCGTAATGATCCAGCCGGGAAACTTCATTTCATCCCGTAAAAGATGAAAACCCATCAGCGCAGATACAACGGTATTATGGAAGATCTCCTTTGCGCTTTCCCGGTTTTGTACTTTTTTCAGTATAATACTGAAAAGCAGCGCTTCTATCGGTGTCAAAAGCTGCTCAAACCGCAAATTTTCCTGTAGATCCATGGGATTCTCCTTGCTTCTGTCCGGCAGGAAGAGCAGCCCTGCCAAAGAGCGTAGTCGTCTAAAACCATTTTACTATATAGAGAGTGAAGACACAGCGAAAAGTAACAGGAAAAGCCTGAAAATTTACAGAGTGCGGCAAATCAAAGCAAAAAAGCCGCAGCAGACTGCCGGCTTTTTCCGGTTGACGAAAAAGAACAAATGTTCTATACTGAAAAAGCAAAAGACGAGTTTGTGCCGCATATTGCGGTAACGATCATAAAAAAGTTTGGGGTGAGAAACGGTGGCTGCAGGGGAACGGACATATTTTTGCATCGATATGAAGACTTTCTATGCATCGGTAGAGTGTGCGGAGCGGCATCTTAATCCCTTTGAAACGAACCTTGTGGTGGCGGATACGAGCCGAGGCGGCACGAATGCGCTGTGCCTTGCCATCAGCCCGAAGCTGAAAGCACAGGGCATCCGCAACCGCTGCCGCCTCAGCGAGATACCGAACAGCATCGAATACATTGCCGCACCGCCCCGGATGCAGCTTTATATCGATTATGCGGCGGATATTTACGCACTGTATCTCAAACGGTTCGATGCTGCGGATATCCACGTATACTCCATCGATGAAGCTTTTATTGATGCAACAGGATATCTTGCGGCTTACAAAACGGATGGCTGTACCCTTGCAAGGCTGCTGATGGGGGAGATCGCAAAAAAGCTGCATATTCCATCCACGGCAGGCGTTGGTACGAATTTGTATCTTGCAAAGATCGCTCTTGATATTACCGCCAAACGAACAAAGGAGCACATCGGTTATCTGAATGAAGAACTGTACCGGGAAACGCTGTGGGATCATAAGCCCATCACGGATTTCTGGCAGATCGCCGGCGGAACGGCACGCAGGCTTGCACGCTACGGCATTTATACCATGCGTGAGGTGGCTGCCTGCCCGGAAGAAGTGCTCTACAAAGCATTCGGCATCAATGCGGAGCTTTTGATCGATCACGCATGGGGCAGGGAAAGCTGCCGGATATCCGATATCAAAAACTACAAAACAAAAAGCAAGTCCGTATCCTTTTCCCAGATCCTGCCACGGGATTATACGCTTGAAGAAGCAAGGCTTGTCATGGCGGAAATGGCATTTCACGGGGCGCAGGAGCTGATGCGCCGCCATACGGTGGCAAAAAAGGTGTGGGTAGGCATCGGCTATTCCCGGGAACGGCATGAATCCACAGCCGCAGCAGGGCGTCTTGCTTATGCAACGGCGCTTCCTTCCAATATCCGCCCGGCGGTGCTGAAAGCCTTTGATGCTGCGGCGCTGCCGGGTATTCCCATCAGGCGGCTTGCCGTCAGCTTTGGCGATGTGTGCGATGAAAATTGCGAGGGGTACGATCTTTTTACGGATTGGCATGCGGTGGAAAAGGAAAAGGCAGGGGAGCGTGCTGTGATGGAGCTGAGCAAAAAATACGGAAAAAACGCTGTGCTGCGCGGGACGAATTATAAGGAGAGCGCAACGCAGCGGGAACGGAACACCATGATAGGAGGACACAGGGCTGGCTATGATGACCCGAGAGCAGAGAGCGAAACAATTCATGCCCTTTGATGCGATGAAAGGGCTGCAGGAAGCGCTGCGTGACAGGGAAGAGCGCCATGCAAGGGTGGAGAAGCACGAGGTATCCGAAGAACAGCAGCGGGAAAATGAAGCGGTGATCCGAAGGCTCAAAAAGGGGAGTGCCGTTTCCGTTTTCTGTTACCGTGATTTTCATGATGTGACTGTCAGCGGGCAAATAACCGCACTGGATATCTGCCGCCGCATTTTGAAGATCGAAGAGGATATCGTCTGTTTTGATGATATTTATTCAATTCGGCTGATCGGCTGAATTGCTTTTCGAGGAAAAGCTGCTTGACGAAGTAACCCTTTCGCTATACCATTTTGATGAAATATACAGTTTTTTGAAACGGAGGGTATTGTATGCTCTACAGAAAGCTCGGCAATACGGGCCTTGAAGTCAGCGAAGTCAGCCTTGGCTGTGAATACGTTTGGTTTTCGTCGGAAGAAGAGGTAAAAGCGGTCGTGGATACGGCACTGGAAGCCGGTATCAACTATATCGATATTTTTGTGGGAACGGCGTCCACCCGTGAGAATTTCGGTAAGGCACTGCGTGGCAGGAGGGACCGGGTATATCTGGCGGCACACCTTGGTGCGGCGGATAAGGACGGTCAGTATGTCCGCACAAGGGATGAAGCCGTTTGCCGCAAATTCATCGGCGAGTTTTACGAAAAACTCGAAACGGATTATGTGGATGTGCTGTTCCTGCACAACTGCGATGATATGCAGGACTTTGAAGGCATCATGAACGGCTGGATGTATGCCTATGCGAAGGAACTGAAGGATGCAGGGAAAGCAAGGCTGATCGGTTTTTCCAGCCATAACACGAAGATCGCCATGGAGGCGGTCAAAACGGGAAAGATCGATGTGCTCATGTTCCCGGTGAATCCGCTTTTCAACATGCTGCCGCAGGATACCGCAGATGCACGCATGCGCGGCTTGACCCTTGCGCAGCTTACGCAGGAAGAAAAGGATACTTATCCGGATAAGCAGCAGCTGTATTCCCTCTGCAAAGAGCGTGGTGTGGGTCTCATTGCCATGAAGCCCTTTGCAGGAGGCAATATCCTCAAAGCCCATGAAGAGGGCAGGTTGAAGGGCATTCTGGAACTGACGCCGGTGCAGGCGATCAGCTACGTGCTGTCCTTCCCCGAGGTGGCTTGTCCCGTACCGGGCTTTGCCAATGTCAGGGAGCTGCAGGAAGGTCTTGCCTATTTCACCGCCACGGAAGAGGAAAAGGATCTGAGCAGCATCCGCAAGAGTCTTCTCGGTCAGTTCAGCGGTCAGTGCATGTACTGCAACCATTGTCAGCCCTGCCCCGTGAAGATCGATATTGCGGAGGTCACAAAGCTGGCAGATATGGCGGAAAAAGGGATGACGGATGCGCTGAAGGCACGCTATGCTGCGCTGCCGGTCAAAGCGGATGCATGCCTTGCCTGCGGTGCCTGCACCAAGCGCTGCCCCTTTGATATCGATGCTGCGGCAAATATCGCCCGGGCGGCAAAGCTGTTTCACGAATAAGTGTTTCGTTTCATATAAAAATGCGGAGTGGAAAACCACTCCGCATTTTTTGTACGGTCTGTTTTATGCGCTTTCGAGGCTGTACTTTTTCCGGAAAACCTCGTACTGGGTCTTGAACTCGGGTCGTTCTGTCTTCAGTTCGTCGAGATACTGATGGGCACCGAGGGCATTGTGGCTGCTCAGCTCCTGAATGCAGACGCAAACATTGGAGCAATGGTCGGATACACGCTCAAGGTTGGTCAGGATATCGGACAGCACAAAGCCGTGCTCAATGGTGCATTCATTCTTCTGCAGACGAAGCGTATGGTTCAGTTTGATCTGGTCACGAAGCTCGTCGATGACCTGCTCAAGGGGCTCTACCGTAAACGCCTTCACAGGATCTCCGGAGCGGAGCGCATCCATCGTGATGCTGATGACTTCCTGTGCGGCAGCGCTGATGGTGTTGAGCTCATGACGGGCATGGTCGGAAAACACGATCTGCTTCTGCTGCATCTCCTCTGCAGACTCCAGCAGGTTCACCGCATGGTCGCTGATACGCTCCAGCTCACCGATCAGGCGCAGGAACTTGGTGCATTCCAGGTTATCCGCATCGGAAAGGTTTTCGGCGGAAAGCTTTACGAGGAAGGTACCGATCTTATCCTCATAGCGGTCTGCAAGGTCTTCATCCTCACGGATCTCGTCTGCCAGCTTGGTGCTGAACTCATCGAAGATGTGAAGTGCTTTTTTGAAAGCTCCGACAGAGCATTCCGCCATGGCGACAACGGCGCTGTGACAACGCTCCACCGCAACGGTGGGAACGGCAAGCAGGTGCTCATCCAGCATGCGGATCTCTTCGCCGCGCTCTTCGCCCTTAACGGTAATGCAGGCGAGCTTTTCAAGCTGGTTGCCAAAGGGCAGCAGCATCAGCGTGCAAAGAACGTTGAATGCGGTATGCACGATGGCGATGCCTTTTTCATCGATCACGCCTTCCGTGAAGGAGAAGCCGAAGATCGCCTTCAGGGCATAGAAGAGAACGAGCAGTGTTACCGTGCCGATGATATTGAAGTAAAGGTGCACGATGGCCGCACGCCTTGCGCTCTTTGTGGCATCGGCGGAGGCAAGGAGCGCCGTTACCGTGGTGCCGATGTTCTGACCCATGATGATGGGGATCGCCGCACCAAAGGTGATGGCACCCGTGGAGGAAAGCGCCTGCAGGATACCGACAGAGGCAGAGGAGGACTGGATGACCGCCGTCAGCACCGCACCTGCAAGTACGCCGAGGATGGGGTTTTCAAAAAGAAGCAGGATATTGGTGAAGGCAGGAACGTCTTTCAGGCCCGCTACCGCATCGGACATCTGGCTCATACCGGTCATGAGCACCGCAAAGCCGAGGAAGATCATACCGGTGTCTTTCTTCTTTGCGCTTTTGAAGAACATGAAAAGGATGATGCCGGCAAGGGCAAGGATCGGCGTGAAGGAGGTGGGCTTGAACATGGTGATGAGGAAGCTGTCGCCGCTTACGCCCATCAGGCTCAGGAGCCACGCCGTTACCGTGGTACCGATATTGGCGCCCATGATGATATAAATGGCCTGATGAAGGGTCATTACGCCTGCGCTGACAAAGCCCACCACCATAACGGTGGTAGCGGAGGAGGACTGGATCACGGCGGTGACCGCCATACCGAGAAGCAGACCTCTGAAGGGGCTGCTCGTCAGGCTTTCAAGGATCGTTTTCAGCTTGCCGCCGGCTTTCTTTTCAAGGGCGTTTCCCATCAGGTTCATGCCAAGCAGGAACAGCGCAAGGCCGCCAAAGAGTGAGAGCAGATCAAAAATATCCATGTGTAAAAATCCTTTTTCTCTTGTATTTCTTTATCCGAAATGTATTATACGCAATTCATGTTAAGTTGCAACGGGCTGCTGTGTTAAATATAGGTAAAGTTCTTCGGGTGCGTGCATGAAAGGGACTTTTTATCGGAATACTGAAAAAGAAATCTCGGAGGGAGGATACGGAAAATGCTGGTTCTGTTTCTCAGGGTCGTTTTGCTGTATCTGCTTGTTTTTGTTGCGCTGCGCCTGACGGGAAAGCGGCAGCTGAGCGACCTGCAGCCCTTTGATCTTGTGATCACGCTTTTGATCGCAGAGCTTGCCCTTGAGCCCGCAACCAACACGGGCGTTCCGCTTTTTTACGGGATCGTACCGATCCTGACGCTGTTTTTGCTGCAGAACCTTGTGGCATACCTGTCGCTGAAAAGCGAAGGTGTACGAAAAATTGCCTGCGGGCAGAGCATTGTTCTCATATCAAAGGGCGTGGTGGAGGAAGCGGCGCTTCGCAGTGCCAGGTATACGCTCTCCGACCTGATGGAACAGCTTCGCAGCAAGGATGTATTTTCCGTCGATGAGGTCGCCTATGCGATCCTTGAAACGAACGGCGAGCTTTCCGTACTGCTGAAGGGGGCGAAGCAAAAGCCCACCTGCGAGCTGCTGCACATCCCGGCCGGGGAAAGCACCCTGCCGCTGATGCTCATACAGGATGGGCAGGTACACCACGGTGCGCTCAAACGGGCAGGATATAACGAAACGTGGCTGAAAAAGCAGCTGCAGAAGGCAGGCATTCTGTCGGAACGGGATGTATTTTTTGCATTTCTTACCGATAACAGTATGCTTCACATTCAGCGGTACCGGTCGCGGGGCGGCAATGTGATCTTTTTTGATACAAAAGGCGGTGGAAAGGAAAGGGATACGTGAACGGAAAAAAGTTCGTGTGTGCGAATTTGATCGCATGTGCTTTGGCTGCGGCATTTCTGCTTTTTCTTTTTTTGTATCCGCACTTTGTGATACGCCGCCTTACGCCCCGGCTGCGGCAGGGGGCGGAGGAGGCGAAAACATATGTACTTTCGGAGGAATGGGAAGAAGCGGAGCATGTGTTTTCCGAAGTATGGGAAGCCTTTAAGGAGAAAAAAGCTTTTCTGAAGATGTTTTTCAATCATGAGGATGTGGATGAGCTGTCCGTTGCCTTTGACACCTGCGGTGCGATGATCTCCGTTAAAGAGCCGCAGGCGCGTGCGGAGCTGGCACGGATCGCCAACATCGTGCAGTATCTTTATGAAATAGAGGCGTTCCGCTGGTACAGCCTTATTTAACAGGAAATCAAGCGTTTTGCGAAAAGGCAGAGATGTGGTATACTGTACTGTAGTTACGATAATATGCTTTTTCGGAGGGAAAATGCTGATCCAATGGTATCCCGGGCACATGGCGAAAGCACGCCGTATGCTCATTGAAAATTTGAAGCTGATCGATGTTGTGGTGGAGATCGTGGACGCCCGTGCGCCCCGTGCCACACGCAACCCGGATTTTGACGATCTGTTCTCCCAAAAACAGCGGGTCATCCTTTTGAACAAAAGCGACCTTGCTTCGCCGCAGGAAACGAAGGCGTGGGTGGAATATTACCGCAGGCAGGGGATCGCTGCCATCGAATTTGTGGCGACCAACTCCGCAAAGAAAAAAGCCGCTGTGACCCTGATCGAAAACGCTGCTTCCGAAAAGGTGAAGCGTATGCGTGAAAAGGGCATCAACAAGGTGGTGCGTGCCATGGTGGTGGGCATCCCCAATGTGGGAAAATCCACCTTCATCAACCGCATTGCAGGTGCCACCCGTGCACAGGTGGGCGATAAGCCCGGTGTTACAAAGGGAAAACAGTGGGTGAAGGTGTCCCCTTATCTGGAACTGATGGATACCCCCGGTCTTCTTTGGCCGAAGCTCGAAGACGAAGGCCTTGCGGCGCACCTTGCCTATATCGGTTCCATCAAGGATGATATCATGGATGTGGAGCGCCTTGCATCGGGGCTTTTGTCGGAACTTAACGTGATCTGCCCGGCGGAGCTTGCGGCACGCTATAAGAAGATCACGCCTGAAATGCCAAGGGAAGAGCTGCTTGAAGCCGTGTGCCGCAGCCGCGGTTTTATCCTTTCCGGCAACGAAGCGGATACGGAAAGGGCGGCACGCATCGTGCTTGACGAATACCGTGCCGGCAAGATCGCCCGGGTTACTCTTGACAGGGTGAACGAACCCATGCCCGAACCCAATCCTAAAGAGGAAGCGAACGATGGCACGGCGGAATGAGGCGGAACGCTTGTTTGAACTGACCCGTATGGAACGGGAATTCTGGGAAAAAGGCATTTTTCCTGCCGGTATGGATGAAGTGGGGCGAGGCCCCCTTGCAGGACCTGTTGTTACCGCCTGCATCATCATGCCGCCGGAACCGCTTATTGAATACGTAAACGACTCCAAAAAAGTATCCGAGGGCAGACGGGAGAAGCTGGCGCCCATCCTGCGTGAAACGGCGATCGCCTTCGGCACAGGCTGGGCGGATGAAAAGGAGATCGATGCGGTCAACATTCTCAACGCGACAAAGAATGCCTTTGTCCGTGCTTATGAGAATATGGGCGTGGCCTGTGAGCACGTTTTTGTGGATGCGGTAAAAGGCCTTGCCATCCCTGCACAGCAGCACCCACTCATCCATGGCGATGCGATCTCCTACCTGATCGCAGCGGCCTCTATCGTTGCCAAGGTGGAACGTGATGCCTATATGCGTGAAATGGATGCGCTTTACCCCATGTACGGCTTTGCGAGAAACAAGGGTTACGGAACGGCGGAGCATATCGCTGCGCTCAAGGCGTACGGCCCCTGTCCGATCCATCGGCGCAGCTTCATCAAAAACATCGTGGAGGATGTATGAACAACCGGGAACGCGGCGCAAAAGGCGAAAGGATCGCCCTTGCCTACATGGAACGGCAGGGGTATACGCTGCTTAAAAAGAATTTTCGTGCAGAGCGCTGCGAGGTGGATCTGATCCTGGAGCAAGGGGATACCCTTGTGTTTGCAGAGGTAAAAGCACGTTCGGGGAGCGGCTATGGCTTTGGCAGGGAAGCGGTGACGCCTGCAAAGCAGCGCAATATCATTACCGGCGCACAGGCTTATCTGCTTCAGACAAACCGGTTTGAAGCGGATATCCGTTTCGATGTGCTGGAAGTGGATCTTTTGACGGAGAAGGTCGAACATATCAAAGATGCGTTTACGCTTTAACCCATACAGGATAAAAGCAAGGCTTGCGGCCTTGCTTTTTTGCGTAAGAAGACAGCCAAATAGTGTGAATCTTCTGAAAAGAAACGGCTTTTTTTCCTGCAGGGGATGGGAAAACCCGTAAAATGTGGTATTCTATTAGCAATACTATAGAAGTGATTTTACCGGCAGGGTGGGAAAAGCGCCCAGCACCCGATCCGATACCGAAAAATAGAAAGGACCGGCATTTGACCGGATACTGTTACGATGAAAAAACGGATACTGAGCATATTGCTGTTCATGCTGCTTCTTTTTGCGGTATTTCCTGTATTGGCGGAGGAGAACCTCATCGAAAACGGCGGTTTCACGAAGGGCGATGGGGATAGCTTTTTGCCGGCAGGCTGGTTTTATGATGCCTGGAACGGAGATGAAGCGGCAGGATATGCCGTATACACGGAAGATGACGGCGGCACTGCTTACCTTTGGAGCGATGCGAATGATGTCAAGCTCTGCCAATCGGTTTCCGTTAAAGCAAAGAGCGTTTACAGGCTCACCTGCCGTGTTCGCACAGAGGGTGTGGAAGGCGGAGCGGGCGCCAATATATCCGTTCTCGGAAGCCTTGCATCTTCCAAAGGTGTTTACGGTACCACCGATGGCTTTGAGACTCTTGAACTGATCGGCAAAACAGCAAAAAAGCAGGATGAGATCACCGTGTGTGTCCGCATCGGCGGCTACGGGGCGGAAGCCTCCGGTAGCGCATGGTTTGATGATGTAACGGTGGAATACCTTGCGGACTATCAGGGCAATGCGGCGGATCTTTCCGTGGCGGAGGTATCCTATGACGAGCCCGAAACGGAATATGCAGAGGGCGAAGTGCCTTATCTGAAGGAGTCCGTGTTCACGGCGATCCTTTGCGCCTGCATCTATTTCCTCGTTTACAGCCGCATCGTGGTGCGTGCGGATACGCTGACAAAGCCGGCGCCCCAGTGTGGACTGGCCCTTGCTGCCATCCTGCTGCTGGCATTCCTTGCACGCAGCGTGCTTTCCGTATTTGTGGAAGGGCACTCCACGGATATCGCCTGCTTTATGGCATGGGCGAATTTGCTGGCGGAGAACGGGCCTGCGGCGTTCTACACATCGGGCCTGTTTGCGGATTATCCGCCGGGCTACATGTATGTGCTTTGGCTTGTGGGCAGCATCGCAAGGGCAGCGGGCCTTACCTACGGCAGCGCAGGGCATGTGCTTTTGATCAAGATGCCGTCCATCCTTGCAGACCTGCTGGCAGCATATGCGGTTTTCCGCATTGCACGCAGCGCTTCGGAAAACGAGGAGGGCAGTGCGGCATTCTCTCTGCTTGCGGCGGCAATAACGGCATTTAACCCGGCAATGGCCTTTGTTTCCGGCGGCTGGGGGCAGATCGATCAGGTGCTTTCCGTGCTGCTGCTTGGCGTTGTGCTGCTGTTCATCCGGAAAAAAGTGATCCTCGCAGGGCTTGTTTACGGCATTGCCATTATCGTGAAGCCGCAGGCTTTGATGGCAGGGCCGCTGCTGGCGGTGGCGTATTTTGCTTACATTGCGGATGCAGGATGGAAAAAAGGAACGGTCCGTACCGTGGCGGCGGTAGCTGCCGCAGTAGGGGCGATCTTCCTTCTTGCGCTTCCTTTCCGGGGCGGACAGGAAGCTCCGCTTTGGTTTGTGGAAAAGCTTCTCGGAACGGCATCATCCTATCCTTTTGCGAGCATTGAGGCATTCAACCTCTTTGCATTCTTCGGCGGCAACTGGGCAGATGTGAAGGATACGTTCCTGCTCTTCTCCTATCAGACGTGGGGAACGCTTCTCATTTGCTTCAGCGTTGCGTTTGCTTCTTTCCTGTATTTAAAGGGGCGCAAGCGCAGTGCACATACGCTTACACTTGCCCTTGCGTGGCTGCTCGTTGCGCTTTTCATGCTGGGCCACTATATGCACGAGCGCTATCTGTTCCCGGCGTTGCTGCTGCTGTGCGCAGCGTTTGCGGTATACCGTGACAGAAGGCTTTTCGCTTCTTTTGCATGGCTTACCTGCAGCACGCTGCTCAATGCGCTGATGGCGATCGTGATCGTTGACCATCCGGAATCCCGGGGCATGGTGTATGATGTCGTGACAAGATTCGGTTCTGCGATTGGTCTTAGCGGCTTTGCCTACCTGACATGGACATGCGTGGACATGATCCTTCTGAAGCGCAAGCATCCTGCGTTCAAAGAAAAACAGCAGCGCTCTTTGCGCTGTGAAACGAAGGACGTGCTGCCGCTGCCTGTGGATACAAAACTGAACTTTACAAAGAAAGACAGAATATTCTGCCTTGTACTGACGGCGGTCTATGGTCTGATCGCCCTTGTGAACCTTGGAACCACCACCGCACCCGAAACGCCGTGGTACGGGGACAGGGGCGATACGGTGGAGATCACTTTCGGTCAAACGGCTGAAATCGACGAGATCCGTGTATTCGGCGGAATTTATGAAGGCACCGTCGTGGTTTCCGCTCCCGATGGATCGGAGATCACCTATGCACAGGATAATAACCACATGTTCCGCTGGCATAACATCGGCGGCGGTATCAGCACCGACAGGCTGACCCTTTCCGTACAGGATGGAAAGGTCTGGTTCAACGAGATCGCATTTTTTGATGCGGCAGGCAACCGGATCGAAGCCTCCGCAGAGGGGGATGGGGCGCTCCTTTTCGATGAACCGGAGGAGACGCCGGATACGCCCTCTTATCTGAACGGCATGCATTTTGATGAGCTTTACCATGCCCGTACTGCCTATGAACATCTTCACGGCATCGCACCCTACGAGAATTCGCATCCGCCCCTCGGCAAGATCTTTATCATGCTGGGCATTGCCGTTTTCGGTATGAACGCATTCGGCTGGCGCATCGTGGGCACGCTCTTCGGCATCGGCATGGTGCCGATCCTGTATGCGTTTGGAAAGCGGCTTTTCAAAAAAAGCGAGTATGCGCTTCTTTGTGCATGCCTGTTTGCCTTTGATTTCATGCACTTCACGCAAACACGCATCGCCACCATCGATGTTTACGGCGTGTTCTTTATCCTGCTGATGTTCTACTACATGTATCAGTACTACATGATGAACTTCTTCAGCGACGGATTGAAAAAGACATTGAAGCCGCTGGCGTTGGCAGGGCTTTTCTTCGGCCTCGGTGCAGCCAGCAAATGGATCTGCTTCTATGCGGGCGGCGGTCTTGCGGTGATCTACTTTACATCCCTCGTGCAGCGTTACCTTGAATACCGCCGCCTGAAAGAAAGTGCGGATGAGGGTCTGCGGCAGGCTGTGAAGCCTTTCTGGAAAAACGCAGTGCTTTCCTGCCTGTGGTGCTGCCTGTTTTATGTGCTGATCCCCGTGGGGATCTACCTGCTTTCCTACCTGCCGTATGTGCTTTCGGAAGTCTCCTATGACCTTGCCGGCATTTGGGGCGTACAGGAATTCATGTTCAGCTACCATAGCGGCCTCAAGGCAACGCATCCCTACGAATCGCCATGGTGGCAGTGGCCATTTATCCTGCGGCCGATCTGGTACCATGTAAGCTACTATGTGAAGGAAGGCAATATTTCTACCATTTCCGCCATGGGCAACCCTGCTGTATGGTGGGTATGTTCGATGACATCCATTGCCGTGATTTTCTCGCTGATCCGCGGCACAAGACGGGGCGATAAAACGCTTTTCGTTCTGCTTGTGGGTCTTGCGGCCAATTATCTGCCCTGGGTGATGATCTCAAGGTGCACCTTCATTTACCATTTCTTTGCAAGCGTACCGTTTATTCTGCTGATCACGGTGTATGCGCTTTCAAAGAAGGAGGAAGAGGATGCGGCATTCGGCAAACTCAAATGGATCTGGATGGCGGCGGCAGTGCTGCTGTTCATCCTGTTCTATCCGGTGATCTCCGGTCTTGAGGTGCCTCGCAGCTATGTGACGTTCCTTGAGTGGCTGCCCGGATGGATGTTTATGGGTGTGTAAGGGAGAATATATAATGAAGAAAACCGATATACTGCAGTTCGTGAAATTCGCCGTTGTGGGTGCATCCAACACGGTGGTGGACTTTCTTGTGTTTCAGCTTTTAAACCTGACGCTTGGCTGGTCCTATCTTGCGCAGGTCATCGGCTACAGCGCAGGGATCCTGAACAGCTATTGCTGGAACAGCCGCTGGACATTCAAACAGGAACATGACAGCAGCGTGAGGGAAATGACAGCATTTCTGATCGTGAACCTTGCTTCGCTCGGCGTGTCGCTCGGCGTGCTGTGGCTGTGTAAAAATCCCCTGGGCATTACGGATGCATGGGTATCGTCCCGGCTGCCGGAGGTGCTGTCCGGCTTTGTGAAGGGCGATACCGTATGCAAGCTGATCGCCACGCCCTGTGCGATCGTCGTGAACTTTATCGGCAACAAGCTGTTTGTGTTTCAGAAAAAGCAGTAAAGAAAACGGAACAATACCGAAGCAAACGCATGGGAGGGGAACGCATGCTTGCAAAGATCAAAAGCTATGGCCTGATGGGGATCGAAGGCTTTGCCGTATCCGTGGAGGCTTACGTTTCACGGGGCATGCCTGCTTACGATACGGTGGGCCTGCCGGATGCTGCCGTCCGTGAATCCAAAGAGCGTGTGCGTGCAGCGATCCGCAACAGCGGTTTTGAATTTCCCGTGCAGCGTGTCACGGTCAACCTTGCGCCGGCGGATCTTCGCAAAGAGGGCTCCGTTTACGATCTTCCCATTGCCATCGGTCTTCTTGCCGCAACGGAACAGATCGCCCCGTCACCGCTTCTTGAAGAATGCCTGTTCCTTGGCGAGCTTGCCCTTGACGGCACACTCAGGGGAGTTCCCGGAATATTGCCCATGGTCATCGGCGCATATGGGCAGGGGATCAGAAAAGTGATCCTGCCCCGTGAAAATGCGGCGGAAGCTTCTTATATCGAGGGTGTAGAGGTATACGCTGCGGAAAACCTGCGGCAGATCACGGCTTTCCTTGGCGGAGAACCTACGCTGACAAAAGAAAAAACACGCACATGGGACAGTGCGAGCATCGCCTATTCCATGGATTTTGCGGATATCCGGGGGCAGCAGGGCGCAAAGCGTGCGGCGGAGATCGCTGCTGCGGGTGGGCATAACCTGCTGCTTGTGGGAACGCCGGGCAGCGGCAAGACCATGCTTGCAAGGAGCATCCCGTCCATTTTGCCGGAACTGACCTTTGAAGAAGCCCTTGAGATCACCAAGATCCAATCCGTGGCAGGAACGCTGCGCGGAACGGAAGGCATGGCTTCGGAGCGCCCCTTCCGCTCGCCCCACCACAGCGCATCCACCGCATCGCTTATCGGCGGCGGCACCCGTGCCATGCCCGGCGAGATCAGCCTTGCCCATTACGGTGTACTGTTCCTTGATGAGTTCCCTGAGTTTCGAAAGGAAACGCTGGAAGCGCTGCGGCAGCCCATGGAGGATGGCGTTGTGACCATCACACGGGCAACGGCACGTTCCACATATCCGGCACAGTTTATGCTTGTGGCGGCCATGAACCCCTGTCCCTGCGGCAATTTCGGATCAAGAACGGCGCAGTGCCGCTGTTCACAGGGACAGATATCCCGCTATCTCGGGCGCATCAGCGGCCCCATGCTGGACAGGCTCGACCTGCATGTGGAAATGAGCGAGGTGGGATATGAAGATATCGCATCAAAAAGCAGGGGAGAACCTTCCGCCGTGATCCGGGAGAGGGTGAACAAAGCACGCAGCATTCAGGTGGAACGGTACAAAAAAGAGGGCATCCTGTTCAATGCGCAGCTCACAAGCCGCATGACAGGAAATTTCTGCATCCTCGATGAGGGCGCAGAACGGCTGCTGCAGAAAGCCTTTGCCTCGCTGCACCTTTCCGCCCGTGCCTACACACGCATCCTGAAGGTATCACGCACCATTGCAGACCTTGAAGGGAGTGAAAAGATCCTTGCGCACCACGTGGCGGAAGCGGTACAGTACAGGAGCCTTGAAAGCAAATACTGGGGGGATACACGCAGATGAAGCTGGATTATGAACGGGAGGAACGGTTCCTCCTTTGGCTTGGCTTCGTGCTTGGTCCGGGTGCCAAACAGTATGAACGTGCCCTTGCACCCTTTGGCGGCAATGCGGAGGATTTCTTCAATGCCGCACAAAAACGTGCGCTGCCGCCCGAGTGCGGCATCAAGGCAGAGGTGCTGGAACGCATCTTTGCAAGCGCCAGCGAGCGGTATATGCTCGGCTGTTTCCGCCGGCTGCAGGAATACGATATTTCGGCGCTGTCCGTCCGCATGCCGGATTATCCTTCGCTTTTGAAGGAGATCTACGATCCACCGCCGGTGCTGTACTGCCGCGGTGAATTGCAGGAAGCGGAGCTTCCCATCGGCATTGTGGGCTCACGCAGCCCCTCCGAGTACGGAAGAAACATGGCTTACCGCTTTGCAAAGGAACTGGCAGAGGCAGGCGCCTGCATCGTTTCGGGTCTTGCCTATGGGGTGGACTGCATTGCGGCGCTCGGTGCGCTTGCTGCGGAAAAGAACGATTTTCCGACCATTGCCGTGCTTGGCTGCGGTGTGGATATGGTATACCCTGCAAACAACCGTGATATATATGACAAGATCATGCGGCGCGGTGCGATCATATCGGAGTTTCTGCCGGGAACGGCTGCCAAGCCAAGCTATTTCCCCATGCGCAACCGCATCATCAGCGGTCTTTCCCGTGGCGTGCTCGTGGTGGAAGCGGCGGAAAAGAGCGGCACGCTCATCACCGTTGACTGTGCTCTTGAGCAGGGCAGGGATGTCTTTGCGCTGCCCGGACGCCTGATCGATGCAAAGAGCGAGGGGACGAATGAGCTTCTTCGCAGCGGACAGGCAAAGTTTACTTCTGCGGCGGAAGACATCCTTGAAGAATACAGGGGCATCGGCATGGCGCAGAAAAAGAACGAACCGAAGACCGTAAAAAAACCGAAGAAAAAGGCAGCGAAGACCGCCCCGGTGCAAAAGGAAGAATTGCCGAAGGAAAGGGAAGAACTGCCCGCAGAACAGCGGCTGATCCTCAATATCCTTGCAAAAGGGGAGAAAAGCTTCGATGAATTGTGCGAATTGACGGGACTTTCCGTGCCTCTGCTCAATTCCACCTTGACAGAGATGGAGTTTTCGGGAATAATGAAACAATCGCCCGGAAGGGTATACAGTTTATAATGCTTTCGAGCAATCGATATACCGGAGGTAACGGAATGTCCGAAAATCTTGTGATCGTGGAGTCGCCGGCAAAGGCGAAAACGATCGGCAAATTTTTGGGGAGCAAGTACAAGGTCATCGCATCCAACGGCCATGTACGGGATCTTCCCAAAAGCCAGCTCGGCGTGGATGTCGAGAAAAACTTTGAACCGAAATACATCACCCTGCGCGGACGGGGCGATGTGCTTGAGCGTATCCGCAAGGAAGCGAAAAACGCCAAGACCGTGTATCTCGCAACGGACCCTGATATGGAAGGCGAAGCCATTTCCTGGCACCTTGCGCAGATCCTGAAGCTTGATACCAAATCCAAGTGCCGCATCGAATTCAATGAGATCACGTCCCAAACGGTGAAGAAGTCCGTTAAGGCGGCCCGCAGCATCAACATGGACCTTGTGGATGCACAGCAGGCACGCCGTGTGCTTGACCGCCTTGTGGGCTATAAAATCAGCCCCATCCTTTGGGCGAAGGTCAGGAAGGGTCTCAGCGCAGGCCGTGTGCAGTCTGTTGCCACACGCATTATCTGCGACCGTGAACAGGAGATCCTGGACTTTGTCAGCGAGGAATACTGGAATGTTTCCGCATCCCTCAAATATAAAGGTCTCCGCAAGCCCATTGAAGCGAAATTCTACGGCTACAACGGCAAAAAGACAGAGCTCCATAACGAGGCGGATGCAGATGCTGTCATTGCAAAGGCCGCTGACTGCGATTTTGTTGTGACCGACCGCAAGGTAGCGGAAAAGGTGCGCAATGCGCCCGCCCCCTTCACAACATCCAGCCTGCAGCAGGAAGCTTCCCGCAAGCTTGGCTTTACCTCCAAGCTCACCATGCTTGTGGCACAGCAGCTTTATGAAGGCGTGGATATCGCCGGCAAGGGTGCAACGGGTCTTATCACCTATATGCGTACCGACTCCGTCCGCATTGCGGAGGAAGCCCAGAAGCAGGCTGCAGAGGAGATCAAAAAGCAGTACGGCGAGCGCTATGTGCCTGCAAAGCCCAACGTATACAAGGGCAGAAAGGGTGCACAGGATGCGCATGAAGCCATTCGCCCCGCCAATTCTTCTTTGACGCCGCAGATGGTCAAGGCATCCCTTTCCAACCAGCAGTTCAAGCTGTATAAGCTCATTTACGACCGTTTTCTTGCTAGCCAGATGGCACCTGCGGTCTTTGAGACCAATGCCGTGGTGTTTGATGCAGCCGGCTGCACGTTCCGTGCAAACGGCGTGCGTACGATTTTTGACGGCTATACCGCCATCTACACGGAAGGCCGTGACGATGTACAGGAAAAGGATGTCGCTCTGCCGGAACTTACCGTCGGTGAGACACTTAGCGCTCAGAAGGTGGATAAGGAGCAGCATTTCACCCAGCCGCCGCCGCGCTACACGGAGGCGACTCTCGTGAAGACCCTCGAGGAGCGCGGGATCGGCCGCCCGAGCACGTATTCGCCCACCATCTCCACCATTTTGGAGCGTGGCTATGTGCAGCGTGAAAAGAAACAGCTTGTTCCCACGGAGCTGGGCTTTATCGTCACGCAGATGATGAAGGACAACTTCGAGGATATCGTGGACATCAAGTTCACGGCGGATATGGAAACCAAGCTCGACCTCATCAAGGACGGGGAACAGCCCTGGCGTGAAGTGATCGGGGATTTCTACGGCCCCTTCAGCGAGAGCCTTGAAAAGGCGGAAGCCACCATTGAAAAGGTCGTTGTGCCCGATGAGGTATCCGACGTGGTCTGCGATAAGTGCGGCGCCATGATGGTCTACAAAATGGGCCGCTTCGGCAAGTTCCTTGCCTGCCCGAATTTCCCCGATTGCCGCAACACCAAGGCCATCGTGGAAAAGATCGATGTGCCCTGCCCGAAGTGCGGCGCAGCGCTCATCAAGCGTAAATCCAAGCGTGGCAAGCCTTTTTACGGCTGCGAGCGCTATCCGGAGTGCGATTTTGTTTCCTGGGATAAGCCCACAAAGGAAAAATGCCCGAAATGCGGAGCCATGATGGTATCCAAGGTAGGGCAGAGGGGCGCTTATACCATGTGCACGGAAAAGGACTGCGGTTTTGTGGTGCGCCCGAACCGCAAAGCAAATGAGGAGACAGCCAATGAAGAATGACCGCGTGACGGTGCTGGGCGCCGGACTGGCGGGTTGCGAAGCCGCGTATCAGCTTGCTGAACGCGGCATCGCTGTATCGCTTGTGGAAATGCGCCCGTTGAGGCGTTCCCCTGCGCACAAGACCGATCTTTTCGGTGAGCTTGTGTGCTCCAATTCCCTTCGTTCTGACCGCATCCAGAACGGTGTCGGCCTTCTGAAGGAGGAGATGCGCCGCATGGGCTCGGTGATCATTGCCTGTGCGGATGAGACCCGTGTGCCTGCCGGCGGTGCGCTGGCGGTAGACAGGGAGGGCTTTGCCCGTCTTGTGACGGAGCGCATCAAAAACCATCCGAACATCACCGTGGTGGAAGCGGAGGCGACCGAGATCCCGGAACCGCCTGCCATTATTGCCACCGGCCCGCTGACGGACGGTAAGCTTCTTGAAAACATCGAAGCGTTTATCGGCGAAGGGCTGCATTTTTATGATGCCGCCGCACCCGTTGTAACAAAAGAGTCACTCAATATGGACAGGGTCTTTGAAGCATCCCGTTATGACAGGGGCAGCGACTATCTTAACTGCGCCATGACACGGGATGAATACTATGCATTCGTCAGGGAACTTGTGGCTGCGGAGACCGCTCCCCTTCATTCCTTTGAAACGCCGAAGGTCTTTGAAGGCTGCATGCCCGTTGAAGTGATGGCAAAGAGGGGAGAGCGGACTCTTGCCTTTGGACCGCTTAAACCCGTCGGTCTTTCCGATCCCCGCATGGAAGGGCGCCCCTATGCGGTGGTGCAGCTTCGCCAGGACGATGCGGAAGGCACGCTTTACAACATCGTGGGCTTCCAGACAAACCTGAAGTTCGGCGAGCAGAAGCGTGTGTTCGGCATGATCCCCGGCCTTGAAAATGCGGAATATGTGCGCTATGGCGTCATGCACCGCAATACTTTCCTGAATTCTCCCGGAAAGCTCGACCCCTGGTATCAGGTAAAGGAAAAAGAAGGTCTTTACTTTGCAGGGCAGATCACCGGCGTGGAAGGCTATGTGGAAAGCGCTGCCAGCGGCATGGTGGCAGGCATCGACCTTGCAGGCAAGCTGCTT
This sequence comes from Clostridia bacterium, assembly GCA_017435905.1. Lineage (GTDB taxonomy): Bacteria > Bacillota > Clostridia > Christensenellales > CAG-138 > UBA1685. Next base: position 9,320 of record JAFSEB010000042.1, on the reverse strand, counting down.
GGGAAGAAACGCATCGAGTATACGCAGAAAACCGCCCTCGGTGCGCTTGGTCACTACGTTTCCGGCTATGCAGGGAAGGACTTCCAGCCCATGAATATCAGCTTCGGCATTATTGAGGGCATCGAAAACCCGCCCCGCAACAAGCAGGAACGGTATACCCTTGTGGCGGAGCGCTCTTTGGCATTGATCGGGAAAATCAAACAAGAATGCGAATAAACTGTAAAAGATAAGCGAAAACCCACAAAGTGGGGAAAAGGTGTGGTACTATGTATCAAAACCGAGCTGTAAAGCGGAATAAATGGAGGAATTGAATTAAACGCATGGATCTGAAGGGAACAACCATCGTTGCCGTGAAAAAGGACGGCAGGTGTGCCGTTGCCGGTGACGGACAGGTCACCATGGGCGAAAAAACTGTCATGAAGGCACATGCACGCAAAGTGCGGCGCATCTATCACAACAGTGTGATCGTGGGCTTTGCCGGTTCCGTAGCGGATGCTTTCTCCCTTTCGGAGCGCTTTGAGGCACGGCTTGAACAGTACGGCGGCAGCCTCAGAAGGGCGGCCGTTTCCCTTGCGCAGGATTGGCGCAGCGATAAGGCCATGCGCCAGCTTGAGGCGATGCTCATTGCGGCAGATAAGGAAGAGCTGCTCATCATCTCCGGTACCGGAGAGGTCATCGACCCGGATGACGGCATTGCGGCCATCGGCAGCGGCGGCATGTATGCCCTTGCGGCGGCGAAGGCGCTCAGCGAGAATACAACTCTCAGCGCACCGGAGATCGCCGAAAAGGCTATCCGCATTGCCTCCGATATCTGTGTTTATACCAACGGCAACATCACCATGGAGGAAGTATCATGCTGACGCCCCGTGAGATCGTAGATGCGCTTGACCGCTATATCGTCGGGCAGGATGAAGCAAAGCGCGCCGTGGCGGTGGCGCTTCGCAACCGCTATCGCAGAAGCCGTCTTGCACCGGAACTTCGGGAGGAGATCACCCCGAAAAACATCATTATGATGGGCCCCACGGGCGTTGGCAAAACGGAGATCGCCAGACGCCTTGCAAAGCTTGTGGATGCGCCGCTCATCAAGGTGGAAGCAACGAAATTCACGGAAGTGGGCTATGTGGGCCGTGATGTGGACTCCATGATCCGTGACCTTGTGGAGGCATCTATCCGCCTTTGCAAGGAAAAACGTATGGAAGCGGTGCGCCTTGTGGCGGAGACCGCTGCGGGCGAAAGGCTCATCGATCTTCTTGTTCCCAATGCAAAAAAGCGAAACAGCGCCCCTGTGAATCCGCTGCAGCTTCTTCTTGGCGGCCCCAAGGCAAATGAGGAAGAAGTCCCCACAGAGGAAGAAAAAACCGCCCGTCTCAACGAGCGGGAACAGGTAGCAGCCCAGCTTCGTGCAGGTCTTCTTGAAGAGAAGCTTGTGGAAGTGGAGGTGGAGCAGACCAATGCCGGCAGCGACACCATGCTTGCTCTCGGTATTGATATCAACCTCAACGAAATGATGGGCGGTCTGATCCCCAAACAGAAAAAGAACCGCCGTGTAAAAGTCAGGGAAGCAAGGCGCATCCTTGTGCAGGAAGAATCCGAAAAGCTGATCGATATGGACGATGTGATCCGTGAAGCCATCGAAAAGGCGGAGCAGGACGGCATCATCTTCATCGATGAGATCGACAAGATCGCTGCCGGTCAGCGCGGTGCAGGACCGGATGTTTCCCGTGAGGGCGTACAGAGGGATATCCTTCCCATCGTGGAAGGCTGCACCGTCAATACGAAATACGGTCCCGTCAAAACGGACTTCATCCTGTTTATCGCAGCAGGTGCATTCCATGTTTCCAAAGTATCCGATCTGATCCCCGAATTGCAGGGACGCTTTCCCATTCGTGTCAAACTCAATGCCCTTGGGGAAGAAGACTACAAGCGCATCCTTTCCCAGCCGGAGCACGCCATCACCAAGCAGTATGCGGCGCTGCTTGAAACGGATAATATTGCCCTGCAGTTTACCGAGGATGCCCTTGGCGCCATTGCCCATTATGCGCAGAAAGCCAACGAAAACAACGAAAACATCGGCGCAAGACGTCTTCACACCATTATGGAGACCGTGCTTGATGATATCTCCTTCAACGCCAGCGGAGACCATCCGCTCATCAAGGTCGTTGTGGATGAAAACTATGTAAAGGAGCATTTGTCGAACGAGTTCGACGGGGAGGATCTCGATAAGTTTATCCTCTGACAACCGCCATGAAACGAACGCTCAGCCTGATCCTGTCTGCGGCAATGCTGCTTTTGACGGGATGCGTGCAGGTTGCGGAAACCGGAAATGTGGTGCCCTACGAAGCGGCATACACCGATCCCGTTTTAACGCCTGTGCCGGAAGGAACAACCGCACCGACTCCCATCGGCGTACCGGAAGAAACACCCGGTGCGCTTATTGGCGTGGATGCGGAATCTTCCGCTGCGCCGCTTCCTCCGGCAACGCCGGCAGCCACGGAAGAAACGGAGCCTTCACCCACGCCGCCGGCAGAACCTTTGCTAACGCCCACGCCTTCGCCGACACCGTCACCTACGCCTGCTTACACGGTGGAGGAGATGGAGGAGAAGGAAGCCTATCTCAACGCAGGCAGCGCAAACCTGCGTGAAGGTCCCGATACGGAGTATGCCATTCTTGAAGAACTGTTTGAGAATGAAAAGCTGACCGTGACGGGGAAAAGCGGCGATTGGTACCGGGTGGAAACGGAAGACCGGGAAACCGGCTTCATCCTTGCGGAATTTGTGGAATTCGGCACGGCTCCCACACCGAAACCGACGCCGTCCTACAAGGTTAAGGAGATGGATGATACCGCTGCATATGTGAATGCAGGCAGCGCAAACCTCCGTAAAGGTCCCGGCAAGGATTACGATATCATCGCAGAGCTTGACCGGAATGAAAAGATCACCGTAACGGGCTCCTCCGGCGACTGGTACCGGGTGGAATACGGCGGCAAAAAAGGCTTCATCACAAAAGAACTTGTGAAGATCGGCACCGTGCCGACACCTTCGCCTTCGCCCACACCTGCTCCGACGCCTTCCGCTACGCCTGCAGCCTCCGCTTCGCCGAGTCCCTCAGTGAAGCCCACGGCGACCGTTTCGCCCACAAAGAAGCCGGAAAGCATCGGTACAAGTTCCGGCGGCAACGGCTACGGTGTGGATCCCTATGATTATTTCTCCGATGGCGGCGGCTTTACCGCAGCGGAATTGCTGCTGCTTGCGCAGGTAGTGCAGGAAGAGGCAAAGGGTACATCCGTCGAGGCACGTGCTGCGGTGGCAAATACCATTTACAACCGCTACCTGTCCTCAAATTATCCCAATGATATCGAAGACATCATCTTCCAGAAAAACCAGTACACCGTTGCCGATGACGAGGCGGAGATCCGCTCCGTTAAGCCTGTGGCGGATACGGTGGCGGCTGTGAAGCAGATCTTCGTCAACCACGATACCTTCCTGCCGGAGGATGTGCATTTCTTCCGTCAGAAGAGCAGGGGTACCAGCTGGGGAGACAAACGTATTTATTATGCTACCTACGGAAACAATGCATTCTTCCGCAGCCTTTACGGCGAATACGCAAGATAACAGGGGGGAAAGAACCGTGATCACGCTCATTAATAACGCTTCCGTTTTCCGTGACGGCAGCTGGAAACATTCCGACATTCTGATCGCAGGGGAAACCGTTGAAACAGTGGCGGATGCCATCGACTGCAGCTTTCCGGGTCTTCATGTTATTGATGCGGAAGGCATGCGCTGTATTCCGGGTTATATCGACCAGCATGTGCACATTACCGGCGGCGGTGGGGAAGGCGGCTTCCGCAATCAGGTGCCGCCGCTTCCGCTGAGTGCGCCCGTCCGTGCAGGCGTTACCACCCTTGTGGGTCTTCTCGGTACGGATGGCACCAACCGCAGCGTGGAAAGTCTTGCTGCACGGGCAAAGGCTTTCAATGAAATGGGCTTGACAGCCTTCTTCCTGACGGGCGCTTATGAATTCCCGTCTCCCACCGTAACGGGGAGCGTGAAAAAGGATATCGTGATGCTGCAGGAGTGCATCGGCGTCAAAATCGCCATTTCCGATCACCGCAGCATGAATATGGACAAAAGGGACCTTGTATGGCTCATTTCGCAGGCACGGCAGGCAGGCATCCTTTCCGGCAAGGTCGGTATTACCCACTTCCATACGGGAACGGGCAAAGCACAGCTTGATATGCTTTTTGATATCGTAGAGAGCACCGATATCCCCATTGCCAACCTTCGCCCCACGCACCTTGGCGGTAAGTTTGATGCTGCCATGCGCTGGACGAAGCTTGGCGGCTATGCGGATTTCACCTGCGGCAACGAGCATATCCATACCGCAGGCATCGTGTCCCGTGCGCTTGAGCAGGGGGCAAAGGGTATGGTGACAATGAGCACCGACGGCAACGGCAGCTTCCCTATCTGGAATGAAAAAAACGAAATGATCGGCATCGGCGCAGGCAAGATCGACAACCTCCATGGCGTTGTGAAGAGCCTTGTGAAGGATAAGGGGCTTCCCCTTGAAGAAGCGATCAAGCCCTGCACGGAAAACGTGGCGAAGGCGCTTGCGCTTTATCCGAAAAAAGGCTGCATCGCAGCAGGCAGCGATGCGGATCTTACCTTCCTTACGGATGATCTTTCCGTCGACAGCGTTTTTGCCAAGGGCAGGCTGATGGTGCACCATGGTATTCTGCAGTTTACCGCTCCCTTTGAAAACTGAGATACGGCAGCATGCGAGCCGCAGCAATGCGGCTCTTTTTCTTTTCCGGAAAAGGTGGGGAAGGGCTTGACGCAGGGTTTCTAAATGATAAAATGAAAAGGTCGTTTAAGAAAGGAACCGCAGTTTATGTTCAACATCGTTCTTGTGGAGCCGGAGATCCCGGAAAATACCGGAAACATTTCCCGTACCTGTGCGGTAACGGGTGCTGCGCTGCACCTTGTCCGTCCGCTGGGCTTTTCCACGGATGATAAGCACCTGAAACGGGCAGGGCTCGATTATTGGAAATACCTCAATATCACCTATTACGATTCCTTTGAGGAGGTGGAGGCGGCTCATCCCGATGCAAGGTTCTTTCTTGCATCCACCCATGCAAAGCGCAGCTATGCGCAGGCACAATACAGGGACGGCGACTTCCTTGTGTTTGGAAAAGAGACAGCCGGTCTTGGTGAAAAGCTGCTTACGAGAAGGGCGGAGGATGCGGTACGCATTCCCATGCTGAACGATCGGCGCTCGCTGAATCTTTCCAATTCCGTGGCGATCATGCTCTATGAGGCGCTTCGGCAGATAGGCTTTCCCGGCATGGAATGATACGGCGAAAAAACTTGAAAAAACCCCGAAAATACTGAAAAAATCCCTTGACATCGGGGCTTCCTTTCACTATAATAACAAAGGTGTGTTTGATAGGATTGGTGATTTGCGGCCACTAGCCCCGGCAGCAAAGCGTCAACCATGCATAACACAACAAAAATATTACATTTACAATTAGGAGGACGCGCCATGAAAACCTATATGGCAAAAGGCGAGACCGTCGAACGTAAGTGGTATGTTGTGGATGCAGACGGAATGGTGCTCGGCCGTCTCGCTTCCCAGGTAGCCGCTATCCTTCGCGGAAAACATAAGCCGATATATACCCCCCATTGCGATACCGGTGACCATGTCATCATCATCAACGCCGAGAAGGTTGTGATGACCGGCCGCAAGCTTGATCAGAAGAAGTACTATCACCACACCGGTTATCCCGGCGGCCTCAAGGAGACCACCTACCGTGAGCTCCTCAACAAGAAGCCGGAATTCGCCGTATACGAAGCAATTCGCCGCATGATGCCCAAGGGTCCCCTCGGCCGTCAGATGCTCAAGAAGGTCCGCATTTATGCCGGTCCCGAGCATAAGAACGCTGCCCAGATGCCCGAAGTGCTCGTGCTCAAATAAGCGGGAAGGAGATTTGAATTATGGCAACTGTCACTCAGTATCTCGGTACCGGCAGGCGTAAAAAGTCTGTCGCCCGCGTTCGTCTGCTCCCCGGCAACGGCAACATCACCGTCAACAAGCGTGACCTCGAAGATTACTTCGGTTACGAGACCCTCAAGATGATCGTCCGTGCCCCCCTGGTTCTCACCGACACCCTTTCCAAGTTCGATGTGAACGTCAACGTTTACGGCGGCGGCTTCACCGGTCAGGCCGGTGCTATCCGTCACGGCATCGCCCGTGCCCTCATCGTTGCGGATCCCGAACTCCGTGGTGCTCTGAAGAAAGCCGGTTTCCTGACCCGCGATCCTCGCATGAAGGAAAGGAAGAAGTACGGTCTGAAGGCTGCACGCCGTGCTCCTCAGTTCAGCAAGCGCTAAACTGTACTTTTTATACCGCAAAAGCACTCAAAACCCCGGAATTATCGCAATTCCGGGGTTTTTCCTTTTGATATGGTTTGACGCAATCTGACCTATCCTATACTCGTTTATATGGGTTAAATAGGGGTTAAAATCCCCGAATGGGTTAATGGATGGGTTAAATTATGGGCTAAAAATGGGCTACATTTCAGCCCCTTCCGAAGCCACAAAAGGGACTGCATCGGCAGCAATAACGCTGATCGATTTTGATATCGTTTGTCTGATTTTGACCTCAATAAAATAATCCTAAATCCGAGCGCTCAGTGATTTCATTCGCTGGGCGCTCTTAGCATTTACGGAGGTAATCATGGAAAACAACGATACTTTAGAAGTCATTCAGCGCATCCCCTTGGATAAGCTGCGTCCCTATCCCGACCACCCTTTCGGCGTTCGTGATGATGATATGATGCAGCAGACGGTTGAGAGCATCAAGCAGTTCGGAGTGCTCGTCCCCGGCATTGCGCATCCTCTCCCCGATGGGACTTTTGAACTGATTGCGGGGCATCGACGAAAACAGGCATCCGCGATTGCCGGTCTCGATGACATGCCCATCATCGTCCGCGACATCGACCGCAACGCCGCAACCATCATCATGGTAGACAGTAACCTGCAGCGAGAAAATATCCTCCCCAGCGAGAAAGCAAAGGCTTACAAGATGAAGTTGGAAGCCATCAAAAGGCAGGCTGGCAGGCCCGGAAAAAATTCTGCCCAAGTTGGGCAGAATTTTGAAGGAAAGACCTCCCGCGCCCAAATCGCAGAAAACAGCCCGGACAGTTCCTCTCAAATCCAACGATATATCCGCTTGAATGAGTTGGAACCCGAGCTGCTTCAACTGGTCGATGAGGGCAAAATCGGCATGACACCCGCGGTCGAGATTTCGTATCTCACACCCGATGAACAACGCCTGCTGATCGAGACAATCGACAGCGAACAGGCTACACCCTCGTTCTCGCAGGCACAGCGTATGAGGCGTTTGTCGGGCGAAGGAAAGCTCAACGACGATACCATCCTCGGCATCATGTTGGAGCAGAAAAAGCCGGAGAACTGGAATCTGACGCTTCCAATGGAGAAAATCCGAAAATACTTTCCTCGCTCCTACACACCGCAGAGAATGGAGGAAACCATACTCAAGCTGCTTGAAAGTTGGATGCGCCAGCAGAAGCGACAGCCCGATCAGCAGCGTTACCGGAAGCCTGCAGCCCTTGTTTAATCAAGCGGCAGGTCGTTGTCTAGCCATTCGTTCCGCTTACAATGACCGTGCGCACTCCTGCTGCCGTCAGAGTCAAAATGTTTGGGCAAAGCCTTAGCGCCACTTTTCCCGGCAGATTGGTGCCGCCATGTCCCGTAATTCGTAAACCCTTACGGAGCAACTTGCAAACTGCGATTGCAATAATGGCGCGTACAGTTGAGATTTTGGATTCAGGGTGTTCGTGTTCCATTACGCATAATGTTTAATGCCCTCGCGCTTGTGTTCACTTTTATCGTGCATACGCTGAATGATTTGTTTTGCAGCATCAGATACCGCTTCTCCAAAGAGGTATGCATCCAATTCACTGTATGTGATGCCCATTTCCTGCTCGTCGGTTTGCCCATCAAATAGCCCCGCCGAGGGAGCCTTTTCAATGATGCAGGCCGGGGCATTCAGCCAGCGCAGAAATTCGTAGATCTCTGTTACTGTCAGATCGGAAATAGGGTTAAAGTCATGGGCACCGTCACCCCATTTAGTGAAGTAGCCCACATAGGCTTCGCTGCGGTTGCCTGTACCGGCAACCAGACGGTTTTCGCTGGCGGCAATGGCGTAGAGCGTAAGCATCCGAAGCCGGGGGGCGAGGTTCGTTAGAGCGGCTGAATTGATATCTGCAGCAGCAGAGATCTGCTGCACGGCAGATTCACGTACAGGGGTCAAATCAACTGTTCGGGTTTCGATATGATACTGTTTGGCGACGGTCAAGCCATCAGCTGTATCCTGGTCATAGTTCCGTTTGGAGGCACAGGGCATGATAATGCCAATGGTGTTATCACAGGCTGCTTTGCAAAGAATACCCACCAACGCTGAATCTTTACCGCCGCTGTTACCATAAACAATGCCGTCAGCGCCGCTCTCGCTCAAAACGGTTTTGATAAATTCCACTCTTCTGTAAAACTCGCTCTTATAATCCCGCATATGAATACCTCCTACTCGTCAATAGTGGATATGCCTATAGTGCTTTCCTCCAGCACATCCAAAAGTACCTTCACGGTATCCAGACTGGTCAGCATGGTGATCCCATTTTCAATGGCGCAGCGGCGGATCTGCGCGCCGTCCTCGTAGTGAACGCCGGAGAGAATGGCGCGGGTGTTGATGACATAGCTCACATATCCGGCGCGAATGGAATCCAGGATCTCCTCGCTGCCTTCACTGAGTTTCTTTCGGGTTCTGGTTCGGATGCCGTGTTCCTTCAAGAACTGTGCGGTCATAGTGGTCGCTTCGATATTGAAGCCCATTTCATAGAAGCGGCGCACCAGCGGCAGTGCTTCCTCCTTGTCCTCGTCGGCCAGCGTTACAATGACCGTTCCGTAGTTGAGCATATGGACACCGGAGGCTATAAGCGCCTTATACATGGCTCGATGCAGCTTTTTGTCATATCCGATGGCCTCGCCGGTGGATTTCATCTCCGGGGAAAGGTAGGCATCCATGCCCCGCAGCTTGGAGAAGGAAAAGGCTGGTGCCTTGACATAGCAGCGTTTCTTTTCCCTGGGATAGATCTCGGTGATACCCTGTTCGGCAAGAGATACGCCCAGATTGACCAGCGTAGCGATGTCTGCCAGAGAGTACCCCGTCGCTTTGGAGAGGAACGGCACGGTGCGGGGGGAGCGTGGGTTGACTTCGATGATATACACATCGTCATGTTCAT